>JBJFGA010000139.1:0-3619 GCA_051892275.1 Oscillospiraceae bacterium | reverse complement strand
CGTCTTGTACTGCAGAGCCGTGTTGAGTAAATATTTTTCATAGTAGAAGCCAAGAGACAGCTCACCGTTTTCCACAACAAAATTACCAAAAACCGGTGATGAAATTGTGGGCATCTGCTGGAGATACAGCTCGGGAGCGCTATCGTCCAGCGTATAGGTGATAACGTCAATATCATCAAACGACACTGCGTCCTCATTGAGCATGTACTTGAAAACAACTTCTCTTACAAGAAGATCATCATAGCTGTCGTCGATTGTCGATACATCAAAGCTGGGGCTTCCCCATTTGTCCAGCCACTGGTAATTGCCCCAGTTCTCATCGGATGCAACAACAATAGTTGTAGGCGCAACCGCAGACACAGGAATACCCTCCGGGCTTATTGAAGCAAGCTCGGTATTCTGTTCACAGATGAATGCGTACTTCTCCTTCAGTTCGCCAACAGTGGTAACACCATATTCGATACCCGGCAGGGTCAGTATCTTTGAATACTGCTCAATGGTGTTTACCGCATTGCCACCATCGTCAACCGAGTGGGTCACTGTTGCCTGGATAGTATCATCGTCGTCCATGACGTCAACGAAGGTCTGCTTCGAACCGAGGTTCATGAACTCCGGAACAACGGTGCTTACTCCCGCAGCGTCAAGCAACGCAGAGTCTGAAACCACCGCACGGATACCGATATCATGGATATATTTCCCTTCAATATCTATCTCGCCTGCCAGCTGTTCCAGCGTGATGGACTGCGCGTCTGTCTCATACCAGTCGGAGTTTTCACCATACAATACATATATGCTGGTGTTTACGTCATCACTGGTTACTCCGGAAATCGTGCAGTCCTGCACATAAAAGGAGCCAACGCTGATAGCAGAATAGTTCTGCTCAAAGTCCTCAAACAGCTGTGAGCCTCCCCCAAAACTTCCTGATGAATACAGAGCGCCCGCGCAGGTCGTTCCGTCTTCATCATAAACCTCCAGCTTAAGCGGAGATCCGTCATAGCTGACGCTGAAATACGCTTCGTCGGGGCTTTCAGCAAATGCTATACTCCCGGTTATGCCGGTGCCGCATAATGAAGAAGCAAATACCGAGCCAGCCAGAAGCGCTGCCAGAACTCTTTTTCTTTTCATACAATCTTCCTTTCTTATTTTTATTAACTGATCATATTGCTCAGATAATTACATAAACATTGTCCGCAGTCGTAAAGCTGCTCCAATTGCCATCAATGCAGGAACGCACAAGGAAACCGTAATTTGTGCCGCTGGTCAGACCCTTGATCGTGTAGGAAGTGCCAGCAGTAGTACCTGCCGCGAAATAGCTGCCATTGAGGTAGTAATATACTGCGTATTTCGTTGCGCCGTCTATGGCTGCCCACGTTAATGTCGCAGTGCCGCCAGAGGAGGTAACAGAAGGCACGGGCTTGGTGGTCACAGGGGTAGCGTACACGTTGTCTGCAGTTGTGAAGCTGCTCCAGTTACCGCCAATGCGGGAACGCACAAGGAAGCCATACTTTGTGCCGTCCGTAAGACCCTTTATTGTATATGTGGTGTCGGTGGTGGTCCCCGCCGCACGATAGCTGCCATTAACGAAGTAATATACCGCGTATTTTGTCGCGCCGTTCACGGCTTCCCACGATAATTTCGCAGTGCCGTCAGAAGCGGTTACAGTCAGTTTGGGCTTTGTGGAAAACGGGGTAGCATACACATTATCGGCGATGGTGAAGCTGCTCCAATTGCCGCCAATGCAGGAACGCACAAGGAACCCATATTCCGTACCGTCCGTCAGACCCTTTATGGTATATGTAGTGCCGGTGGTGGTTCCCGCCGCACTATATCCGCCGTTAACGAAGTAATATACCGCATATTTCGTTGCGCCGTCCACGGCATTCCATTTCAATGTCGCAGTGCCGTCGGCAGCGGTGACGGTAGGCGTGGGCTTTGTGGTTACAGGAGTAGCATAGACGATGTCATCGGTGGTGAAGCTGCTCCAGCTGCCGCCAACACAGGAACGCACAAGGAACCCATATTCCGTGCCGTTCGTCAGTCCCTTCACAGTGTAGGAAGTACCAGTGGTAGTTCCTGCTGCGTAATATTTGCCGTTAAGGTAGTAATAAACCCCGTATTTAGTCGCGTTTTCCACGGCTTCCCCCTGTACTGTCGCAGTGCCGTCAGCGGCGGTTACTGTGACCACAGGCTTTCCCGGCTGAATGCTGTCAGTGGTGACATATACGATATCTGTATCCAGATACGGACTCCACTCTCCGCCGTTATGCCCTAACACAAGGAACCCGTACTTGGTGTTGTAGTCAAGGTCATTTACGGTGTAGCTTGTTCCAGTGGTCACGGTCAGCGGAGTGAACGTATCGTCTGCCAGCTTATAGACGCAGTACTTGCGCGCACTTGCAACGGCGTCCCAGCTGAGGGCGACTGAGTTCTTGCTGACCGCTGCCTTCAGGGTGTGTACTGAGCTGTCGGGAACGACCGGATTAACCTTGACGGCAGTGGGAAGAGTTCTGTTGACATAATAATCAGTATTGATCGTGTGTTCGTTGGCGGAGGTGTCGTAAGAAACCACCAGTTCGGAGCTGACATTATATAGAGGTACTCCACCGTCGATCCATGTAACGTCGATATGATACCAGTTGCCATATAGATCGACCATGTTCCAGGCATGATTCTGCCCGATAGCCATGATGGTGTCTATGCCCACGCAATTTGCGAAATATGAAAACGCCATAGCATAACCGTTGCAGACGCATTTGCCGTCAACAAGAGCGCCTGCTATGGACTGATGGTTGCTCCCAAACTCATAGGTTATTTGATTACACAGCAGGTCGCAGAGTTTCTTCTCTTTGTCAAGGATCGTTCTGCAGGAATTAATCTGCGGCAGCCAGGAGTCAGCGATCTCTTTTATCCCGTCGGCATATGTCTTTCTTGCAGAATAAGTGGTGAAATTCTCGTGAAGTTTCGGGAAAATAATTGAAGAATTAAAAGAATATCCGTTGATTATGAAAAAATACTGCGGATTATCAGAGTAGAAAGCATTAAACGCCTCCCGCATTTCTTCGTATGACAGCGAGTAAGTTATCGTGGCATACCTTACATCGCTGAAATCAACGTTTGAAGCCACGACTTTCTCTGTTTCCGCCACCAGACTGTCGTACAGCGACTGCTGAGCGGTTGAAAGCTGGTCATAAAAATAGTTGCAGCTGTAAACACTGCTGTATGTACCGTAGTATACATCAGAATAATCAAAAACCGCATCTTCATAGTCAGCTTCTATCCGCTGCCGTGCTTCTTCGGCTTCCTCATCAGAAATAAATTCTTCCTCTAAGACGAAGCCGTCGGAGTACGATATCTCTTCAGCAATGGGTGTAACAGCAGGTTCAGCCGCCCATGCGGTGAGCGAGGCAGTCTGAAACCCTATTGCCATAAGAAAGGCAACAAATACCGACAGTTTTTTCCTCATCATGTTAAACTCCTTTGCTATTTATTCTGGGCAATATATATCATTCCTTTTTTATTATACAACTATTTAATATAATTGTCAAGACGTATTTGTTTCATGAGCACGGCAACAGCATTTACTATTGAGGTGAAACGGAAGAGGGGTCAAGTAGGATAT
>JBJFGA010000138.1:0-14993 GCA_051892275.1 Oscillospiraceae bacterium | reverse complement strand
ACTGAGAAGCCAGTAGAGTTAATGGAGTACTATATTGCAAATAGTTCTAAGGAGGGCGATATAGTACTAGATCCTTTTATGGGAGCGGGGTCAACGGGTATTGCCGCAAGAAATCTAAACCGAAAATTTATAGGGTTTGAATTGGACGATAAGTATTTTCAGACTGCAAAAGATAGGATTGAAGTCGAACAAAAGAAAGGGCGAGAATAAAGTGAAATACACTAAATCTACCGAAATAGCCGTGACAGCATACCAGTTTCTTTTGATTTATTTTGTTTAATGGTACAAAATCCATACGGAGACTTTTCTGACATAAGAGTAATTGGAAATAGGCATGATAATCCCGAACTACTTACGGTGATTAGCGCGGAAAGGAATAATGAAAATGGCAAGATATGAAAAATGTAAGCACGATTGGAAGGTTACTAAGGAATACTATGTTTTAGATCCTTATGCGCCCTTTATCGCTATCTGTTACATGAACAAAGTAATATGTTACCATTGTAATAAATGTTCAAAAACAAAGAAAGAAATATTGTATTATTATAGGTGTGGAGAAAGGAGATAAACACATGCCTGAATACATAGAACGTGGTGATGTTCTTGAAGCTATCGAAGCTCGCCGCAATAATGCAGCTCGTTTTAAGGACTACTATGGAGCGGCTGCCTTAAATAGCCTCTACGAGGTCATATCTGACAAAGATTGTTTTCCAGCTATAAACAACACCTCTAAGGTTCAGAGTAACCGCATAGTATATGTCTGCTCCCCATATTCTGGAGATGTTGATAAGAATGTTGAAAACGCAAGACGATATTGCAGATTTGTAGTAGAACAAGGCTATATGCCTTTAGCCCCGCATTTACGGTTCCCACAGTTTCTTGACGACAGCAATTCAATAGAACATGAAAAAGGGATGAACTTCGCGAGTATTCTAATGGGCTTCTGTTCAGAGATTTGGGTGTTCGGTTTAGATATTTCAAAAGGAATGCAAGCTGAAATAGCTATGGCTGATTCAAAGGGTTGTGAAATAAAATGGTTTTGGGATGGAGCTAACGGAAGGCTTGAAAGAAGATATACATTAAAAGAATATCACGAACGTTCGATAAGGAACTTGAAAGGAAACGATAAGTCAATATGAGGAGGCATAAAATGCAAAACAGAAATTTGAGAAACCGTATTAGTCGTTATTTACTTGTGATTGGTGGAACTTCTATCGGTAGTGCACTCACAAGATCAAAAATGGCTGGTATTTTTGATACCGGAGACTTTATTGCTTTTTTGATTGGAATAGTTGCTTTTATTATTTCATTACTTATTGAAGATGAAGGAAGATGTGTCTAATGAACAACATTGAGTTCCTGACGAGCAAAATAAAAGAAGGTAACAGTCACGAAGATGAATAAAATCCTTTCAAGAATAGCGTTTGTTCCGTGGGCTTTTTTAAGGAACAAGATACTTCACAAACCGGTTGGACTGGACAGACTTTATAATTATGGGTACTGTTCTCGTTTTCAATACAAGATATGTAAATTGTTTAGTAATAAGGAGAAACAGAAATGAGCAAGTTCGATTACGAACCATTCACAGGCGATTATCCTCTGGCAATAAGTAGGGAGCGATACACCGAACAGGAGGCTACTGAGATAGCTAAATCTGAACTCGGCGTTGATGAAGTCGAGAAGCGTAGTGGATACGTTTATTACGGGTACGGCGTTGACGATAATGATATTTCTGCTGGAGCACGAAATAACTGGTGGTTGGTAGATTATAAACCTAAGCGAGGTTGCCCGGTTTGGGCGTTTAGAGCAAAGGAGGTCTGACAATGCGTGAGAGATTGAGCCGTGGAAAGCGAACGGACAACGACGAGGGCGAGTTTGTTTACGGCATACCTGTAGAAGGTGAGGTGGTATTAGGCATGGGCAAGCAAACCTATATCATCACTATCCCCGGAATACAATGGGTGGACGGGGTATACATGACCTATGATGAATGCATTGAGGTTGACCCCGAAACCGTTGGTGATTATATCGGAAGAACCGATAAAAACGGCAAGAAAATCTTCGAAGGGGATATTGTCAAAGGCAAAGTCCATGAGATGAACGGATATAGGGTCAGAAAAGGCGTGATTGAATATCATGATGTTGGATTTATCATGAACCTTAAACCTAATAGCTACTATGACCAAAAGAATATACCGTTTGATTGCGAAGTCGTCGGAAATATTTGGGATAATCCGGATTTGTTGGAGGCAAAACAGAATGGCTAAAAATATCATTTATACTTGTGATGTATGCGGAAATCAATCATCCCACCGATTTAAGGTGAAAGCTAAATGTTTAAAATCAATCCGTCAAATGACGGAGTATGGCTCGTTCTACAATTCTTTGAAATGGGTAAAGATTGACCTTTGTGAAGATTGTTACGGCAGAATGCTTTCCGAATCTAAATATGGAAATAAATCTAAGCAACACGAAGCAATATGGAGACCGACAGATTTTAACGATTTATATGCTTGTTCTAATTGTTCAAGCACTGAGGTTATGACATATAAAGACATGACGCGTTATTACTGTTCTCGTTGTGGATACACGATGACGAATGCAACTGAATTAAAGGAACAACTAAAACAGCAGCACAGGGAGGAAAACAATGGCTGAATTCAAAACATCTAGTTTAGAAGAAACGGCAAAAGAAATTGCCAACAAAGCACTTGATGAATTTGAATATAAGGGTATGACAATCAGACAATGGGCTGATAAAATCACGAGCGGAGAATACAAACCTGTGGCCTATGGGCGGTGGATAAACGAATATCTCGGTTATGGCGTATCTCGGTTCCGATGCTCAAAATGCGGATCGATATTTGGGAAAGACCAGATTGTAGATTTCAAACACAATAAATATTGTGCAGATTGCGGGGCAAAAATGGATGGAGAGAAGTTCTAGGCACAATATAAACCAGAGAGGAAGATACGTAATATGGCAATATACATACCACTTGATAAAGCTCTTGAAATGTGTGACACCTTAGCGAAAGGCTTTCATGAAAAAGGAATTTTAACTCACAGAATACTAACTATATCCCCAAAAGACTTCAGCTATATTATCGGAGCGATTGCGTCAAAGTACGGAAAATATATCCAAGAGGACGGCGATATTGCGTTCGCTCCACAGATAATGCCCGAAAGTTCAGACCCGGCTGGTTCCACGCGTTATCATCGCTTTATAGTCAATGAAAAAAGAAACGCTTCCGGAGAATATCGTGTTTCTTTTCCCAACGACCCAGCAGAAAATGGAGTGTTTTTCGTTAAAGAATACTCGCCTGAATTCTCAGAATACTCTTCACAAAGTGGAAATGGCGTTGTCCTAAAAGAAGCAGACGGGAGCTATTCGTGGTGGTTTGATGATATGAGCAAATGAGAATAGTTGTGTTAAAGTAAAATTATGGAGAAGTTGTGAAGTGAGGGTAATATATGAACAAGTTTGAAAAGGTTAGCTTTGAACAATACAAGTCATCAGTCGGGAAGAAAACAGAGATTGAAGTTGAGTATAACGAAATCAAACTCCCACGAAGAGCTACAACTGGGTCGGCAGGATACGACTTCTTTGCGCCATTTAGCTTCACCTTGAACTCGGGAGAAACAATTAAAATCCCAACTGGAATCAGAGTCCAGTTAGATGATGATAAGTTCCTCGCTGTGTACCCGCGCAGCGGGCTCGGGTTTAAATTCCGTCTACAGCTTGATAACACTGTAGGGGTGATTGACAGTGATTACTATTCATCGGATAACGAAGGACACATAATGGCAAAGATTACCAATGACAGCCGGGACGGGCGGACGGTTACTATAAACAAAGGAGAGGCGTTTATGCAAGGAGTAATAACACAATTCTTCAAGACCGTAGACGATAATGCTGACGGAATAAGGAATGGCGGATTTGGAAGCACTGAATAAAACGATAGGCACACTCGTAATGGGTGTGCCTGCGTTTTTATATGTCAAGTTCGCCGATTACCTTAGCCTTTTCTTCTTCAAGAAGATGGATATAAGTATTATATGTAAAGGAAACACTAGAGTGCCCGAGCATCTCGCTGATTATCTTAACATCAACACCCTTTCTTATTAGCAAACTTGCACAAGTGTGGCGCAATGTGTGAATGCCTTGATGATTACTAATTCCAGCTTTATCACAAATTGTGGAGTATGTTTCCTCGAGAGAACTTAAATCGCGGCACCCGTTAGTGATATAAACGAAATTGTCGTTCTGCGTTTGAGAAGCTGATTGGGTGAGTTTGGCAAGCTGTAGGTATTTTTTAGCGGATTTTGACAGATATACCGTTCGCCCTTCTTTGGTTTTAGTACCGTCTTGAATCAAGACTTCGCGCTTTCCCTCAGAATTATACACAGCAGCGACATTGCGGCGAACGGAAATGTATCCTCCTTCAAAATTGATATCGCCCCACTTCAGTGCCATCAATTCTCCGCCTCTTAATCCAGTATAAATCAATGATATAATTGCATAACCGTTTCTATATTTCATCTTTTTGTTGGATTTAGTCTTGGTTGTTGCTGCTGATATAAAGTTGGATATTTCATTATCGTCTAAGAACCGGATACTCTTGTTGTTGGTGAAGACTTTTTTAGAAGGTTCTTCAACCAAGTCACACGGGTTATTAGGGATTAATGATTGCTTGTACGCATAACGGAGTCCTTCATTTACAAGAATATACGCCTTATGAACAGATGAATAGCTTAATCCTTTTACCATTAAAGCATTGACTAGTTCTGTTTGAATAATCAACGTCGTTAGTTCTGCAAGATTATATGTTCCAATATATGGGATAATATGATTGTTTAATGTGCCTAGTTCCCTTGTAAAACTGGCTGGTTTTAGCTTGGGCTTTTTTACACACTGCAAGAAGTTGGTAAAATAATCTGTGACAGTAATGGAGTTAACGTCTTCTTGCTTTTCAAAGCAATACGGGTGATTACTGCAATAATCTCTCATTTTGTCAATAACTGTATTTTGAGAGGAACCGTAACAGCACTTATATTTTGTTCTGCCGTTGCTATATTTGCCAATCTCAATCAGCCCAACCCACGAGTTTTTGCTACCGTCAAAATAAACAACACCAAGATTTTTTACCTTACGAGCCTTTTTACTCCCAGTATTTGCCATAATATCTCTCCTTTCTGCATCCTGTTGTCCTAATTATATCATTAGGGGAACAAAAAGTCAAGAGAAAAATCGTGTAAAAATCGTGTAAAAATATCTGAAAGGCGGGGATTATTAGTGAAAACCAAGGAAAATGACTGCTGTTAGATGTTTTAGTAAACATAATAAAAGGAGAAAAACAACCCCTTGCATTTCGCTTAACAGAGCCGTTTGCAAGGGGGTTTTATATGGTGCCGCTGACCGGACTTGAACCGGTACGGTATTTCTACCGAGGGATTTTAAGTCCCTTGTGTCTGCCGATTTCACCACAGCGGCAAATAACATTATTATTTTATCACAACTTTTCGGTTTTGTCAAGGGGTAAAGTCAGTTTTATCCACAGTTCCTGCCTGCAAAAAAACGACTGCCGCCGCTTCAGAGCTGACAGATGAATTTTATGTAGCCGCCGTCCTGCAAATGCTCTTTGTGAAATCTTACGAAATTACGTGCATTTTTTGATGAAAATAAACGTTTTTTTCGTTTTTTTATTGAAAATTGAGTGAAAATATGATAGAATAAATCGTACATAATTTATTTTGGAGGTTTTTTATGGATTTTCTTGAGCAGATCAACCAGGTCAATAACGCGATAAACGATTTTGTCTGGGTCAAGATCGGTCTTATCCTGCTTATCGGCACGGGTATATTGATGACTGTTTTGACTAAGTTCTTTCAGGTGGTACATATCAAGGAATGGTGGATGAGGACCATCGGCGGTATGTTCAGCCGTCACAGCAAGGTCCGCAAGAACAAGGAGCACGGCTCCGTGTCCCAGTTCCAGGCGCTTTGTACTGCTCTTGCAGCAACGATAGGAACCGGCAACATCGCTGGCGTTGCTTCCGCGATATGCGTGGGCGGCCCGGGCGCTGTGTTCTGGATGTGGATAGCTGCGTTCTTCGGAATGATGACCAACTTCTCCGAAAACGTGCTCGGTATCTTCTTCCGCCGCAAGAACAAGGAAGGCGAGTGGTCTGGCGGTGCGATGTACTATCTGCGCGACGGACTCGGCGGCTATAAGCACTGCAAGTGGATCGGTCGTATACTTGCGGGCGCGTTCGCGGTGTTTGCGGTCCTGGCTTCATTCGGTATCGGAAACATGGGTCAGATAAACAAGATCGTTATCAATCTCGACTCCGCACTGCTTTCCAACGTTGATCTCGGCTATGCTTTCGGCGAGGTAAAGTGGACTTCCCTTATAATCGGTGTCGTATTGATGATACTCGGCGGTCTTATCATTCTCGGCGGTCTGAAGCGTATCGCCGCTTTCGCTGAAAAGGTTATCCCGTTCATGGCTTGCGCTTATGTACTCGGCTGTCTTATCGTGTTCTTCGCAAACATCTCCCAGATCGGCGCGATCTTCGGCTCTATCTTCAGGTTCGCATTCGGTGTTGACGCAGTTGTCGGCGGTGTTACCGGTATCGCTATCAAGGAAGTCATCACCCAGGGCTGCAAGCGCGGCGTATTCTCCAACGAAGCAGGTCTTGGTTCTTCAGTAATGGTACACTCCGCTTCCAACGTAAGAGAGCCTGTAAAGCAGGGCATGTGGGGCATCTTCGAGGTATTCGCTGATACCATCGTTGTCTGCACTATGACCGCAGTTGTAGTACTTTCTTCCGGCGCTATCAATCTTGAGACCGGCGCGGTTGACCCGAACGTAAACGACGCTACCCTCGTTGCAGATTCCTTTGGCAATGTATTCGGTTCGTTCGGCTCTATCTTTGTATCCATCTCGATACTTCTGTTCGCATTCACCACCGTTGTGGGCTGGTCTCACTACGGCTCCAAGTCCTTTGAGTATCTTTTCGGTCTCAAGGCTGCAAAGGGCTACAAGGTGTTCTTCGTACTGATGATGATATCCGGCGCGATAATGACCTCCAGCCTTGCATGGGACATTTCTGATACCTTCAACGGTCTGATGATGATCCCGAACCTTATCGGCGTTATCGCACTTTCGCCGTTGGTAGTCAAGATAACAAAGAACTATATTGACCGCCGTATCCACAAGAAAAAGATCGAACCTCTGCTTTCCTACGACCCGGATATTCAGGCAGAACATGCCCGAGATGTCGAGGAAGAGGAAAGAGCCGAGGAAGAGCTTGCTTCTGTGAAGCAGTGATATTGACGTAAAGTCAGCTTATCCAAAGCACATAATGGACGCCGTGTTTCGCGGCGTCTTTTTGTTTGCGGAAATGTACCAACACATGTATTTTTCCGGCAGAACCGCATATCCTAAAACAAAAAACGAAAGGAAGAAAAGCCTTGAAAGATAAGATATTCGGTGTGCTGCAAAGGGTAGGACGTTCGTTCATGCTGCCTATTGCGATACTCCCGATAGCCGGACTGCTGCTTGGTATAGGCAGCTCCTTCACCAACCCGACTACGCTTGAAGCCTACGGGCTGACCGGCATCATCTACGAGGGCGGGGTATTCTACACTATCCTTGACATCATGAGCAAGACCGGCAGCGTTGTGTTCGACAATCTGCCGCTGTTGTTCGCGATGGGCGTTGCCATAGGCATGGCGAAGAAAGAGAAATCCACCGCCGCGCTCTCCGCCGTGGTAGCCTATCTCATCATGAACACCACGATAAGCACCCTCATTGAAGCGCAGGGCGGAGTTGAAGCAATGCCCGCGAACTCCACCACCGGGGTGCTCGGCATAACCACGCTGCAAATGGGCGTTTTCGGCGGTATAATCGTTGGTCTGGGAGTTGCGGCGCTTCATAACCGCTTTTACAAGATAGAATTGCCGCAGGTGCTGTCATTCTTCGGCGGAACGAGGTTCGTGCCGATAATCTCCAGCGTAGTATACCTGCTGGTGGGTGTTCTGATGTTCTTTGTGTGGCCTGTTGTCCAGACCGGTATCTCCATGCTGGGAAATCTGGTGCTGGAGTCCGGATACGCGGGAACATGGATATACGGCACCATCGAGCGTGCACTCATTCCGTTCGGGCTGCACCATGTGTTCTATATGCCGTTCTGGCAGACGGAGCTTGGCGGCTCGATGATAATAGACGGCGCAACAATAACCGGCGCCCAGAATATCTTCTTTGCGGAGCTTGCTTCCCGGTCAACCGGGCAGTTCTCGGTGTCCGCGACCCGGTTCATGTCCGGTAAGTTCCCGTTCATGATATTCGGACTTCCTGCGGCGGCTTATGCAATTTACAGGACCGCTCGTCCCGAAAAGAAAAAGCAGGTGGGCGGACTTCTTTTGTCTGCGGCGCTGACCTCCATGCTGACCGGTATCACCGAGCCGCTGGAGTTCACGTTCCTGTTCGTTGCGCCGGTAATGTACGGTGTTCATTGCGTGCTGGCGGGACTTTCCTATATGCTCATGCACATTCTGAACGTTGGCGTCGGCATGACCTTCTCCGGCGGACTAATCGACCTGACCCTGTTCGGTGTACTTCAGGGAAACGACAAGACCAACTGGATATGGATAGTTGTCGTGGGTCTTGTTTACGCGGTGGTATACTATTTCGTGTTCTACTTCATGATAACGAAAATGAACCTGAAAACCCCCGGGCGGGAAGCGGACGACGAGGAAACCAAACTCTACACCCGCAAGGACATGGAATCACGCAAGCAGTCTGGCAGTGCGAATGCATTGGTCAGCGCGCTGGTGCTGAAAGGACTGGGCGGCAAGTCGAACATTTCCGACCTCGACTGCTGCGCCACCCGGCTGCGTGTGACGGTCAAAGACCCGGCGCTCACTGACGAGGGGCTGCTCAGACAGAGCGGCGCTTCGGGGGTTATCCGCAAGGGTAACGGAGTTCAGGTGGTTTACGGACCGCAGGTATCGGTCATTAAGTCGAACCTTGAGGATTTCATGGACGCTCCTGATTCCGACAGGCTGGACGAGATAATTTCGGGGAATACTCCTGCTTCTGCGCCCGAGACGCCTGTGCAGGTACAACAAGCTCCCGCCGGAGCGGTATCCCCAATCACTCTTAACGCCCACATGAACGGTGTTGCAGTGCCGCTTTCCGAGGTGGAGGACGAGGTTTTCGCCGGGGGGATTCTGGGCGAGGGCGCGGCGATACGTCCCGACGAGGGGAAGCTGTACTCCCCCTGCACCGGCAGAGTCGAGAATATCACCGACACGAAGCATGCGATAAGCCTTGTTTCGGAGGACGGCGCGGAGATACTGCTGCATATCGGTATCGACACGGTGAAGCTGGGTGGGAAGTACTTCACGGTACATGTCACCGAGGGCGCACAGGTGAAGCCCGGCGACCTGCTGATATCCTTCGACATTGAGGGCATACGCTCCGAGGGCTACAACACCGTCACGCCGATGGTAATTGCCAACACCGATGAATACACCTCAGTCACTATGACCTCAGAGGGTAAGATAACCGCAGGTAGCGGCTTCCTGAGACTGACGAAATAAAAATAACACGGTATCATGCAGAAACGCTGATACTGTGTCAGACCGTCGAAAAAATTGAAAATTCATTTTTGATGGCTCGATGCCATCAAAAATGTTGGGGGAAAACTCTTGTTTTCCCCCAAACCCCTTTAGCGCTATTGACGCGTATTACTGCGCTATCGCGCAGAGTGGTGGGGCGCTGCCCCACACCCCGCTTCCTTTTGTGTCAAAAGGAAGCGAAAACCATCTCGCTTCGCGAAAGAGTTTTTCGACAAGCTGAGAGCCTGACTTAATTGTCAGGTTCTTTTGCATATTTAGTATTTCAATCCGTAACCGCTGGTTTTCTGCTCCAGCATTGCCTTGATTATATCCGCTATATTTGCGGCGGCTTCTGCCGGGGGCATTCCTACGCTGCTTATGTTGGAAACTACGGTGTAATCCGACTCAAGCATATCATATCCGGCGTTGTACGCCATATACGCCGACATGCTCTGTGACGTGAGCATTCCCGGGCGCTCGCCGATAAGCACGCAGGTCACCTTCGGGTGAAGAAGCTCCGCGACCGTCCGCACCGTGTTGACCCTGCAATATCGCACAAAAAAAGGCGTTCCGACGGTGATACCCTCGTATTCAAGCGCCGCGCATATCGCCGGGTACATTGTCGGAACATTTGCCTCCACCGACGGCGAGCAAAGTCCGTCGCCAATGAATATCTGCACGTCCGGCTCATGGACGCACCGCTCTGAAATCAGCTTCTGGGTTTCCTCGCTGAACAGCCTGCCCAGGTCGGGGCGGGTCAGCATTTCGTATTTGCTGCTGCACTCTGTGCGCACCTCAAACAGCCCCAGCTTCTTCACAACGCTCTCCGGCACCTCCATCTGCACTGCGTTCGCCGCGGCGTACTGATCTGCCTGAAACCGCAGCGCCGCCGCAGTGTGATAACGCGGTCCGGTGTGCCCTATCCCCACCCTCGCCGGGGTGGCTTTTTTGTACTGCTCGTATATCTCGCTATTATCGGAGCTGTCCCGCTCGCTGAATTCCTGCATAGGAATGCCGGTGAGGTCGCAGCCCAGGATATCTGTGTTTCCGTTAAGTGTGAATGCTCTGCTCATGTAGTGCCTCCTTTATCTGAAAATAGTCAGATCCCCCGCCCGGGAAGTGAGCCGCCCGCCGGATAGTATCCCCATTTTCTCCGCCCACTGCTCAAACTCTCGTATCGGGCGAAGCCCCAGCATTTCCCGGACGGTCTGACAGTCGTGGAACCCTGTGGACTGATACATAAGCATGACGTCGTCGCCCTGCGGCAGCCCCATGACGTATGTGCAGCCAGCTGCCGCCATTATCGTGATAAGATTGTCCATGTCGCTCTGGTCAGCCTGCATGTGGTTGGTGTAGCAGCAGTCGCAGCCCATGGGCAGCCCGTGCATCTTGCCGCAGAACACGTCCTCAAGCGCCGCCCTGACGACCTGCTTCCCGTCATAGAGGTATTCCGGCCCGATGAAGCCCACCACCGTGTTCACAAGGAATGGGTGATAATGCCGCGCAAGACCGTAGCAGCGGGATTCCATGGTCTGCTGGTCGGTGCTGAAGTGCGAGGACGAGGACAGCTCGGAAGCCTGCCCGGTTTCAAAGTACATGTAATCCGGTCCCTCCGACTTCGCAAGCTCCGTCATCATCTGAAGCGCGTCCCCAAGCATTCCCGCGCTGGTGCCAAAGGAGCGCAGTGCCTGCTCCGAGCCTGCTATCGACTGAAAGCACAGGTCTATCGGTGCGCCCGCCTGCGCCGCTTTCATCTGGGTGGAAACATGCGACAGCACGCATATCTGCGTTGGTATCTCGTACTTAGTCCTGACATCGTACAGCAGGTTCAGGACGTCGGTGGTGCTGTTCACTGTGTCTATTGCGGGGTTCAGTCCAAGCACCGCGTCACCGCAGGCGTAGCTCAGCCCCTCAAACAGCGACGATGTCACACCGCGGATATTGTCGGTGGGGTGGTTTGGCTGGAGCCGCGACGCGAACACGCCCCGCCCGCCGATGGTTGTGTTGCAGTGCGCGTGCACCTCTATCTTGTTAGCGGCGTACATCAGGTCGAGATTGCCCATCAGCTTCGCAACGCCGGCAATGACCTCGCTTGTAAGCCCCCGGGACGCCTCAAGTATCATTTCGGACGTGGTATCATACGATAATACCCAGTCGCGAAGCTCGCCTATTGTCATGCCGCTGAACTTCTCGTACTGCTCCTTATCAAGGTCGTCCTGTATTATCCGAGTCACCTCGTCCTGCTCGTAGGGAACGGCGGGGTTTTCGCGCAGGTCCTTCACAGTCAGCTCGGACAGCACCAGCTTTGCCGCCATTCGCTCCTCGGCTGATCCCGCCGCAAGCCCCGCCAGCACGTCGCCGGACTTCGGCTCGTTCGCCTTTGCGAGAACCTCTTTCACGGACGAGAATTCAAATGTCTTGTTGTACAGCGTACATTTCAATGTCATATTTTGTCCACCTTTATTTGAAAATCAATGTTTTTACCACCGCAGGAATGACCCTGCCGCCGGAAACCGGTTCGCCGATATCTATGAAGTCGCCGTCGCCGCAGACTATTCCATCAATGCAGATGAGCGGGCGGCTTCTGGGTATTCTGCGCCGCAGCGCCTGCCCCAGCGCCTTCGCCATGTCCTCTTTCACGACTATCATAAGCAAGTCGCCGCCGTCCATGACTGAAACCAGTTCTGCCGCGAGCCGCTCTATCTGGTCAAAGGACGGATTTCTTATGCCGTCAAAGGCGATCGCAAAGCGGTTCTCTGCGACCAGCGAGCCGCAGTTCTCGATACTGTGCCGCAGACTGTCAGCAAAACCGGCGATATCACCGCCGCAGGAAAGCCGCTGCCGCAGGACTGGCACGCTCTTGATCGGGAAGCCGCAGTTCTGATATTCTATCGTGCTCCCGGACAGTTCTATCGAGCAGTTCCCCGCGCCGATGACCGTTGCCCGCAGTGTTTCCGCCGCTGAAAGCACCCTGCCCTGCCCGAAGAACTCCGAGCGCCGCAGTACCCTGCCGAAAACCACGCCGATGTCGCCATACTCAAAGTCGCCTTGCTCACCGCTTATGCAGTCCGCAACGCCGCCTGAGAACGTGAAAAGGTCTGGCAGAACGTCTATCGAGTGGTTTGTCGCCATGTACTCCACGGCTTTGCTGGCGGGAGCAAGCCCCACAGCCGCCTCAAGCACTGCACACATTATCTCGCACACACGCTCGGCGGTATCACGCGTAAGCACGCTCCCGGGCTTGAGCGCGATACCGCTGCGCTCCGCAAGTGCCCTAAGCTTGTCGGAAATGTAGGTCATTCTGCCGGCACGATCCAGCCGAATGAGCCTTCCGCCTATGTCCAGGCAGCCGACCGAAATGACCTCGCCGCCACGGAAACAGGCTATATTTGTCGTGCCGCCGCCGATATCAAGGTTGCAGCATATCTTCCCGAGGTTTTCCGGCTGCTCCGAAAGCTCCAGACAGCCCGCGCCCTTTCCGGCGAGGATAGATTCAAGGTCGGGACCGGCAGAGGTCACAACGAAATCACCGGCTATGCCGGAGATCTCCTCGCAAACGCTCCGGGAATTGGACCTCCGCACCGTTTCGCCGGTTATGATCACCGCGCCGGTGTCTATCATTTCCGGGCGGAACCCCGCCGCGGCGTATTCCTGCTCGATTATCCGACGGACTCCCGGGGCGTCAATGCTGCCGTCGTTGTTCAGCGGCGTGAAATACACCCTGCTGCGGTTCAGCACCTTTTTGTCAGACACCTCCGTCTTTGACGTCATGCCGAATCCGCCGCTTGTTTTCAGCGTCAGCTGCGAGAACACCAGCTGCGTGGTGGTGGTGCCGATGTCAATACCGACGCTTATCATACTTTCTGTTTCGTTCAAAACCCCGCCTCTTTTCCCTGCCGGACAGTTTTTCTGTCGCCGAACGGCGTGCTCACAAAAAATGGCGCAGCGGAAATCATCGCTCCGTTGCACCTTTCATGTACTTATTATAACATTTTTTGTGCTGAAATTCAACTGTTATTTCACACAATATATTTTAATTTCTCCGACGCGACTTTGTGACCGGTCGTTCGGAAACGAGGGCAAGCCTGCAATTGCTTCCAGATACTAATTCCAAATCATTCTATAGACATCTTTGCAAAAATCTCAGGCATCTTTCTGCGTCATTCACCCTTGCAAGGCATACAGCCTTGCGGCGGTTTCATTCCTTGAAATCTACCTGATCTCTTTGCAAATCTTGTCTATATCCTGACTTGTAATTAGCATGAAACAAAACTGGTACTGCTTTTTCACAGTACCAGTTGTTGCGTTATCTGATCAATGACGTCTTATGTATTCTGCGGGCGAATAGTATGTTTCATATTCCTCGCGATATCCGTCATAGTATTCCTCTACCGTAAGGTAGGTGCTCATATCGGTGGAGTAATAGATCTGGTGTATCCCGGACTCCTTGTAGGTCATTGTTACCGAATCGGAATAGATCGAGAAGCCGGTGATCTTATCTGCTTCAAACGTGGAATCATTGATGGTGAGAGTGTGCTCGTCGTTCTTCCATGTGCCTTTAAAGAGCTTTGCGGCGTCACCGTAGCTGTCAGCGGAAAGCCGCTTCAGAACAGGATAGGTGCCGTATGTGCGGTCATACTGAACGCCGTCAATATACGACCACGCGTTGGTGTAACCTATGCTGAACTCCGTCGGGTTGAAATAAAGGTCTCCGGATCTGTCTGTCACCGCCGCTCCGCAGAGCTTGCCGTCCTTGAAAAAAACCGCGATAAGCGCCTCGTCAAGCCCGGTCACCTTTGAGCTAAGGAATTCAACCGCTTCTTCGATATCACCTCTCACGATGTCCTTTGTGAAGTAATAGTTATAAGAGCTGCTGCACGACCATTCGCCGTCAGTGATCTTGAAAATAACGTTTGACGTCCAGTCATCGTATTCGGTGGACACGTCATACTTGCCCATGTACTGGGCGAATGCGGTGTAGATCGCATCGGCGTATTTGTTGTATTCTTCTACCAACTTGCTGAGACGTTTGTCCTTCTGCTTTGCCGTTTCCTCGGGCAGCTGACCGTAGTACTCAACATACTTCTCGGAAGTGATAAGTTCAGGGGTGGTTCCAACAACGTAATCCTCGGAAATGTGGTCATACTTCCACTCGTAGATACCGTCGAGCATATTGTACGCGTCGGGTCTTGCAGAGGGAATATTCGCCGGGTCAGAGGTCTTGACTACATTCACGCCGATAGGATAATAACTCGATCTGTGCTTCCATGCGAAAATCTATGCGTAGGCGTCGGTATATTCAAGGTCGCCGTAAAGTGCCTTGAGCATATCGTTGTCCTCGCCGCAGTTATCGATTAGCGTTAAAG
>JBJFGA010000137.1:0-3627 GCA_051892275.1 Oscillospiraceae bacterium | reverse complement strand
CCCATTGCGCCGCGGTTATTGCCCGTGCCGATTGAATAGAAGATTATCTCCTCCTGTGCGGAAGCTATGAACGCAGGCATTGCCATATCCATTGTCTGATACCACAGACCGTCTGCTATTCTGAATGTCTTGTCCTGCGGCTTGCCCTTGAAGGTGCCAGTCATGTGAATGAAGCCGCCCTTCTTTTCGGCGGTGATGTCTGTGCCATCGCTGCTGCGCTTATACTCCCAGCGAACACAAGACAGGTTCTTTTCCACCACGCACTTTTCTTCGGAATGCACCTCGCCATCCTTGCTGACGGTGACAGCAATCTCGCTGTCGGTACTGTAACGGGATACATCAACTGTTCTTTCCGTTCCGTCATCGGCAGTAAGCTCTATTTCCGAAACGCCCTCGGGGTAGCTGTAATCGGGGATATCGTAGGACGCAATGGCGCTTTGCGAATACACGGTCTTGCCCTTGGCGAAAACCCTGTTGATAAGCCGTATGTTGGAAATATCCTCGGCGGGGTTCTTGTCCAGCAGGATAAGGTCAGCTTCCATGCCTGTTTTTACTAGTCCCTTTCGGTCGGCAATTCCGAGATGTTCAGCTCCGTTTTTGGTGGCAAGGACTATCGCCTGCATTGGGGTCAGCCCCGCTTCAACATAATACTCCAGCTCACGCTGAACAGACTCCTCCGTGCCTGCTTCAAGCATGGTGTCCGTTCCCATTGCCACAGGGATTCCTGCGTCATAGATGAGCTTCAGATTGTGTATGCTGTTGGTAAGGCGGTTGGGGTCGTTCTCGTAGGTCATCGCGTTCACGGTGGGAACAAACCTTGCGCCGCTTTGCTTCCACAGCTTCAGAATATCATCGTCCGCACTTAATGACTCGTCAAGAATGCCGTGTTCGATTCCGTATATTCCCGCCTCAAGAAGCTCACGCACATCGTCCTTGTAGAAAACGTGCGCGGTTGTGTTAAGGCCGCTCTTTTTGCCCTCGGAGATAATCTGCCGCATACGCTCCTTGTCCAGCTTTTTCAGTGGGACTACCTTTCCGAAATACAAGTAATCGCCGCCCTGATAGGTAATTTTAAGGAAGTCAACACCTGCCTTTTTCAGCTCCGCAACGCCGTTTGTGACATCTTCGCTGCCGCTCACCTCGATAGCCATTTCTTTTCTCATCCACGGGTTGTCTCCGCCCAGCGTGTTTGCGGGGTGTCCCTCGGGGGTGGTGAAATTCGGTCCGACTATCAGCAGCTCGGGACCGGTGATTTTCCCTTTGCGGAGCATATCCCGCAGCTTATACGCGAAATGCCGCGGAGCGCACATATCCTTTATGGTAGTTACGCCGTAGGGGAACACTCCCTCCGCAAATATCCCGGGTATCTTTTCCGCAAGAAATCTGTCGCTGTCCTCTTCGCTGCGGCTGTTCATTCCCTGAATATGTACATGGCTGTCAATAAGCCCCGGCATGAGCGTTTTGCCCTCGCCGTCAATTATCTGAACGCCTTTTTTCACGATAGGCTCGGCGGATATTTCTTCTATGATACCTTTAGAAACATACACATTCCGATTAAAAACTTCCGTGCCGTCGCCCGTGATGATATGCACATTTTTGATGATAAAGCTGTCTTTTTTGTTCTTGGGGCGACCCAGAAATTTGATAAGAACAAACAGCACTATCGCCGCGCCTATTACCATCTGAATAAACCCGATAAGCGGAATCCCGAATACAGTTGGCATTATAAATCACTCCTCTTCCTTTTTTGCCCTGAAAATCTCGTCGCCGATGCTCTCGATTATGTCGGATTTCAGTATCGCAATTCCTTGGTTTTTGTCGCAGAGCACAACAAGAGAATCGCCCGGCTTGATGTCTAACATATCCCGCGCTTCCTTTGGAATGACGATTTGACCCTTTTCTCCGACCTTGCATATTCCTACATACTTATCCTTTTTCATACTGATACCTCCCGGTTGTATTAGTTATACTTTTCATACTTATTATACTCCAATATTTTAAGGTTGTCAATACTTTTTTATCATTTCTTGCTGTAATTATTCACTTTTGCTTTATAAAATGCGGTGAAAGTGAATTTTACGGTTTATTCCCTTGACGAAAAGAAATAGTTATAGCCCGGTTCAGGACAACTAAAGAAATCCTCAATAATCTATTATGGCTTATTCCAAAGAAGTCGGTGATAAAGTATGTAATCGGTCGGTGCGGCTGATATAAAAAAGAGGCAAGGGCGTGATGCTCTTGCCTCTGATTCCGCTTTTGCTGTATTTTCTGCTAAGAGTAAAACGAGCGCCGCGCTGAACTCGGCACGCTCTGTCAGCAAAGCGGCCGCATTTTCATCGCTTGGGACGGCGGCTGTTGAATCACAAGACGCTGTCCGCGTGATTCCACTGGTTCATTGTGCGGAACAATCTGCCTGACGTCAACATTCGCGGATTGCTGCACACAATTAAAATGCTAATGATTGCTGAGACATTCCGCTGGAAATCGTGTCCAGCCGATTGAGCCACGAGCAGTGTAATAACCGGAAACATCTGCGCTCATGCGATTAGCTCTGCGGACAAAACCGACGCGGATAGGCTGGAGGAGATTCGCACAGAGAAATGTGAAATGACACAGCTCCCGTCTGTAAAGGCGGGAGCTGTAAATTGGTCGTAGGTTTCCGGTTGTATATTGTCTGTCGTTATCACGTTTTGCGTACTTTTCACCAATAGACAAAAAAGTCGGAGCTTGTGATTCAAAAATCGTTATTTATGCGGTGATTGCAATAATACCGCCCTATACATCACTAGTCAAGATTTGAGGAGCGTTAGATTTGAGAAAGAAAAGTGTGAAAAACCATCAACTCTCGTACTGATCATCGTCGGAGCTTTCGCAGATGAAATCCGAAAGAAGTGAGATAGGGTCGCTTGCGTAGGAGCATAACACCATAAGAAAATCGAACGGATTTCCCTGATACAGCATAGGAAGGTTGCAGCAATTAAGCATATCATCGGCTTCTTCATGGAAAGCTGTCACAGCCGATTTATCCAGCACCTTTCTGATACCAAGTTCCACAAATTTGAGAAAGATGATCTGCTTGCGCAGCATTTCGGAGTCGTCGGTCGGGGTAGCGTCGGCGTCTTGTGTTTTCAAAAATCTTCTGAGAACATCACAGCCGGGAAAGTTGCTGTCAATAATTCTCATAACCTCGGGCTTACTTCCGATTTTGTATTTTTGCTTACTGCCAACGACCATATTATAAATCAGTCTCGGGCTTACCTTGTATTTCGCGCTGATATCCCACTTTCTGTTGAATTGGGTGGCGAAATAGTTGTTGTAGTATTGCACAAGCAGTCCGCAGCTTTTGGGGGCTATGAGAATGTTGTCGCTTGCGGCGCACTTTGCGAGAAACTCGCTGTCCTCTTTTTCGTGGATAAGCTCGCCGTGCAGCTGAGTGATTTCGTCCCTTGCGGTAAGGTAATTGGCCTGGAACTGAGCGCGGTTCATCTTCATGTAGGCAAGAAAGATTTCTTTCGTGCTGCATTCGTCAAGATCTTCGTTCACCTGTTGGGTGTATATCCGGTTGATTATAGATATCGGTTCAAAGGGAGTGCTGCGGATCTCCTTTGCCATTTCCACTGCCTCGTA
>JBJFGA010000136.1:0-3639 GCA_051892275.1 Oscillospiraceae bacterium | reverse complement strand
GGTATCTCCGAGAAGGGCGATTATGTCGCTATGATCTCTGAATGCAGCGACCTGCTCGGCGATGTTAACAATGATGGTCTTGTGAACGCTATGGACTCAAGCACAATACTCAAGGACGTCGTTGGTCTGGAAAAGGGCAAGAACCCGCTCGTTGCAGACTTCAACGGCGACGGAACGATTAACGCTATGGACGCATCTGCAATTCTCAAACATGTGGTTGGCATAGCTTGATCACGACCGAATAGCGAAATGGGCGTACAAATGTACGCCCATCAGCTTGTCGAAAAAGCCATCTTTCACGAATAATGGAAGGTGGCTTTTATACTAATAACCGTTTGAACGAAGGAAAAGATTTGCGGAAAGACAGTACCGATATCTAGGAAAAGAAACGCAGGCGTACTGTATGTACGTCAAGTTTCTTTGACGACGATAGCGGTGCTGGATTTCTGCAAAGATTTCCTGAATTTAAATGGTTATTAGTATTATTTATTATGTTGTGATATTTGCGCCAAACCAGAAGGGTGCAGGCAAGCGTGCGGCAAAGGTCGCAGTATGCCGCCCAATTGTGAACACCAAGCGGCAGCCGTTTATTGTGCGGGGTTGCCCTGTTTTTCAAGCAATAGAAATGGGCGCACATCTCTGTACGCCCATTCTGCTATACAGTTATTCAGTTCCGATCACGCCAAACCAACAACTCTTTTCAGAATTGCAGACGCGTCCATAGCGTTCATCGTTCCATCGCCGTTGAAGTCCGCAACGAGCAGGTTCTTGCCCTTTTCCAGACCCACGATGTCCTTGAGTATTGCGCTTGCGTCCATCGCGTTCAGCACCCCGTCGTTGTTCATGTCGCCGAGAAGGTCGCTGAATTCGCACAGCATTACGACATGATCGCCCTTTTCGGTGACACCGGACAGGATAACCTTGCCGTCCGCGCCGATCTTCGCGCAGGTCACGAATACCAGCTTGCCATCGACCGACTTGTAGAGGTTCGCAAACTTGCCGGCGTGTTCAGCCTTGAATGCGATCTCAATATCTGTCGGGATATTCGTGTTGTTAATTGTGAACTGAATGCCAGCAATGCCACGCAGAGCGTTGGTTTTCAGCTTGCTTGTCGTGAGAATTGACAGGTCTGCCGCCGCAGGAGCGGTGATCTCCGCGCCGTCTGTTTTCCAGCTTCTTACGCTGTCAACAACGAACGTTACTTTCAGATCGCGGTCGTCAATTGCTTTGATTACTGCAACCGGTACTTCTGTTTTGCCGTTAAGCTGAATTGTTGCCTCGGCGCCTTTTTCTTGCTTAATAAGCTCTGCCGCGATCTCTTCCCAGGTGATCTGCCTGCCGTTAAAGATGGGATAGCTGGTCGATGACGGTCTGTGGCTGCTGCCGCCGCCGCCACCGCCGCTGCCACCGCTGCCGCCGGAGGACGCCTTGGTGAATGTAACGGATACGATATCGCTGTTTTCCATTCCGGATCTTACCGCGATCGCTTTTATAGTGGTAGTGCTGCTGATCGTGATTTCACCTGTGTACTTAACGCTTGATGTTGTCGGAGTTGTCCCGTCAGTTGTGTAGTAGATATCTGCGCCGTCGGTTTCGCAGGTGATCGTTACCTGCTTCGTGCCTGTGAAGCTGCCGCCGTTCGGTGTGATAACCGGAGCAGCGACTGTTTCGACAACCGGGTCAACAGGTGTTGATGTTATGGTATATACTGCCTGCGAAACCGTGCTGTTATTCATGCCGGCTTTTATCGCGATCGCCCTGACTGTCGTGCTTTCGGTCAGCGTGAACGCGCCGGTGTACCTAATGCTGTTCGCTGTCGGAACTGTGCCGTCCAGAGTGTAGTAGATCGCTGCGCCGTCGGTCTGACAGGTAATCGTGATCTCCTGTGAGCCTGTGAAGCTGCCGCCGTTCGGTGTGATTACCGGAGCAGCGACTGTTTCGACAACCGGGTCAACAGGGGCTGATGTTATGGTATAAACCGCCTGCGAAACCGTGCTGTTACTCATGCCGATTTTTATTGCAATTGCCTTGACTGTCGCGCTTTCGGTCAGCGTAAACGCGCCGGTGTATTTTGTGCTGCTCGATGTCGGAACTGTGCCGTCCAGAGTGTAGTAGATCGCTGCGCCGCTAGTCTGACAGGTAATCGTGATCTCCTGTGAGCTTGTGAACGAACCGCCGTTCGGGGTGATAAGCGGAGCTGCGACCTGACCGAGCTTCGGAGTGATCTCGTATTTGCAGACCGTGCATATCTCCGCCTTTTCAGCCGTCGCCTGACCGCCGGACTTATGGGCTTCCTTACCGACCTGCGCTCCGCAGTCAGAGCAGATATGCCAGTGTCCTGTTCCATCATAATTCCATGCGCTTGATACGTTGGTGTGATTATTGCTGTCAACCGTGCCGTATTCCTGCCCGCACACCTCGCAGACCGCTTTTGAAGTGCAGGTGGCAGTGCCGCCGCTGTGTACGCTGATCTCAATGTCTGCGCCGCAGTAGGAGCAGTAGTACCAGTGCTTGTTCTCGTCATACTTCAGCGTTTTGTTCGTATGCGTGCAGTCGGTGACTAACACTGTTACTGTGCCTGTTCCCACTGCATAGTTATCCGTTGCAGACGTTTTCGCCGTAATTGTGATGGTGGAGTTGTTCGGAATATTTTGAGGGATAACAAAAGAACTGTTTGTGATGGTCTGCTCTGCCCCATCGCCTATCTTGTATGTATATCCCGACACCGCCGGACAGTCTGCGAGCGTTGAGTTGTTGGGGTTTGATACCACAGCGCTGAGTGTCACCGTGCTATCCGGTATTGCCTTTGTGTCTGCCATTACAACTATCGTGGGAACTGCGGCAGCCACCGTCACGGGAATGGCTTTTGTTAATGTGTGAGCAGCCGGGCTGTATCCCTCGACATCGGTATAGATATAGTTATAGTCATCGACCGATGTTACAGCAATATAGCCGGAGTTGGTTACTGTGGGGATAACAGTGCCGTCTGCCCAGCTCCAGCCGGTATCGCTGAGAGTTGAAGCAGAAAGCGGCTGACCGTAGTTTAAGCCGGTCGCTTCAGGTAATTCAATATCCGGAACTGCCCTGCCGATAGTCACCGAGCAGGTACCCTCCACTCCTCCGAACAAAGGAACAGACGTGCCGTTATATGTCATATTAACGGAGTTTTCTCCTGCGTTAAGATCCTCGGTAATGATGACGATGATCTTCTGGCTCTCATTATCAAAAGCAATAGAGCCGGCATCTCTGTCGTCTATCTTAAGTATCAGCTTTCCATTAGCGAGATCCACAGTGTAGGATATCACAGCGTCTAACGGTATGCCGTTATGCTCAATAGCAAAATCCACCTGTGCAAGCGCTAACGGGCTGATCTGGCTTGTTACGGAAACAGGGTCGCTCTTGCCCTCAAGGTCAAGCACGGCGTCAAAGGTGAATGACAGGTCATCGCCGTAAACAATGGGTTCAGAGGTCGTGTTTTCGAGAACAAACCGAGCGGTGTACCCCACGCCATAATCGTCCGCTATGATATTTTTGAGCGACGGATAGTACAGATAAGCGTTATCGTTGGACTTCTTTTCCCATATCGCAGTATCAAACCCGTTTTCAGCAAGGAAGCTGTTCCCTGTCAGAGCGTAGGTG
>JBJFGA010000135.1:0-15103 GCA_051892275.1 Oscillospiraceae bacterium | reverse complement strand
AAACGCCGCGCTTGTTGTTCTCCAGCTCGTTGATTATCTCGCAGGCTCTTATCTTTGGCGCGCCGGAAAGAGTTCCTGCCGGGAGTATCGCGTCCACCGCGTCAAACGCGCACTTGCTGTCCAGTATCTCGCCGCGCACCGTTGAACCGATGTGCATTACATGAGAATAGCGCTCAATGCTCATGTACTTCTCAACTTCAACGCTGCCGAACTTGCTTATCTTGCCGATGTCGTTTCTGCCGAGGTCAACCAGCATGTTGTGCTCCGAAAGCTCCTTTTCGTCTTTGAGAAGCTCCGCTTCAAGCTGCTTGTCCTGCTCGTCAGTAGCGCCGCGGGGTCTTGTTCCAGCCAGCGGGAAGGTGTGCAGAACGCCGTTTTCCAGCTTCACCAGCGTTTCCGGGGAAGCTCCTGCTATCTCCATATCGTCACTGGAGAAGAAGAACATGTACGGCGACGGGTTTGTGGCTCTCAACACGCGGTAAGCGTCGAACAGGCTGCCCTCAAAATCCGCGTCAAGACGGTTGGAAAGCACCACCTGGAAAATGTCGCCCTCGTAGATGTACCGCTTCGCCTTTTCAACCATCGCGCAGTACTGCTCCTTGTCGAACAGCCTGCGGAACTCCGAGGTCAGCTTTGCCGGAGGTATATCCGCGGGTTTTCCGTGCCGGATCAGCTGCTCCATCTCCGCAAGCTCCCTCTCGGCTTTTGCGTACTCCCCGTCTATGTCGTCGGTGGAAATGTTGGTTATCAGCATTATTTTCTGGTGGATATTGTCGAACGCGATGACCTTATCGAACAGCATGAGGTCTACGTCCTTGAAATGCTCCTCGTCCTCCGCGTCAAGGTTCAGGGTCGGCTCGCTGTACTTTATGTAGTCGTAGGAGAAGTACCCCACAAGCCCGCCGGTGAACGAGGGGAAGCCGTCTATCTTCGGACTGCTGTACCCCGCCAGAAGCTTCTTGATGTAGTCCGCCGGGTGGGACTGCTGCGTGGTCTCGGTCTGCCCGGTAAGCAGGTTCTTCACGGTAAGCTCGCCGTCAATGCAGGTCAGTTCCATCTTCGGGTTATATCCGAGGAAAGTGTATCTTCCCCATTTTTCCTGGTTCTCAACGCTCTCCAGTATATACACATGGTGGCTGACGCTGCGCAGGATACGCAGCACCTCAATGGGTGTGCGGATATCCGAAAGCATCTCCCTGCAAACCGGGATAACGCTGTACCCGGTGTACTGCTTTGCCTGTTCAAGAGTAGGCTTCAACATAAAAACTGCTCCTTTCAGAAAACAAAAACTCCGCCCTTAAACGCAGAATTCTCCTGCTTTAAGGACGGAGTATAAACTACACCGTGGTGCCACCTTAATTTGCGGCTGCTTTGCCGCACACTCGACGGATACTGACATATCCCTGCAATTAACGCTTGCAACACGTCGCAGAATACTCAGCCGGCTTTGGACACCGCCTTTGACTGCGCCCTCAGTGGTCCATTTGATATGCTCTGCGTTCTGCGGTGATCTCAGCACCCACCGCTCTCTGGGAGTGCAACAAGCATTTTTATCTCCACATCATAGGTTTGTAAGGGCGTATTCAATTGTGTGAAGCTCCTGCGGACTGGACTCCGCCGAACCTCTTTTTGTTATCGTTAGTTTATCACATTCTCGCGGATTTGTCAAGAGGTTTTTCAATTTTTTTGCTTCGTATGAAGAAATTCGCCAAAAATCTTGCAAAATTACCCGGGATATGCTATACTTGAATTCAGTAGACATCTATCAGAATTGGAGGTAATTCTATGAAAAAAAGACTGTTCGCATTTCTGCTGGCGCTTGTGACCGCGCTGACCTGCTTTACCCTGCCCGCGGCGGCGGCAGACAAGCCGGTGACCGCATTACTCGACAAAGGCGAGATAGCACTGAAAACCAGGCTTTTCACCGATAGCTATATCCGGAACATGAACAATGTATCCCCGATAAGCGATTTTGTGGATAACCTTGGCAGATATACCATCGCTTACACAGATGACAAGTATGTGTACATTTCCCACATCAGCGACAAGCTGTCCATAGCCGACACTATAAAAATCAAGAACCCCATGCCGCTCATCGGCGGTGTGACCTGCGATGACAGCGGTAATTTCTATATTGCCTGCGGTCAGGATGATAAAGATAAAAAGGGAAATATCGCAACCGTTTCAATTGCGAAATACTCCTCCGATGGAAAATATATCGCTTCATGCGACTATGTTCCCGCTGGCGGTGATTGGGATACACGGTATCCCTTTGGCTCGGGCAACTGCGCGATGGCAATTCAGGGCGACCTTCTTGTCTGCTCCTTCGCACGAACAATGTACAGCGGTCATCAAAGCAGCAATGCGATAAAGGTCAATATTAAAACCATGGAATTAGTATCCTTGGGAGCAATCGGGGGACATTCATTTAATCAATCGGTTATTGCGCTGTCCGATGGAAGATTCGCCATTGCCGACCATAGTGATGCTCACCCAAGAGGCTTTCAGATCACCGTTCTGAGAGAATCGGAAATGACGGAATCGTTTTCCGGTCATTACGACAAGGGCTTCGTTCCGTTCCACTTCTCGCTTACCGGCGACACGAACGATATGTTCAATGTCAACTACACCAACTCAAGGCTGACCGGTATCGCAGAGGTCGATACAGGCATTGCGCTTGTAGGTTCTTCGGGCGATTTTGAAAAGGAAACTCCCCAGCAAATGTTTTTACAAATAATTGACCCTGATACCGGGAACAGCGTTCTGAATGGTGCAAAAAGAAGCGGAAACTCCTCCACATACGGCGGTAATTACACCGATACCGGCATAATCTGGCTCACCAACTACACCGACGGCAGCGAGGTCAGAGCCTCCGCAATGGCGGCGCTGGACAGCTCACGGGTGCTCGTTATGTGGGAGCGCTGGAAAGATAAAAAATTCGTCAACTCCTACTATTCTATCATTTCCTCAAAAGGCAAGGTACTGAAAGAAGCCATTCCCATGCAGCACGCGAGGATAAACGGCGCGGAAGAGCTTAAAGTCATCAGAAACAAGGCATACTGGACATTCGCTGACTGTATCATTTACAACACTGCGACCATCTACCGTCTGGACACCTCCACCACCAGCACTGACATTATGAAAGAAGCCGATATCAGCTTCAGCCTGACGAAAGAGATAGTATATACCGGCAAGGCGCAGAAGCCCGCTGTCACAGTGAAATATGACGGCAAGACGCTGAAAAACGGCACAGACTACACCGTTTCCTACAAGAACAACACAAAACCGGGTCAGGCGTCTGTTACAGTCAAGGGGAAAGGGAAATACAGCGGCAGCCAAACCGTGAACTTCATTATCGCCCCACAGAAGGTGCAGAATGTTACCGCAAAAAGAAAAACAAACTCCAAGAACACCATCTCATGGAGCAAAGACAAAAATGTCACCGGTTATGAAATTAGAATTATGAAATACGAAAAGGACAAAAACGGGAACTATATAAAGACCAAGACGGTCACCAAAACCACCTCAAAGAATACCTACACCCATATTGCCGGCAGCAAGTCGGGGGTAATATTCAAATACAGCGTCTGTCCGTTTGTAAAAGTGGACGGGAAAAAGATTGACGGCTTCTGGTCTGATGTGATCAACCCCTACTGGCGGTAATGATAACACAAATCCGCCCGGCAAAGCAGGATGATCAACAGTAGGGAACCTCTAAAAACCGTTGTGAAAAGCAAAAATGGGCAGGGTGCACCAGATTCTAGGAAAGCCGACGAAGTAAGGCTTGATGCCTTACGAGGAGGTTTGACGACGAAGATGGTGTGCACTGCACGGTTTTGCTCACAAGAGGTTTTTAGAGGTGACCAGTAAATATTCTCACCGCACAGGGTCGCCACGGCTTTGTGCGGTGTGTTGCATGAAAGGCGGCGATAACATGCCCGGCACAGACAGGATATTTCTCCCGCGCCGCATAGCAAAAGTCCTCCGCGGTATATACCAGCGAAGGGTCACAGTGGTCTGCGCCCCGGACGGCACCGGCAAGTCCACGCTGCTGCGGGAATTCGCACGGCGCTGCCGCCCGGAAGGCGCATCGCTCAGGTTCATACGTTCCGCTGGGAACTCCGGCGAATGCTTCGCGCAGATAAGCAAGATGATAACCGGCGAGCCGCTGGTCGAACCTCTCACCGACCGGGAATATGCCGCCCTTACCGCAAAATTCAGCGCCGCCTCGCCGGATAAGCCGCTGGTCATAATCGTGGACTGCCCCGCCGCCTGCCAGACGCTGTTCGGCAATCTCCGCACCGCAAAGCTGCTCTCCGAGTGCGAATGCGCCCGATTTGTGTTCGTCTGTTCATCGCTGAAAAACGACCACAGGGAGCTGGCAAAACGCAAGGGCTTCCTGATGATAGAGCGGGAACAGCTGTGCATGACCATCGCCGAGGTAGCTGAATACGCGGAGCGCTGCGGCGTTGCGGCGAACCCCGCCGACCTGTATGCCGCGTCCGGAGGGTCTTTCCTTAGCGCACGGGTGTGCCTGATACTGGCGCAGCAGGGGCAGGATTACCTCAACCTCACAGCCGAGGGCAGGATAATACGGGCACTGTTCGGCGCGGGGAACGTGAACACGGCAGAGTCGCTGCGCATGCAGGGCGCGCTCATTGTGGCGGCGACATACCCCGAGCTGTCAGCGCAGTTTTGCTGCGACCTGCGCTCGTTCAGATCCATCACCGACTATTTCGGTGAGCATATCTTCACACCGCAGAACATCATCAGCGAGATTGAACGGCTTAACGGCATTCTCCCGCTGACCGAGATAAACCGCCGCAGCCGCGGTGTAAAGATCCACCCGCTGCTCATGCACGCGGCTTACACGCTGTTCTTCCAGTTCCCGGAGAACGTCCGGCACGACATGCGTATCTGCTTCGCCCGGGAATATCTTCGCGAAGACCGCCATTTCTTCAGCTTCTGCGAGTACTTCCTTGCTGGCGAGTATGAGCTTGCCAGCGGGGTGCGCTCAAAAGAGCCCGTCACCTATTCAATGCTGATAAAGTCCAGCCAGCTGCTGCGCAAGTTCGTGAACGAGTGCCCGATGGACTGCAAACCCGTCATTCCCCGTCTGCTGCGTATCACCGCGCTGCTCATGCACACCGACGCAAAGCCGTTGCTCGCGGACAAGTTCTCCGGTATTATCGCGCACATCTCCACCTCGCCGGACTACGACAGCTCCGACCGCCGCTTTTTTACAGGCTACGCCTACGCGCTGCGCACAAACGAGTATCTGTTCGTACTGAACAAGATGGGCGAGTGCATCAAGCGCGCCTACGAGCTGTACAAGACCGGACAGCGGTTCGAAGCGCCGACCTTCCCCTGGACGCTGTACGCGCCGTCTGTGTTCAACCTGCTGCACCGACGGGGTTATTCGCTCCAGACGGAAAACGACCAGTTCGTGCGGTATCAGCACATGTACACCGAAATGCTGGGGCACGGGCGGTATGCCGAGATCGTGTTCACCGGGGAAATGCGGTACTATCAGGGCGACCTTGCCGGCGGGCTGGAACGGCTCACCGCAGCGGCGGCGCTCTGTTCAGCCGAGGAGGACGCCGCAATGAAGCTGACCGCGCTGTACGCGGCGGGGAAATGCTGCCTGTTCCTCGGGGATCACCTGAAATTCTTCGATATCCTGGACGAGATACTCGCAATGGAACGAAAATACATCAACAGAGAGGAATGCGACTGCGCAAGGCTGTGCATCGGAATGCTCCGCGGACAGCGGGGGGGCTGGCTGGAGGACATGTGGTCCGCGCTGACCACCAAGGAGAGCGACGTTATCTACAACCGATACACCGCGCCATACTTCGCAATGACCCAAGCGGCGTGTATGCTCATGCTGAAGGACTACGAAGCGCTGTCAGAAAGCTGCGACAAGTTCATAGCTGTCGCGGAAAACGCCGAGAACGAGTGCGCCGTGATAAAGCTGCGGCTGTTCTGTGCGCAGGCATTCCTGTCGCTGGGAGATCACGGATCCGCGATAAGGCTGTTCAGCGACGCTCTCATTTCCTGCCGCGACAACTTCACCCCCACAGCCGCCGCCGAATTCTACTCCATGTATCCGGAAATATTCAGCCAGCTTTATCATCTTGTACCGGATACAGTGCAGCGTGAGATCGACATTGCCGCGGAAATGGGAACGCAGTTCCTGCGGGGCGTTGAAGCGGTGCGCACCTACGAGCTGACCTACCTGAACAACACCCGCACGGAAAACTACGCGGAGCATTACCTCGTCCCGCTCGACCGGCTGATGAAGTCCACCGACGGGCTGCGCAGGTCACTGGGACTGACAAAGGCGGCATATTCTTACGCAATATTGGCGGCTTCAGGAATGACAAACGCGGAGATAAGCATTATCTTCGACGTCAGCGAGAACAGCGTGAAAAGCAGCCTCAAACGCACCTGCGCCGCGGTCGGAGCAAAAAACCGCCGGGAGCTTTCCGGCATTATCCCCACACTGAAATGAACCCCGGCTGAAAGCGGTGAAGCTCCCAGCCGGGGTCGCGTTATTCTTCTGTCTTTTGTTCGGCTTCTTTCAGGCGCTTTTCGTCCATACGTCTGATGAAGTCGGTCACGAGTATCATCGCCGCAAGCATAACAAGCCCTATTCCGGTGAGCGTCAGACCAACGCTAAGCCCTGCGGGGTAGAAGTTCAGCACGATAGTGTGCTTCCCGGCGCTGACCGGAACGGTTATGAGCGACTCGGACAGGCAAGTCTTCCAGTTGACGTATTTTCCGTCAATGGTCACCGTCCAGCCCTCCTCGGCGGGAATGGTGGTGAACAGCGCACAGTCCTCCGCCGCGTCCACCGTTAGCTCCAGCGTGCAGCCGCCGGTGCGGGTAAGGGTAGTGGAAGCGTTCATCTGCTGCATAGTGTCGGTGAACCGAGTGAGCGCGGCTTCGTCAATGTAGTAGAACCACGCATTCGTAAAGTACACCGCGTCGTCCAGCAGCTTCAGCTTGACGGTGAACACATCGCCCTTCTGATATGTGCCGAGGTACTCAATGCTGTAATTCTCGTACAGGAAGTAGTTCCCGCGGTAAATGCCGTTCACATAAAGCTGCGTTTCACGCTCATACTTCGTCGGGAAGTACATGTAGACCGGACCATCGTCCTGCGCTGTTACGGTGTACTCTATCCATGCGTCCGCGTCGGTGTTGGACTTGCGGTAGCTGTAATGCGCGTCGGTGGTAGAGCCTATGCGGATATTCTCGCTGTCGAACTCCACGTCGTCTATTGCCTTGAACACCGCCGTTCCCTTGTTTCCGGACAGCATGGAAGCCAGCTTGTTCTGCGCCTGGAACGGCGAGTACTCGTTGAGGTCATACCCAATAATATCCTTGTCCGCGAGGTAGGCAATACCCAGCTCGTCGGAGTTCTTGTACACCGTTATCGCGGTGTCAGTTTCCACCGGAACGGTTTCGGTGTAGGGAACGGTCTTGGAATCAGTGGCGAACACATATCTCACACCAAAAATGTCATCGGTGAGCAATGTCGCGCCGTCGTAGCGGGTGTAATGCTCCCTCCCCGCAAAGCCGAGGGATTTCAGCAGATTTATCGCCTTTGCGTTCAGTGTGCTGGAGCTGTGGCTCATGCCGTACATCTGGAGCGCTATCGGGTCGTTGACGCAGCGGTGGAAGGTCTTTTCCATGCGGTAGAAATCCGTGTCCTGCTCGTGTATCTGCTCTGTCACCTCACGGGTCAGCGGTATGTCCCAGCGGTAGCTTTCCCGGGTGGAGAAGATGATATCCTCGTGCATCTGGTACAGCGAATCAACGGTATTCAGCCCCGCCTCCGCGCAGACGAACACGGCAAGCGCAATGCACATCGGCTTCTTCACGCCGTATTTGCGGTACAGCCACGCTAGTATCATCACCGCCGCAAGTATCAGCACCGGGACTGTAAAGGTCAGCACCGGCTGGTACTTCCAGCTTTCGTTGTTCAGGTCAACGTAAAGCAGCATTGCCAGCAGTATCATGAACGCCGTGCCGAAGCTGCGCCCCGGGACTTTTTTCAGCTTGTCGAAGGTCTGCGCCCCGAACACTATCAGCAGGAAGCTTATCATAAAGGAATAGCGGTTGGGCAGCCAGTTCGGCATCTGACCGCCATGCCACATCATGTCTACCGGACGGATATACATACACAGCACCATGAAGCCGATGAAAACCGCGCTGGAGATACGCTCCCGGGCGGTGAACCGGCGGCAGGTGAAGTACATCACCGCGCATACCAGCGCCAGCGTCCCGCAATAGAGTATCGGCATTCCCTCCATGCGCACCGTGTCGTACTCCGTGGGAAACAGCTTGATGAAAATATCCGCGATGTCGAAATTCTCCGCCAGCGAATAGTCCGGCTCGGAAAACGCGAACTTACCATTGGACAGCGACTTGTACACCGGCAGTATCATGAAGCCGGACATCAGTATCGCAGTCACCGACCCCGCCCCGAACATTATCACCGAGCCGCAGTATTCCCCGAAGTGCTGGTTCCGGCTCTTTCCAGAAGCCAGATACCACACGAAATACAGCGCAGAGAATATGCCTATCATGTAGCCGATGTAGAAATTCGCCACGAAAATATACACCAGCGACAGCACATACATCAGGAACTTCCGCTTGTCGCATATCTTCTCAATGCCCGCCGCCACAAGCGGAAGCGCCACAAGTCCGTCCAGCCACATCGGGTCCATGGTCTGAACCACGAAGAAGCCGCACAGCGCCCACATCACCGAGAACGACACAGAGGTAGTGCGCCCGCAGCCGCGATGACGGTGCAGGAAATAGGCGCAGCTAAGTCCCGCAGCTCCCGCCTTCGCCAGCATCATGGTCAGAAGTCCCTCGGTTATCCACTCCCGTGGGAATATCCACACCAGCAGGTTGAACGGACTTGCGAGGTAGTAACCGATTATGCCCATGAACTCACCGGAAAGGTTTCTGCTCCAGCTGTAAAAAATGCTCTCCTCCCCGGCGAACACGTCGTACATGTAGTCGTAGTAATAAACGTACTGCGCATTCAGGTCGAGGGACAGCACCGAGCGCTCCCCGAATGGCCACACCTGAAATATTATGTAGCAAATGAACAATATCGCAGGAGGCAGCAGAAATGACAGCCAGTAAACCCGGCTGTCTGAAAAGAATTTCCCAGTCCTTTTAATGATACTCCAAGCCCTGCTTCTTATTGAAGCAAAGCTGATGTTATTTTCCATTCTCGCTGTCCTTTCCGCCTTCTTTCCCGGTGGTGCGGGAGATTATATACCTCGGACGCTGCTTTATTTCCTCGTATATCTTTGACAGATAATAGCCGATAACGCCTATCCCCACCATAACGCACGCGCCGGTAATAAGTATCAGCAGAATGACCGTGGAGAAGCCCTCCGCAGCATTCCCGCAGAAGTACTTCACCAGCGTCTGGATACCAAGTATCAGCGCCAGAATTCCGAACAATACACCCACCCATGTGATGAGATGAATAGGCAGGTTGGTAAACGAGGTGATATTGTTCACCGCGAACCGGAACAGGCTCTTCATGCTGAACTTGCTCTTTCCGGCGGCGCGGGGCTGCACATCGAACTCCACCCGCTCGGTGGCAAAGCCCACCCAGCTTGACAGCGCCCGAAAGAACGTAATGCGCTCCGGCAGGTCGTTCAGCGCGTTTATCACCTTTCTGTCCAGCAGCTTGAAGTCGCTGGCGCCGTCGAGGTTTATCCCGGACGAGGACTTCATCAGCTTGTAGAAGCTCTTTGCGAACAGCTTATGGAACAGCCCCTCCCGTCCCCGGGAGGCCTTGACTGCTTCCACCACCTCCGCGCCGCCCTGCCACAGGCGGTACATCTGCGGGATAAGCTCCGGCGGGTGCTGTAAGTCGCAGTCAATGACCACGGCGCAGTCGCCCTCCGCGTTTTTCAGCCCGGCGAAGATAGCACCCTCCTTGCCGAAATTCCTGGAGAAGCCTATTCCCCGGACGTTCGGGTCAAACAGATGCGCGTCCGAGATCTCTTTCCAGGTGTCGTCCCGTGAGCCGTCGTCCACGAAAATAAGCTCGTAGTCGATTTTTTCATCGCGGAGTATCGCAGCGATAGTGCCGGCGGTGCGCCTTATATTCTCGTGCTCGTTGTATGATGGGATTATCACGGACAGCATTCCGCTTTTTCACTCTCCTATAATTTTTACGATGACGGTTTTCTCGCGGCAGCCGTCGAAGTCGCCGTACATTATGTACTGCCGCGGACCAAGCTCCAGCCTGCCGTCAGTGATAGGCACGGTGACGCTTGAACCGAGAAGCATCTGCTTCATGTGAGCCGCTCCCGCGCTGGAGTAGTCCACCTTGTACTTGCTCTCAGCAGGGATTATCTTGTTCAGCATTTCTGACCAGTCGGAGAAAAGCTCCTCACGGTCGTTCTCAAGGAACACCGCCGAGGTCGTGTGCCGGGAGAACACAACGCAGATACCATCGGTAATAAGGCTTCTGCGAACGCACTCCTCTATCTCATAGGATAGGTTCAAAAACTGCTCCGTCTGCTCGGAGGTGATGGTCAATTCCTGCCTGTATGTTTTCATGAACTGCACTCCTTTACTTTTCACTGACTGTCAGCACACCGGTTTCCAGTGCTGCATGTATCTGCTTAGCTCCGCCGTTGAAGCTGTATTTATAGCTGCCGGAATATGCTCCGCTGATAAGGTCGGTGCGAAGCTCGCCGGTAGTTGTTTCAAAGTCAAGCGCAACGCTGCTGCCCCTCGGGAATACTATCTCCGCATTCCCGCCGCGGGTCTGCACGCTGCTTCCGGGTATGACGCTGTAAAAGTCCAGCATTATATCGCCGCTGCCGGTGGTAAGGCTGCACAGCGAACGAGTGTCCCGTGAGGCTATGTAGCCGCTGTTGGTGACAACGGTTATCTTCTCGCTGTCCACGTCCCCGAGGATAACGTCCCCGGACACGGTGTAGATAAGAATATCGCGGTAGTACTCCCGGGGAAGATAGAGGTACATGCCGTAGTCCTGCTCCTGATTGAAAAGCGATATCACGAAATCGCTGCCCTCTGTTATCGCAAGGGAATTGTCGCCTAGTTCCACCTCAAGCGGCACATCGTTGCGGTAGGTGAAGCGTATCTCGTCCTCGTCCCATGGTATCAGCGTGACGTCTGTTTTGAGCAGATCAATGCTTATGTACTCGCACAGCGGGAAGGTCTGGTCGTCCTCCTTTGCGCTGCCGAGGCTCTGCCCCGGAAACATGAACGCTGCGACCGCAAACGCCGCCGCCAGTACTCCGGTTATGACGAGCCAGAGGTTTATTCTGCGCTCCGTAGCTATCACCTCATTCGAATCAGTACGGTTTCCACCCGAGCAGCAGGTCGCAGCGCCGCTTCACCCGCAGAAACAGCCGGGATATGACGAATCCAGCCTTTACCGCGAGCAGCCCGCAGAACGCCGCCCCGAAAGCCGCCGCAAGTCCGCCGAACAGCATGAACTCCGGCGATAGCGAGGTCACGATGAACTGTGCATTGAACAGCTTCACCGCCAGCCCGAAGAAGCAGAACATCAGCCCGGCGGGTACTCCGAACGCCGCCGCGCAGCTAAGCGCCAGCATTACGGCGAAAACCACCGGAAACAGCAGCGCAAAGCCGATCTTCATCGCACATATCTTCACCGTAGTCAACACCGTCACCGCCGTTTCGCACAATCAGTCCCTCTTGCCCCATTTTCTGGTGAGAAGCGGAATGAGCATTCCACCCAGAGCGTTGCCAACTACCACCACGATCACAAATGCCGCATTGCGCAGCGTGAAGGTCTGCTCCCCCAGCGCCGCGCCGTTGTAGAAGGAGTTCGCGATAGAGTGGTCGAACCCCGCGATAATGAACGTCGGCACGCACAGGAACACGCCCAGCTTAGTGCCGCGCTTCCATGTGTCCACCGCAAGGTACATCAGCAGCCCGCACAGCACCGAGGACAGCGCCCACTTCTGCGGCTCTGCGGCGAGCTTCGCGGCGTAGGAGTTCCGCGCGGTTTCCGCGATGTCCGGCAGGCATACGCTGACAAGACAACCGACAGCAAAGGTGGTCAGCAGGTTCACTACAAGCACTCCCAGCACGAAAAGCATGTACTTTCCGTCCCGGAAATTGTTGGCGATATAGCCCACTTTGCCGGTGTACAGGTTGAAGCCGTACTCGCATATCCCGAACAGCCCCACTGCGAACAGCAGCGCACCCGCCCATGCGTACCCGGCTTTCGACGCCGCGAGATACACGCAGCCGCCTACCGAAATAAGGATACCCGCCAGAATTGATTTTTTTATGTTTTCAGCCATTATTGCCTCCGATATGGTCTTTGCTCAAATATCCGTGATGAAAAATCAGCCGCGAACCAGCAGCACCACGCACTCCACATGGCTTGTCCTCGGGAACAGGTCGAACGGGCGCACCTTCTTCACAGTGTACCCCAGCTCTGAAAGCCGCTTGCAGTCCCTTGCGGCGGTCGCCGGGTTGCAGGATATCATAACAATGCGCTCCGGCTGCATTGCCGCACATGCGGTGAGGGTCGCGTCGTCGCAGCCCTTTCGCGGCGGGTCGAGGACTATCACGTCCGGGTGCTCGCCGGACTTCTCCAGCTGCTTTGCGCACTCACCCGCGTCCGCGCAGAAAAACTCCGCGTTGGCGACTGCATGGCGCTGTGCGTTCGATTTAGCGTTCTCCACCGCCTGCGGTACTATCTCCGCGCCGATAACACGCTTTGCGCACCCCGCCATGGACAGCCCTATCGTGCCTGCGCCGCAGTAGAGGTCGAGCAGCGTTTTCCCCTCGGGTGAGGCAAATTCCGCCGCCTGACGGTAGAGGTTTTCCGCCGCCGGGGTGTTCACCTGATAGAACGACTTCGGGGAAATCTCCACCGAGATCCCGCACATGGTGTCGGAAATGGTCGGCTTGCCGCAGAGGGTGATCTCCTCCTCGCCGAGAATGACGTTCGTCCGCTCCCGGTTGAGGTTCAGCACCACCCCGGTGACCTGCGAAAACCGCTCCATGACGTCCCGCGCCAGCCGCGTGAACTCTGGGACTTTTCTCCTTGCGACAAGGCACAGGCAGACCTCACCGCTGTAATGCCCGCGGCGCAGATAGATGTGCCGCAGTACACCCTCGTGCTTCTCCTCGTTGTACGCGGAAATGCGCAGCTTGTCCGCCTTCTCGGTGACGAACCCTGTTATCTCCGCAAAAAGCTCCGGCTGTAACTCACAGTGTTCTGTGGGAATGACCCGGTGTGAACGCTCCGAAAAGAACCCGCACACCGTCTTTCCGTCCTGCTTTGTGACCGGCATCTGAAGCTTGTTGCGGTAGCCGGAAACGCTCTCGCTGCCGCAAACCGGCAGTAATTCAACAGCCCCGCCGAACTCCACCCCGCCGATACGGCAGAATGAATCCCGCACGAAGCCCTCTTTAGCGCGAAGCTCCGCCTCATAGGAGATGTGCCGGAAGCAGCAGCCGCCGCACTTTCCATAAGCCGGGCAGTCGTCTTTCACACGGTCGGCAGAGGGCGTGATCATCTCCTCTATCTTGCCATAAGCGTAGCTTTTCAGCACCTTGACAATGCGGCAGGAAATGACGTCGCCCACCGCGGTGAACGGCACGAACACCGCCATTCCATGCTGGTCTGAGCCGTCCTCATTGTAATGCCCCACGCCGCTGCCCTCGTTGGTAAGGGCGGTTATTTCAAGGGTAATAATATCATTTTTTGACAGCATCTTATATCTCGCCGAGGCTCTTTGCCTTCAGATAAGCGTTTATGAAGCCGTCAATGTCGCCGTCCATAACGCCCTGGATATTGCCGCTCTCGAAGCCGGTTCTGGTGTCCTTGGCAAGGGTGTAGGGCATGAAAACGTAGGAGCGTATCTGGCTGCCCCACTCGATTTTGAGCTGCTCGCCCTTGATGTCGCTGATTTTTTCGAGATGCTCGCGCTCCTTTATCTCCACCAGCTTGGACATCAGCATTTTCATACAGAACTCGCGGTTCTGCACCTGCGAACGCTGTGTCTGGCAGGCAACAACGATGCCGGTCGGCTTGTGTATCAGTCGAACCGCAGAGGAGGTCTTGTTGATGTGCTGGCCGCCCGCGCCGCTGGCTCTGAACACTTCCATCTCGATATCTTCGTCACGGATCTCGACAGAAACGTCCTTTTCGATCTCCGGCATTACCTCGACGCTGGCGAAGCTGGTGTGTCTGCGGCCTGCCGCGTCAAACGGGGATACGCGCACCAGTCTGTGTACGCCGTTCTCGGACTTCAGGAAGCCGTATGCGTTATAGCCCTGAATGTGGATAGATGCGCTCTTTATGCCGGCTTCTTCGCCGTCCAGCATGTCAAGTATCTCGGTCTTGAAACCGTGGCGGTCCGCCCACTTCATATACATTCTGACAAGCATTGAAACCCAGTCCTGTGCCTCAGTTCCGCCTGCGCCAGCATGGAAGGACAGTATCGCGTTGGAATTGTCGTACTCGCCGGTGAGCAGGGTCGCGAGCTTCTGCTCCTCGTACTCGGTCTGTACCTTCTCGGCAAGCTCCTTTACCTCAGTGACGGCGCTCTCGTCGTTTTCTTCCTCGGCAAGCTCTATCATGGTGAGAACATCATCGTGGTTGCTTTTAAGCTTGTTGAAGCTGTCGATGGTGTTCTTGTACTGCCCCATCTGCTGCTGGATAGCCTGCGCCTTTTCCGGGTCGTCCCAGAAAGACGGCTCGGTGGACTTCATCTCCAGCTCGTCCAGCTTTATCTTGATACCCTCAAGGTTAAGCGCGCCCTTTAATTCTTCGATCTGCGGTGTGAGCGCCTCCATCGCAAGTCTGGTTTCATCGTACTGAATCATAGCTACTCCTGTAATGATTAATATTATTAAGTATTCCCGGTCATAAAATACCCATTATCTAATATAGTATATCACAAATCCAACGATTTTGCAATACCCGGCAATGATATTTTTAACAGACAAAATACCCCGCCAAAAATTGACGGATCATTAAATGTTCAACGAAAAAGAGTCACGAAACCGCTGTAACGGCGCACGAGATTTTTCGGTTTTT
>JBJFGA010000134.1:1820-15127 GCA_051892275.1 Oscillospiraceae bacterium | reverse complement strand
GTGATCAATATACGCGTCTCCGGTGAAACAGATAAAATCCAGCTGCTCTATCCCGCGTTCTTCCATATCCTGTCTGCTGACCGGTAAAAATGGCATTGTTGTTTCCTCTCTTTATCTCTGCTGTAGCTTTCGCTCCGTCCATTCCTGCTTTGTCATGAGCACCTGCCGGGGCTTGCTGCCCTCTAACGGTCCTACGATACCCATTTCTTCCATGATGTCCACTAATCTTGCGGCACGACCATAGCCCAGCTTCAGCCGCCGCTGTAATGATGAAGTACTGCAGGTGCCTGACTCCACAACGAAATCTATCGCTTCTTCAAGCCGCTCGTCGCTGGAATCTATGTCCCCGCCGTCGCCTCCGAAGCTCTGCTTTCCGCTCTCCTGCGCCGCTGCGACCATCTCGGTCTGGCGCTCTATCTCTTCCATTATCAGCTCGTCATACTCCGCCTGGAATGTCTGCTTGATGAAGTCAACTGTGCGCTCAACTTCCTTGTCGGAAACGAAGCAGCCCTGAACTCTCACCGGTTTTGGCATTCCCACCGGCATATACAGCATGTCGCCGTTGCCAAGCAGCTTCTCCGCTCCGCCGGAATCGAGAATAACGCGGCTGTCCATTGACGAAGCCACCATCAGCGCGATACGGCTGGGGATATTCGCCTTGATAAGTCCGGTTACGACATTTACAGTAGGACGCTGTGTTGCGATAACGAGGTGCATTCCGGCGGCTCTCGCCATCTGCGCCAGACGAACGATGCTGTCCTCCACGTCCTTCGGGGAAGCCATCATCAGGTCGGCAAGCTCGTCAATAAAGATGACGATATGCGTCATTTTGGTAAGACCGCTGTCCGGATCTGCCGCAAGCTCGTTGAAGCCGGTGAAATCACGGACATTGTTCTCGGAGAACATACGGTAGCGGTTGAGCATTTCGTTCACCGCCCACGCCAGAGCGCCCGCCGCCTTTTTCGGGTCGGTGACCACCGGGATAAGCAGGTGCGGAATTCCATTGTACATCATGAATTCCACCTTTTTCGGGTCGATCATGATAAGCCGCACGTCCTGCGGAGTAGACTTCATGAGTATGCTCATGATTATCGAATTTACGCACACCGACTTACCCGAACCTGTAGTTCCGGCAATGAGCAGGTGCGGCATTTTTGCGATGTTACAGGTCACCATTGCGCCGCTGATATCCTTGCCCAGTACGGTTTCCAGCTTCTTGTCAAAGCTTTTCTTGAACTCGGTGGTGTCCACAAGTTCTCTGAAGAATACCGTGTCGCGCACCTTGTTCGGCACTTCTATGCCCACCGCGGACTTGTTCGGGATAGGCGCTTCTATTCGTACACCCGCAGAAGCGAGGTTCAGCGCGATATCGTCCGTAAGTCCGGTTATCTTGGATATCTTAACGCCCGGTGCGGGCTGTAATTCGTACCTTGTTACAGACGGTCCACGGCTCACGCCGACAAGCTTTGTCTGAACGCCGAAGCTCTGGAGTGCCTCCACCAGCTTCTTTGAATTGCGGTCTATCTCGTTATCTATATCCGCCTGGCTCACCTTGCGCTCTATCGGGTTTAGCAGCGTCACCGGCGGCAGGGTGTACACATCGCTGAAATGCAGCTCCTCCGGCGCGGGCTTTTTGAACGGAACTGACGGCGCGGCAGACGTAGGCTTTACCGACTGGACAGGATTCGGGCGCGGCACTTCGATTATTTCCGGCTTAGGCGCAGGCTCGGAGGTCTGGGGCTTGTCCTGCGGTGCGGCAGGGGGGTCCGGCTCGTCCAGTACATCGTCGATGTCAAAGGGCAGTTCGCCCTCGTCCGAACTGGTGACAGAGTTTTCAGGCAGATCTTCAATACGCTTCACAGGAACTGTGCCTGGGTCGTCCTCTTTGAAGCGATGTATCGCGTCAAGTATCGGAACAAGCTCGGCGTTTTCGTCTTCGAGCGGGTCTTTCGCGTTCTTCTCGGCTTCCTCAAGGACTGCGCGGTTCTTCTGCATGATGTAGTCCTTGACCTCCGCGATGTAGTCCTTATCGTCCTCCTGCTGCTCCTGCATGAGGGCTTCCTCATGGGAAAGCGGCTCGGGGTCCTCGGCGGGGGCAGGTTCGGGGGACTGCTCCTGCGGCGATACAGCTTCCTCTGGCGTGAAGGAAACCTCGTTCACCGAGGGCTTTTCAGGCTCGGCAACGCTGAATACTGCCTTTTTCAGCTCCGCTACGGTGCGCTTGTCCGACTGTTCCTCGTCTATCTCCGCCTGAATGCGCTCCAGTTCCTCCTGTTCAAGGTCGAAGCGCTCGGCTGCAAGGCGGTTCTCCTCCTTTACACGGCGGTGATGCTCGACAGTCTTGTCCCTGGCGCTGCGGATAGGCTTGGCAACACGCTTGGTGAAATCCGCGACAGTAACGCCGGTCACCAGCAGAATAAACACAAGTATCAGCAGAACCACCAGTATAGAAGCGCCCAGACGTCCGAGAAGCAGCAGAAGTCCGCCGATCACCAACGCGAACACGCCGCCGCCACGGAACTCCTTTCCGTCGTTGAACAGGTTGGTTATCACCTCGCCGAAGTTCTCACCGGGGGTAGAGCCTACCGCAAATATCTGCACAACAGCGCACAGCAGCAGTATCCCTGCCACGCACCCGGCAATGGTAGTACCCAGCTTCGCGCCGCCCTTGAACGCGGAAAGCCGCACCGCGATAAAAATAAGCAGAGGTCCGATAAGAAATGCGGAATACCCGAACAGACCGTGCATGATGTCAAAAAATCCGCGCCAGCCCTCGCCCTCGGAGGCAGGTATCACCGCCGCAAGGGTAAACATAATTCCCACAGCGAACATAATGACCGTAGCAACATGCCTGCGGTTGTTGCTGCGGCGGATCGCTTCTTCCTTCTGGCGCTGTATTTCCGCTTCAAGCGCCTTTTGCGAGGGCTTGGAGCGCCCGGTGCTGCCGGTTCTTGTACCGCTGTTCTTCCCCTGACCGCCGGAACGGGGTGCGGAGTTTGTTTTTCTTTCAGCCATTTATGTAACTTCCTTTATAGTGTGATTTTTGGTCACCTCTAAAAACCTTGTTTGAGTGAAAATGTGCATAGCACGCCGACTGCTGCGTCAAACCTCCTCGTAAGGCATACAGCCTTACGAGGAGGCTTTCCTTGCATTCGACGCACTCTGCCCACTTTCACTTTTCAAACCGGTTTTTAGAGATACCCTTATGAAGCGAATACCGCCGCGAGGGTGTTGCCGGAGATGTGCTCCCACAGACCTGCACCCACGCAGAGAACGCCTATCACGGCGGTGTAAACGCCGAATATCTTGTATCTGTCCTTTTTTACCAGCCAGCTCACCAGCTTGATGGAAAGTATACCCACCACTGCTGCAACTACAAAGCCTATGCCCATGGCGAGCCAGTCAAGCTCCATGTCCGATTTGAGCGCGTCACCGAGTTCAAGCACGCTGCCGCCGAGTATCGCGGGAATGCCAAGAATAAACGCGAAGGTAACGGCGGTCTGCTTTTCAAGTCCGCAGAACAGTCCGCCCGCGGTGGTAGAGCCGCTTCGGGAAACACCCGGGAACAGTGCGACCACCTGAAACAGCCCGACTGTGACCGCGTCCTTTACCGTCATGTCCTCCGGCTGCTTTGTCCCATGACCCAGCTTATCCGACAGGAACAGCAGCATTGCCGTGAACAGGAACGCTACGCCCTCGAACACGATGTCTCCGTCCCCCTGCCGCCCGGTAAAAAAGCCCTCCACCAGATAGAACGGCACGAGTATCACCGTTGCAATTATAACCATAAACATCATGCGGCGGTTGCCGTTCATGTTTTTCCATGAGAATTTCCCGGTGAAGATATCCTTGATAGTGAGGAAGAACTCCTTTATCATGCCCCAGATAGTACCCCAGAATGCGATGAACACCGCCGCCAGAGTTCCCAGATGAAGCACTATCGACAACAGAAGCCCCGCTTCCCCGTCTATTCCCGTAACATGCTGAAGCACCGACAGATGCCCCGAGCTTGAAACCGGCAGGAACTCGGTCAGCCCCTGCACTACCGCCTGAATAATTACTGTGATTATGTCCATAATTTTCCCCTTATATGTACCCGCCCGCAGGCGGTAATGTTATCGTTCGCCGTTCCAGTCGCCCGAATTCAAATTCTCCCGGCGGCTTGCCCCGTTGGCTTCTGTGGACTTCAGCTGCACAACACTGGCTTTCCTGCGTGTTCTGCGGGTAGGTTGGGTCGTGCCGGAGTCCTTTTCGGAGTCGGTCTTTTTCGTGGTTTTCTTTGAAGCGCTGTTGTCCGCCGAGGACTTGCGCCCCTTTGCACCGGACTTCTTTCCGGGCTTGCCGTTCTTCTTTTCGATAAGCGAATAAAGGCACTCCACCGCGTCCGCAAGTCCGCCCAGCCGGTCGATAAGCCCCTCGCTGACCGCTTCCTCGCCCTCCAGCACAGTGCCGATGTCCATGACAAGCTCGTCCTTCTCCATCATCAGCTCGTGGAAGCGCTCGGCGCTCATGCGGCTGTTGCGGGTGACGAACCGGGTTATCCGCTCCTGCATTTTCTCGAAGTAATTCATCGTCTGCGGCACTCCCAGCACCATGCCGTTCATGCGTACCGGGTGTATCGTCATGGTGGCGGACGGGACTATGAAGCTCACGTTTGCGCTGACCGCCAGCGGCACGCCTATGGAATGTCCCCCGCCCAGCACTATCGACACAGTCGGCTTGGACATTCCCGCGATAAGCTCGGCTATGGCAAGTCCCGCCTCAACGTCGCCGCCAACGGTGTTAAGCACCACCATTAGTCCCTCGACGGTGCTGTCCTGCTCTATCGCCGCCAGCGCGGGGATAATATGCTCGTACTTGGTGGTCTTGTTCTGCGGCGGCAGGATATAGTGTCCCTCTATCTGCCCGATTATCGAAAGGCAGTGTATATTGTGCGGAGCGTTCCCGGTGGCGATTATACCGGTGTCTATCATCTGCTGGTTCTGGTCCTCGGTGAATGGCGCTTGGTTCTGGTTCTGGTTTTCGTCGCTCATGTATTTCCCTCCTGAAATGGTTTTGTACATATTATTTCATTTGAGGTGGGAATTATGCAGGATTTTTCCAGCACATAGAGATACATTTTTATTATAGCACAAAATCTCCGATAAATCAAATACTTTTTTGAAGCAGTTCAGGATATTTTTTGTACAACTCATCATATAAGCCCGTGAACAAGCATATAATGCTGTTGAAAAGCAATACCATACCCGTGAAGGAGGATACAATGGAAGAATTAACCAAGCAGACAGATGCAGTGTTCATGACCGAAACACTGTTCGATGGTCAGGCGGAGCAGGGCGTTGAGCTGGACTATGTTCTGCCGGACTACTACCCAGAGATATTCAGGATACTGAAATGCTGCCTTTCTCCGAAGGTCATTTCGGCAGCGGTTTCAGGGAACAAGCTGGTGCTGGACGGAGTTGTGCTGATAAAGGTGCTGTACCTTGAGGAAAACAGCACCGCGCTTCACTGTGTAGAGCAGCGCTACACCTACTCCAAAACAGTGGACATCTCCGGCAAATCCGGCGGTGTGAGTGGCACACCAACTGTCACGGTCATTCCCCGGACAGACTACTGCAACTGCCGGGCGGTCAGCAGCAGGCGCATTGATGTGCGCGGCGCGGTCAGCTGCAAGATAACCGTCACCTGCCCGGCAAAGTTCCAGCTGCCGGCGATACCTGCGGGAATGCAGGTGCTGCGCCGGGAGATAAACTGCTGCTCCGAGCCGATCTACTCCGAAAAGTCGCTCACTATCCGGGAGGAAATTGAAACCGGCGCGTCCGGCATTGAGTACATAGTCAGCTGCGACGCTGTACCGCGGGTCACCGACACCCGAATTATCGCGAACAAGGCAGTGGTTAAGGGCACAGTCACCGTGAGCGCGCTGTACGGCATTCACAGCGCCGAGCACAGCGGCTGCGACGACCTCGAAAAAATGACCGCCGATATCCCGATAAGCCAGATAATCGACATGCCGGGGCTTACCGACCAGCACAGCTGCCGCCCGGAGTTCATCGTCCGCAACTGTGAGCTTATACCTAAAACCGACAACGGGATACTTTCCTGCGAGCTGCTGATAGAATGCCGCTGCAACGCCGCGCAGGAAATGACCGCCGAGATACCCTGCGACCTCTACTCGACCGAGTTCGAGAGCGACTACACCACCGCTTCGCTGAAGATACCCTGCAACCGCCGTGAGGTAAACGGGCAGCTTTCGCTGAAGTCCGGGCTTACCTGCGACAGCGGCGAGATAGACTCCGTATGGGACTGCCGAAGCGAGTTGTACAACGTTATGTGCCGACCGGACGGTGAAAACGGGCTTATGGTGACCGGTCAGCTTTGCGTTCAGGCGATAGGAAGATGTTCCGGCGGCGTGCCTTTCTTCGCAGAGAAGCAGGAAGCGTTTGAGCAGACTATCCCCGCAGCCGGGGTAACTCCCGAAACCTCGATATCCCACCGTGAGATCGTCACCGACACAGGCTTCTCGATACGCTCCGACGGTGCGCTGGACATTACCGCGCAGGCCGAGTTCACCGGAACACTGGTGGACGACCGACAGATAACCGCGATAAGCAGCGCCGCTCTGCACGAGGATAAACCGAAGGAGAGATCGGACGAATTCGCGCTTAGGATATGCTACACCAACGGCGGCGAAACCTGCTGGGATATCGCCAAGCGCTGCAACACAACCGTGGAAGCCATCATGAGCGAGAATGACATTCAGAACAGGGACGCCGAGCTTAGCGGAATGGTCATAATCCCTATTGTTTAAGGAGCGTGGACATGAACAATTCGATTTACTCTGATATAGCGAGAAGGACTGACGGGAACATCTACCTCGGTATCGTAGGCCCGGTGCGTTCCGGTAAGTCCACCTTCATCACACGGCTGATGAATACCCTTGTTATCCCCAACATCACCGACGATTTCCAACGGGGGCGTGCAAACGACGAGCTGCCCCAGTCCTCCGCCGGAAAGACGATAATGACCACCGAGCCGAAGTTCGTGCCGGAAAAAGCGGTCAGCATAGTCCTTGACGACGGCGTAAAAATGAACGTCCGGCTCATCGACTGCGTTGGCTACATAGTTCCCAGCGCTATCGGCTACATTGAGAACGAGGCTCCACGCATGGTCATGACGCCGTGGTTCGATGAGGAAGTGCCGTTCAACATGGCGGCGGAAGTCGGCACACGGAAAGTCATCACCGAGCATTCAACGATAGGCATCGTGGTGACGACCGACGGCAGTATCACCGACATTCCCCGGGAGGAATATCAGGCGGCGGAGGAGCGCATAGTAAACGAGCTGAAAGAGATAAACAAGCCGTTCGTGGTGCTTCTTAACTGCCAGAACCCCGACTCCCCGGAAAGCCGCACCCTCGCCGCCGAAATGCAGCAGAGGTATTCCGCGCCGGTCATGGCGGTGAACTGCCTTGACATCAACGAGGAGCAGATAAAGGAGCTTCTCGGCAAGGTGCTGCTGCAATTCCCGGTGAGCGAGATAAAAATAAGAATGCCGAAATGGGTGACTGCGCTCGACCGCGACCACTGGCTTAAAAAAGCGGTGTTCGGGTGTATCAGGGAGGCTGCCGCAAAGGTCAGTGGCATAAGCGACATCAAGTCCTGCGCTGAGGAAATAGGCGGCTGCGAGTACGCTACACGGGTCACGCCCGAGGACGTAGACCTCGGAACTGGGTCGGGAATAATCGACATAGCGCTGAAAAACGAGCTGTTTTACCAGATACTGGGTGAAACCACCGGACTGGAGCTTCATGACGAAAGCGACCTCATGCCCTGCATGATAGAGCTGGCGCAGATAAAAAAGAAGTTCGAGCGGGTGCAGGGCGCTCTCGAAGAGGTGGAAGCCACCGGCTACGGCATAGTGCTCCCCACCATGGACGAACTCACGCTGGAAGAGCCGAAGATAGTAAAGCAGGGCGGGAAGTACGGAGTGCGGCTTAAAGCGAGCGCACCCTCTATCCACATGATGTCGGCTGACATCACCACCGAGATAAACCCGATAGTCGGCAGCGAGAAGCAGTCGGAGGAGCTTATCGCGTACCTGCTCACCGATTTTGAAGAGAACCCCAAGAAGATATGGGAGAGCAACATCTTCGGCAAGTCGCTGCACGAATTGGTGAACGAGGGCTTACACAACAAGCTGAACAGAATGCCGGCAGACGCGCGAATGAAATTACAGGAAACGATACAGCGCATAATCAACGAGGGCTGCGGCGGTCTGATATGTATTATTCTGTGAGAGCGCTTCCCTGTTCAAAACAACGAAATCCCCCCGCTGCTGCGAGGGGACTTCTTTATTTGTCAGTAATTTACTGAGCGTTCTTCTGGGTGTAGCTTGCGATCATGTCCTTTACCATCTGACCGCCGATAGAACCAGCCTGTCTTGCGGTAAGGTCACCGTTGTAGCCGTTGTTCAGTGCTACGCCGACCTCGCTGGCTGCCTGCATCTTAATGCTGTTGAGTGCGCTCTTGGTCTGCTTAGAAGCCATAGTGTTGATCTCCTTTGATTGATAATAATCTGTGAAAGTCCGCAGCTTCCGCTCCGGCGCTTTCTTTACAGGAGCGGAAGCGTTTTCACTTCGCCCTTGCAGTTATATTATTTTCACACTGTCGGCTTTTATTAAAGGAAATTGTTTCACAAAAAATCTGAATTTATTGCCCGTTTTTTTCAGAGGCAAGGCACTCCCGGCAGATACCCTTGAGGTTCAGCGTGACGCAGGTTATCTGGTGTCCTGCCGAGGACTTCACCGTCTGTGGGATACCGTCAAGGCAGTCAAGCTCCACGTCGAATACACGTGCGCATTTCTCACAAACCATGTGGTAATGGCAGTCCGTTCTGCCGTCAAAGCGGTCGCTGCCGTCCGCTATTGGTATTTTCAGCAGCATTCCGGCTTCGCTTAGCTGGTTCAGGTTACGATATACCGTTCCCAGGCTAAGGTTCGGATTTTCTATTTTCAACGAACGGTATACTTCCTCCGCTGTCGGATGTGTGGGATAATTCATCACCTGATTATATATTAACTCTCTCTGCCGTGAAAAATTCATATTCCGCCTGCCTTTCAATATGTTTTGCTGTCTACAAATCGATAATTATTACTATTACATGCATTATATCATATATTAGAACGATTGTCAATAAGGAAATACACAAAAAAGCAGCCCGTGGGAAAACAGGCTGCATTTGATATTATTCTATACAGGCAAAAGGGTATTCAACAATTACCCGCATATCTCCCGCGCCAGCTTCTCCGCTCTGGTGTAAATTTCCTGCGCGTCAACCGTGGTGAAGCTGCCGTTTTCGTACAGTATCTTACCGTCAACAACTGTCATTACAACGTTCTGCTTTGTTCCGGCGTAAACGAGGTTCTTCGGAGTATTGTGTACCGGCTGCATGTTCGGCTGCATGAGGTCTATCACCGCGAGGTCGGCTTTCTTGCCCGGAGCTAGAACGTCGCAGTCATTCAGCCCCATTGCCAGAGCGCCGCCGGAACATGCCATTTTCAGCACGTCAAATGCCGGGAATGCCGCCGCGTCGTACTCGCGGTACTTCTGCAACGCAGTCACAAGGAACATCTCCCGGAACATGTCCAGGCAGTTGTTGCTTGCGGCGCCGTCAGTACCTATCGCGAAACGTTCTATCCCCTGCCGCTTCATCTCGCAGAGGGGCGCGATCCCGCTCGCCAGCTTCAGGTTCGAGGAAGGGTTAGTCACTATCCACAGTCCTTTTTCCCGGGCGATATTCATATCCTGCTCGTCAAACCATACGCAGTGGAAACCGCCTCCGCCGTATTCCAGCATTCCCAGCTTGTCGAAAAGCTGAGTAGGGGTCATGCCGTAGCGCTCCTTGCAGCCCTCTACCTCGGACCTTGTTTCGCTGTTGTGGGTGTATATGGGCGCTTTGTACTTCTGCGAGAGCTTCGCCATTCCCTCCAGCGTTTCCCGCTTGGTGGTGTATTCTGCGTGGAATCCCAGCTGGTAGCTTATCAGCGGATCAAGGCTGTTGAACTTGTTGTATTCCTCCTCAATGCCCTCGACAGTACCGCCGAAGTCGTTGATAGAGCCGCAAAGCACCGTTCTGTAACCCATGTCGGTGTTTGCTTTTGCATAGCTGTCCAGCTTGAAATACATGTCAAAACTGCTGGTTATTCCACTGGTGAGATACTCCATGTTAGCAAGCTGCGTAAAAACATACACGGCTTCCTCGGTGAGCTTTGCTTCGTGCGGGAAAACCGCGTTGTAAAGCCAGTCGTTCAGCGGAAGGTCGTCCGCGAAGCTGCGAAGGAAAGTCATTGCGGAGTGGGTGTGCGCGTTCTTGAAACCGGGTATGATCAGCTTTCCGGAGAGGTCTATCTCCCGGTCAAAGCCACTGCTTTCCGGCTTTTCTGCGCCGATATAGGAGATCCTGTCGCCATCGGTGTGAAGCTCGCCGCAGATGACATTTTCGTCCTGCATGGTGAGTATTTTTGCGTTGTAAAAGCGTATCTTCATTTCCAAACCCTTTCCGTTATTTCATTGCAGACTGGCTGTAAATGTAAAACAATTCCTGGCTCGGACTATATCCCGGCTGCATCTGCTCGAATGTCTTATCAAATTCTGTTGCCGCATTCGGGTCGATATCATAGGCGGGACTTTCCTTATAGACCCATTTTCTGCCATTAAGCGCTCCCTCTTTCAGTTCCTTCACCAGCAGCGATACCGGGAAGAAGTCACCGGGCAGCGAAACGTTGTATTTCCTGCAGCTTTTAAATCCGCGGCATATATAATTTTCGGGATTGCCGAAAATCACTATCGCGTCATAGCCGAGTTTGACCGCCGTCTTGAACGAGTGTTCCAGAAGCCGCTTTCCATAGCCTTTTCTCTGGTACTCCGGCAGTATGCTCAACGGTCCGAAGGTCAGTATTTCCTTTTCATTTCCGGTTTCGTCTTCCAGTATCGACTTCGTGTACATCACGTTTCCGACAATCTCGCCGCCCTCTTCGATAACGAAGTCAAGCTCCGGGATAAAGTCCCGGTGTTCCCGCAGCACATGCGCAAGATAATGCTCACAGCAGCCGGGCGTGTTCACATTCCAGAACGCCATTTTGGTTATCTCCTCTACCCTGCGGTAGTCCGCAGGAAGCTCGTTCCTTATTGTCACAAATTACCTCCCGCCAAATAGTTCTCGCAATGATTCTGTATAGGGATACCGCGCTATTCCACGCTCGGTCACTATCGCGGTGACAAGCTCCGCGTCGGTCACGTCGAACGCGGGATTCCAGCACTTCACCTCCGGCTCGGCGGTGGGTTGAGTGAAGAACTTCGACTTTATCTCTTCGCCGCTGCGCTCCTCGATAACTATGTCCGCACCGGACTTACAGCCGAAATCTATCGTTGAACCAGGGCAGAACACATAGAGCGGTATGCCGTGATACCTCGCGTTTATCGCCACGGAACGCGTACCTATCTTGTTCGCGGTGTCGCCGTTCGCAGCTACTCTGTCGCAGCCCACAAAGCACGCCTGTATCTTCCCCTGTTTCATCAGCATTGAAGCGGCGCTGTCGCATATAAGCGTGACGTCGATCCCGGCATGGTTCAGCTCAAACGAGGTAAGACGCGCGCCCTGAAGCAGCGGGCGTGTTTCGTCGCTGAAAACACGGAAGTTGTATCCCCGCTCCTTGCCTAGAAGCAGCGTTCCAAGCCCTGTGCCGTACTCCACCGCCGCCAGCGCTCCGGCGTTGCAGTGGGTGAGGATACCGTCGCCGTCCTTAACGAGGGTCAGCCCGTACTCCGATATGGCGCGGCACATTGCCCTGTCCTCGTCACAAATCGCGGTGCATTCAGCTTTCAGCGCGGACAGAAGCTGTTCCCGGTCGGAAGCGTTCCGCTGTGCACAAGCTATCATGCGCTCCACCGCATGGCTTAGATTAACCGCCGTGGGTCGCGAGGAAACAAGGTACTCCCCCGCTCTGCGGAACTCCGGCAGGAACTCCCCGTTTATCTGCCGTGCAAGGACGTACATTCCGAAACCGGCGCATACTCCTATCGCCGGAGCACCCCGCACACGAAGCTCGAAAATGGCTTCATAGAGCTGCTGGGCAGTTTCTAAGCGTAAATACTGAATATGGTTCGGCAGCAGGGTCTGGTCGAGAATCTCGACTGCGATTTCGTCCTGTGAGAGCCGAACCGTGAAAAGCTTTTCTTCCATGCGTCAGTTGAAATAAACCAGCTCACTGGGAGCCGCCGCGGTGGTCTGTACCGAAGCCGCCGCAAGAACAGGACCTTCGCCCTTGTATGCAGACTGACGCTCGGTAATTATCTTTCCGGTCACCTCGACCCAGTCACCGTCCTTGAACTTACCCTCCTCGGGGGACTTCACCAGAATGCCTACAACCTGAATATCATCAGCGCAGCAGGTCATTGCGCGGCGGGAGATGACAAAGTATCCCTTCGGAACGTTGGACGCACGATACACCATTCCGCGGACGCGGACGTTCTTGCCAAGATAGCGGTCGGTGCTGCTCATAACGTCTACATACCACAGTCCGAAATCATCGTGTACTACGTCTATCGGGTCGGCGTTGAGGTCGTAGGGCATTTCATCGTCTCCCTGGAATCCCTGCTCGATGCTGCCGTCGTTGTACTCAAACATCATGTCGATACGAGGATTGAGAGCCTTTATACTGCGGCGGAGCGTCTTTTTGTCCACTGCGTCCTTTTCGCAGCGGTTAAACACTACTATGTCCGCGATAGAGAAATTATCGGACAGCAACTGGCGCATATTGTTCATATACACCTGATACTTTGAGTGGTCAACGAACATGAATATCTGGTAGAAAATCCAGTCCTTGGGAGCTTTCTGAGGAATAGTCCGCAGGCTCCACATGCCGTTGTATTCCAGGATTATCTGGGTCGGGCGGTACTTCTTCACAAGCTCGGTGAGGTGCTCAACGTTAAAGTCGTCCTCGTCCTCGATGAACTCAACGTCAGCTTTTGCCGCTTTTAGGATATCCTGCGGGTACTCCACCTCGCCCTCCTCGCAGGCGATTATCAGCGTGCGCTGTCCTTTGGTGAACTGCTTGTCGCTGATCGTGTCGAGGATAAAGGAGGTCTTTCCGCTCTCCAGAAATCCGGTTATCATATATACAGGAAGTTCCATGTTGGACTCCTTTCTTCACATCAGATTACGCGCCTTTGACAAGGCGTTATAAGCGGGAGGGGCGAACACGGACGTTTGCACCCCCGCCCCAAACCGCCGCACGATGCGGCGCT
>JBJFGA010000134.1:0-1720 GCA_051892275.1 Oscillospiraceae bacterium | reverse complement strand
CCCCCGCCCCAAACCGCCGCACGATGCGGCGCTATATGGGCGGGAGGGGCGAACCCCTCCCCTACGGGTAAATGCACTAAATGGCAATTATAAGCCGAACAGCGACTTGATCTTTGCTTCTTCCAGCTTGGAGCCGATCACGCACAGTCTGCCGGTAACGTCAGCCGCGCCGGTGCGCACCTCGTACTCTTCCGGCACGAAGTCAAAGTGATACCATACCCCGTCAGCGCCCGCAACGATTCCCTTTGCACGGAGAACAACGCCGTATTCATCACCAGACAGCTTGGAGAGCGCGTTCTCAAGTTCTTCCTTTGTGAACTTCTTCGCGGTCTCAACACCGAAGTTAGAGAATACCTCGTCAGCGTCATGACCGTGGTGATGATGGTGGTGATGTCCGCAGCCGCACTCCTCGCCGTCGTGGTGGTGATTTTCATGCTCGTCGTGGTCGTGGTGGCAGCACTCGCCGTCATGGTGGTGATGTTCATGCTCATCGTGGTCGTGGTGGCAGCACTCGCCGTCGTGGTGGTGATGATGTTCATGCTCATCGTGGTCATGGTCGTGGTGGTGCTCGTGATCGTCATCATCATGGTCGTGATGGTGGTGGGAATGACCGCATACCGGGCAGACGTCCTCGTCCTTCAACAGCTCCTCTGCGAAAGTGCTGGTAAGCTCCATTGCTTCGAGTATCTGCTTGCCGTTGATGTCCTCCCACGGAGTGGTGACTATGGTCGCATGGTCGTTGAGTTGTCTTAACATTGCGAGAGCCTCTGCCAGCTTTTCCTCGGAAACTTTCTGGGAACGGCTAAGCACGATGGTCTTGGCGGTCTCGACCTGGTTCTTATAGAACTCGCCGAAATTCTTCATATACATCTTGATCTTGGACGCGTCAACAACTGTGGTGCAGCAGTTGAGCGCGATCTGGTCGCTGTCGATGTCCAGAACTGCCTTCAGTACATCGGACAGCTTACCTACGCCGGACGGCTCAATGAGTATCCTGTCGGGTGCGTATTCGTCAAGCACCTTCTGGAGCGCCTTGCCGAAGTCGCCCACCAGAGAGCAGCATATGCAGCCCTGGTTCATTTCAGTGACCTCAATGCCTGCGTCCTTCATGAAGCTGCCGTCAATGCCTATCTCGCCGAATTCGTTCTCGATAAGCACCAGCTTCTCGCCGGAGTATGCTTCCTTTAACAGCTTCTTGATAAGAGTAGTCTTACCTGCTCCGAGAAATCCGGAGAACACATCTATCTTTGTCATTTTCAAAGTCCCTCTTTCTGATATTATAGCTCGAGTCTTGCAGGAGCTTCCAACATAATATTTTATCACACTTTATTTAATAAGTCAAGTGCTGCACCATTCAGTTTCACCGAAATTACACAATATAAAGCAGAAAGCCCGCCGGGTTTCCCCGACGAGCTTACCGGGCGGCATAAAACCGAGCCTTCGCCGCCGAAGGCTTTTGCAGTCCCGAAAAAATCCAAATATCATAAAAAGCATCCCTGACACTTGACATTAACTTTTTGAAATAACAATATAAAATAACACTTTACTATGACATTAGACGCTATCCCACTAAATCATCAAATAAATTATACGCGCAGAAGCGCATTTTGAACCGAAACGCGGTCCGGGACTGCCGGAAAGGACATCACAGGTCGATGGGGCCTGAACGAGATCGGCAAGAACATGACCGCCTACGAGTACGGCGGCGAGATCATCGTGG
>JBJFGA010000133.1:0-15194 GCA_051892275.1 Oscillospiraceae bacterium | reverse complement strand
GACGAAGTAAGGCTGTATGCCTTACGAGGAGGTTTGACGAAGCAGGCGGTGTGCTATACACATTTTCACTCAAACGAGGTTTTTAGAGATGACCTATAATTAAAATAAGTATGGAGGGGTCGCTATGGCAGAAACAACAACCATTTCCCGCTTCACCGGCTGTATGTTGGGCGGGGCGCTTGGGGACGCGCTGGGTTATCCGGTGGAGTTCATGCGCCGGGAGGATATTCGGAGAGCATTCGGCAGAAACGGCATTGAAGAACCGCAGACCGACAAGGAGCTGCGAAAGGCGCTTATTTCTGACGATACGCAGATGACCCTGTTCACCGCAGAGGGAATAATGTGGGCGGACAGGCTGGGCGGCAGGCAGGAGCTTTCCAGCTACACGACCTATGTGTTCTATGCGTACCAGCGTTGGTTTTACACCCAGACAAAGAGCCTTGCCAGCCGGGAATACGCCGATGTCCTGGATAAGAGCGGCGTGAATGCTTCCTGGCTGCTGCGGGAGAAAGAGATGTTCGCGCGGAGAGCGCCCGGGGCGACCTGCCTGAACGCACTCCGGGGGGCGGCGGGGCATAATTACGGGCGGCTGACTCATAAGATAAATGACAGCAAGGGCTGCGGCGGCGTGATGAGAGTTGCGCCGGCGGGGTTGTATTTTTGCAGTGACAGCGAGAGGGCGTTCCGCATGGCGGCGGAGTTCGCGGCGATAACCCACACTCACCCCACCGGGTATCTTGCCGCCGGGGCGCTGGGTGCAATTATCGCGAAGCTTGCCTGTGGTTCGGACATTGAGGAGGCGGTTGACGTTGCTATGTTCATCCTGCGGGGGTATGACGGCTGTCTGGAGACCTGCCGGGCACTCGACCAGGCGTGTAATCTTGACGCGTCTGATGTGTCGCCGATGGAGGCTGTTGACCGGCTCGGGGAGGGCTGGATAGCGGAGGAGGCGCTGGCGATAGGCGTGTACTGCGCACTGTGCCATTATGACGCCCCTGCCAACGCAATGCGGCTCGCCGTCAATCACAACGGCGACAGCGACAGCACCGGGGCGATCTGCGGGAACATCATTGGCGCGTATCTCGGGGAGGAACGTCTGCCGAAGAAGTGGCTGAAAAAGCTCCAGCTGAAGGACGTTATTGCTGAAACCGCGGAGCTGCTGTATGACTGTACTTTCGGAGAAGTGTGACTAACAGAGTGTTGTAGGATATGTAAAATTTTTTTATATTTTTTGTTTGCTTTGGTTAAAGTGCACATAAACGATATTTGATTTTCTACATTCAAAATCGAGCGTTTTACCGGGAAAATCGAAAAAACTCCCCGGGGAACGCTTGAAATAAACGTGAAAATATGGTATAATCAATATACTATAAAATGGAGTATAGGGCGAAGTATGCCCTGTTTCCGAAATTTCTGGCGGCTGTAATGACCGCAGGGGGATTGGAGGTAATCCGGTGAAAAAATTCTCGTATCAGGCCACCGACATAAACGGTAAAACGATCCGTGGACAGGAGATGGCAGAGGATTATCAGGATCTTCAGCAAAAGCTGAAGGAACGGAACCTGTATGTTACGCGGTATCGCGACATGGGCGCAAACGACGCGATCGACGTAAAATACAAGTTCAAGACAAAAGAGGTATCGTTCATAAGCAGACAGCTTGCTTCGATGACCTCGGCAGGTCTGTCGCTTGTAAGAGCGCTGCATATTCTTCAGGAACAGCAGGAGAACAAGAAGGCTAAGGCTGTTCTGCTGGATATCTATGAAGAGGTGCAGAAAGGTAAGTCTTTCTCCGAGGTGCTTGAGGCTAAGCCCGGCGTGTTCCCTGACCTGTTCGTCAGCATGGTCGCAGCCGGTGAGTCGTCTGGTACTCTCGACCAGATACTGACCCGAGTTTCCGACCACTTCGCAAACGCGAACAAGACCAACAACAAGGTAAAGAGCGCGATGGTTTATCCTATCATTCTGCTTGTCCTTGCGCTGGCGGTTGTCGTGCTGATGTTCACGATGATCCTTCCTACCTTTACAAGTATGATGGATCCGGAGGATATGTCGCCGCTTTCAAAAGGTATGATGGCGTTCTCTGATTCGCTTGTAAATTACTGGTACATTTATGTTATCGTTATCCTGGCTCTCGTTTTCGCTTTCTGGTTCTGCAGGAGAGTGCCGGCGATAAAGCTCAAGATGGACGAACTTGTCCTCAGAATACCTAAGGTCGGCAAGCTTCTCGCCACCATTTACACAGGTCGTTTTGCGAGAAATATGTCTAACCTTTACGCTGCCGGTCTTCAGATGGTAGACTGTATCCAGAAGTCAGTACAGGTGCTTGGCAATACTTATATTAACAAGAAGTTCGAGGAAGCTATTGATAATATCAAGCTCGGTGAGAGCATGTCAAAGGCTGTTGAAAAGACTGGTATCTTCGAGGGCATGTTTACCTCGATCATCTATGTCGGCGAGGAGTCCGGTACGCTGGATACCATTCTGGCTAAGGCTGCCGATTACTACGAAGAAGAAGGCGACACTGCTATCACAAAGCTGGTCGGAATGCTTGAGCCTGTCATGATCATTATCATGGGTATCGCGATCGGTCTTGTTCTGGCGGCTGTATTCCCGATGCTCTACGGCGGTATGACAAGCGCAGGTTGATTTCTAAATTATAATTATGAGGTGAAAATATGCTTTCAATTGATATTACTGACAGACAAATCAAGCTGGTCAGAGGCGTACACAGCGGAAGCAAGATCAGGGTCCAGGACGCAGATATGCGTGAGCTTACCCTGGGTATGGTTTCCAACGGCTACATAACAGACGTACCTATGGTCGCTGCTGAACTCAACGATATCATCAAGACCAAGGGTATTACCGAGAAGGACGCTATCGTGTCCATCACTTCCAGCTCCATCGTTTACAAGGAAATGCTGCTCCCCAAGCCCAAGAGCCTGAAGAACACCGCCGCTATCGAGGCGATGATCCAGTCCAACATGGGCGTTTCCAAGGAGTACAACATCTCCTTCACCATCGCGGGCGAAACCGAGGACGAAGAGAAGAACAAGATGATAAAGATCATCGCAACTGCCTGCCCGCAGCGTCTGGTTGACGGTTATGTAAGACTGTTCTCTCACATCGGTCTTGCTCTCAAGGCAGTCAACATCTCCAACAACTCTGTAACACGTCTTATCGTCAATACCCCGAAGATGGCGGATAGAATGCCGATGCTGCTCATTCAGGTGGATAAGGGCTTCCTTAATATGAACCTGTACGAGGATAATCAGATCGTGTTCTCGCGTTTCTTCAACGTTGACCCGGCGGATTATGAGAACGCACCGGATTATGTTGTACGCGCGGTTTACGATAACCTGTTCCGTATGATCCAGTTCATCAAGAGCCGTAAGGGCTCAAAGCCGCTGAAGGAGATCATGTTCTACGGCGATACCGGCAACTTCATCGAGCTGTCGAACGCTATTTCATCTTTCAACGTTCCTACTCACGTTCTGGCAACGCCGTCCACCGTTATCACAATGACGGAGATCGACTTTACCAAGTACGCTAACGCTATCGGCGCTATCTACCGCAGAAACAAGGATCTCGAGCACATCAACCTTCTGGAGGCTACCTCCGCGAAGGAGTCCAAGGGCATGAACGGCTACCTGATGGCGCTGGGCGCTTCCTGCGTCGGTGCTGTTGTACTGGTAGGCGCTATCACCCTTGGTCTGGGCGCGTTCGACGGTTCTATCAAGAACCAGATAAACAGCGTCCAGGAGCAGATAAACAATCCTACGCTCCAGAACGACCTTCAGGTGGTTTCCAGCCGTGAGAGCATGCTCGCCGGCTTCCAGAACTACAATAAAAACGTTGGTCAGACCTCGCAGCTGTTCAATTACATGCCTAAGGCACAGAGTTACATCATCGACAAGCTGAAGGAACCCATTGACTCCATCGTGAACGACGATATCGAGTTGGATCTCCTTAGCGTCAGCATGAGCGACTATTCTGTCAGCGCGACATTTATCGGACGCAGCAACGGCGATCCTACCGCAGTTCCATCTGACTATGTCGAGAAGCTCATCAAAGACGTAAAGACAAAGTACGGCGATCCTTATTTCCAGAACGTTTCGTACAGCGGATTTACCAAGATGAATTCTTCTCTGGGGAACAGATACCTTGTACTCAGCACCGAAAAGGAAAAGTACGACACTGTATTTACCTTCTCTCTGAGCATGAATATTAGAGCTGGTTCGGACGAGGAAAATGCAACTTCCATCGACCTCGACCCGCAGCCTGAAGAAAATGGGGAGGTAACTGAATAATGAAGCTCACTAAACAGGAAAGAATTGCCGTTCTGGTAATCGCAGTTATAATTTTACTTGTACTCGGTGTTATTTTCTTCATTGTACCTAAGTTTGAGGCGATCGGCACCGACAGCGCAACACTCGTAAACAAGCAGAAGGAACTTTCCGCTGCGGTAGACAGGGCTGCTACCAGGGATCAGCTCGGTCAGGACGTTGTCGCAGCTTACGACGAAGGCCGCAATATCGCAGACATGTTCTTCGAGGAAATGCAGCCGTATGAGGCGGACGACGAGATCAGAAACTTCATTCAGTACTGCAAGGACAACGGCGTGAACATCGCTGTTGATTCTCTTGACATCGGTTCCCCCTCTGTTGCTTCCCTCGGCGTGAACTTCTACACTGAGCCTACCGTTGAGTACGACCTCAAGACATACGCGACACAGGGCCGCGAGGCTACCGAGGAAGAGATCGAGGCACAGAACAGGACCTCGATACTTCAGTCTGCGCTGTCAACGAACCAGACCGTTGGCGCGATCGACGTGTCCTTTACCGTCACCACACTGAACGACGAGGATATGCTCAAGTTCGTGGACATCGTAAACAACTATGTTAAGCAGGAAAACGGCAACAACGTAAGAAAGGCTATCCGTCTTTCCAGCGGCTACACTGTGACCTACTCCGAAGTTGAGAAGAAGTACGCTGAGATCGCTGCCGAAATTCTGGAGAAGTCCGAGGCTGAGGCAACTACACAGATCCTGAAGGATGTCGGCGAAAAGGCTAACACTGGCGCCGCTGCCGATAACACTGCACAGAATCCGAATAACGAGAACAATGAGGACGAGGACGCTAAGGATACCTCCTTCGAAGGAAACACCCGCCAGATGGGCGTTACACTCGTAATGTACAGCATCGAGCGCATGCAGGATCCTACCGACCTTATCGCGGCGCAGGACGCTGAATAAATCCCGGTTATGCGTCTGTATTATTTACAGGCTCATCAATACAGTTAATTATACTTCTGCGCCGCGCTGCGAGGGACTCGCCGCCGGTGCGGGAGCGGCATATTTGCGTGACAAGCATTGGAGGAATCAAAATGAAACACGCATTGAGAAAATACCTCTCACCGTGTGGAAGCGCACTGTTCATGGTCGTCAGCACAATGGCGGCTCTGATCGTGCTGGTCACGGCTATGTATATGTCCGTGCTTTCTTCCAGACAGGTGCAGTATGCAACTTTTGACCAGGAGCAGGCGTATGTTTCGTCATCAACAATGGCGGACGCTGTTGTTGCGTTGATACGCAACGCGAGTGATGAATCGTCATATTCCGCTCAAAAGCTTTCCGCAAAGCTGGTCGATACCATCGCAGATGTTGACACATTTGCGGTCGGTGACACCGTGCGGACTACCGCTAATGATATCACTGAAAGCTCCGGTGGTCTTCTGGATTCGGTCGATGTGCTGATAACAAGACTGGATAATGAGATAATTGACGACGTTACATGGTATGTATATGATATCGCTGTTACCGCAGAAAAGAACGGTATCATTGAGACCACTCATACTATCATGAGAACCAGAGACCGCGAGGTAAAGTATGATCCGCCAACGATAAATAACTTCTTTACAGCGACAGGTTATCTGCCGAACGACGTTATCATCAACTCTGGTACTTACGATTCCCAGGTGTTCTTCGATAACGAGTATGTAAAGATCGGTCAGATCGATGGAAGTGACTACGATAAGGGTGCCCTCGACATGAACTGCCCGCTTATCTGCGCAGGAAGTCTTGAGCTTTCGCACAACAGTGCGACCCCGGTAGAGACCGATGAGCCAGAGTACTGGGTAATCGGCAACAATCTGACCGTTGTAGAGAGACCTTATCAGTTCGATCTCGGCGGCAGCGCTACTTCCAATAATCTGGAGACCAGCGCACTGAGAGGTCGTATCCTCGTAGGCGGCGACTTTGACTGCACACAGTCTTCCCTCGGCTTTGTCACCGGTGACGAGAATGAGCCTACCGATTTGTATGTCCTGGGTAACTGCACTCTCGGCGGCGGCATGATAAATCTTCACGGCAATCTGTACGTCAATGGTAACCTTATCATTGATTCCAATGCCACTGGCAAGTGGTACAATATCGACGGCAAAATCTACCTGAATGGTCAGATAATCTGCGGAGATGGCGTTGACGCAAGCCGTATCAGCTTCGGCAACATGTCTGTTTCCTATACCGACGGCAAGTGGACCAGCGCTGTAAAGAACGACGGTTCTGACGCTATCCTGACATGGATCGACGCAAATTTACCGAATAACGCTTACAATGTATCCGATACACAGATGATGATCGACGAAAAGATCGGTAAGTCTGTATATCCCAAGTGGACAGTCAAGGATTCCGGCAGTATCGTTGATATCAACTTCTGCGGCTATTATACCAACAAGATGCAGGATCAGTACAACGGTTTCCCGAACGATACTATAAAGCAGGCGATAGCTAAGTGCTTCCCGTCCTATCAGGACGCCGTTGAGGCTTATGAGCCATGCTATGTACGGACTATCGACAGCGACTGCACTATCCAGCATATCTATAACTACGGCGGTAACTACGGCGTTCCGACCATTATCTTCGATACCGGTGATGCAGGTAATACGCTTGTTATCAACCTTCTCGCTAACCGTGACACCGATAACGATGGAATTGAGGATACGTTCTCGTGGCGTCCGACACAGCGCGAGCCGATGATCGACTCCGAGACCCAAATGCCGATTGTAGAGAACGCCCTGACCGGAAAGATCTCATGGAACGAGACCTACGACAGAGAGGGCTCGTCTAACCAGATAAACATTATCACCATTGGTGACGGCAATCTCGTTGTCAATGTCGGCGAGTACACTGTACTGAAACCGGATAAGACAGTAGATTACACAAGAAGTATCGTGTATGAGTCAACCTTCCAGGAGTTCTTCGGACACTATGCGTGGTTCATGGCTTACGGCGGTTCCTATGACCCGGCTGGCAAGACAAGCACCACAAATGGAGTCGAGAGAACCCTGCCTTTCTTCAACAGAGGAAGCTGGGTAAGTCCTACCACTGCACAGAACAGCGTTCACCACGCGGACAGCTGCACCGCGGCCTGCGAGTACGAAGAGATCACGCTCAAGGACGACGAGGGCAAGGACTATACTGCACATAAGTGTAAGAAGCACGAAACAATAGTTGAAGGCGAGCTTCAGGAGAACACATGCTACTGCGACGGAAGAGTTGAAAAGTCCAAGTATTACGGCAAGTACACATATAACGGAGAAGAACAGCTTCCCAATGTAAACATATTCTTAATATCCAGCTCGGAGAGCGCAGATATCCGTCTTGCAACTCCCGGCGATACCAATCCTATGAATAATGTATTCTTCGGTTACGTTTATGCGCCGTATATGACGTATGTCGATATGGCACAGGGCGGTGGTCTTAAGAGTGTTGGCGGTCTGATCGTTTCGGACTACATCATGGCAGGTACTTATACTTATGTATTCGCACTTCCTGACCAGAGCATTACTGAAATCGCCGGAGATGGAATGGATATTTCTGGTTACTTTACTCCAGCAGGAAACCGTGAGTGGCGTGTTCATGGTTATTAATGCCGGAAGGAGAGTCCTATAATGATCAAGAAATTAAGAAGCAAGCGCGGCTTCACGCTGGTTGAAGTTATGGTCGCGTTCGTTATCTTCGCGATAATGGCGGCTATGGTTTCCGCTATCTTACAGCAGACGCTCCTGGCAAAGCAGGAGAACACTGACCTTCAGGCGGAGATCGCAAATCAGGAAAACGTTTATTACAGAAGCAAGCAGGTCAAGACTGGCGAGTATGACGCTTCAGACAGGCATACCGTAACGTTGGATTTCGTGGATAAGAATGGTGCGTCTATTCAGACTATTCCACTGGACTATTCAATCGGCGACCCCAATCCCGATGACGCGGACAATCAGATCACCCTGAACTACATTCAGGGTGACCTGGACTACAAAACCGAGCCGAACGCCGCGCCGGGCAATGATAAGCCCTCCAACAGCGGCGACGAAGGCGGAAGCGTACACAGCCGTCTGATCTCTAACATCTACGGTTCGTCCGATATCAGTAATATTTCTATGTACATGGTGAAGGCGCCTGACGATGAAAGCAACGGAAAGAACCGTTATTATGTTTCGCTCCAGGTCAACGCTTCGGCACTCATGTCGGACTTCTATAAGTCTTTTGCAAAGATCAACTTTGACCTGCCGAGCGGCATTACTGTGGTTGGCTGCGGCAAGATAACCTCCAAGAAGACCGCAAGCACTGAAAAGCCGTATGACTTCAGTCTGCTGACCTCCCCGAAGGCTGGTTATGAGGTAACTACTCCCACAAAGGGTACCTTTAGAATTGCAAGCACGGTGCATAAGGACGACGGCTCCGGCTGTATCCTTGCACCCGGCTTCGGTGAATTCGGTGTCTATCTCGATCTGTCCAGCCCGCTGGATTCCTACATGAATAATGATACCGCTAATTCCGTTGATCTGAATAAGCTGTTCGGTTACAGCGACGACCTCAAGACAAGCAACAAGAACACAAGCAACTATTATGTATTCAAGCCTTACCAGGGCAAGACCTATGACAGCGAAGGCAATGTTCTCGACGAGAATGGCATATACCCCAACGTCTTTGCCGGTAGTCAGAAGTAACGGCGTACAGGGGGCTGATTATGAAAAGATTACAGCGTTTACTAAAAAAGCGTTCCTCCGGGGGCTTTACCCTTGTAGAAATGGTAGTTTCCGTGGCGCTGCTGGCAATACTCATGGCAGGTATGATGATCTTTATTAATCCGATAATAAGGAGCTTCAACGACGACAAGACCGACCTTACTGCGGAGAATGTCGCTACTGCTGTTGAGGAATACATCAACAGAAGCGTCAGAAACGCCAACCAGGTTGCTGTTTTCAGCTATGTGAGCGAGTCGGACCTTTCCGGCAGCGGCTGTCAGGCGATCATCAGCGAAATGGTGAAGTTCTGCACCAACGCAAACAAGGACGGCTCTGGCTCCATGCTCGCAGATGGCAAGGAAAAGTATCTGCTAAAGTGCATAAGCCTGCGCTATGACAGCTCAACCGGTCAGTATTTCCTCTGCAACGAGACTGTAAACAAGACCAACGGTTCGCTGACCGCAGTTTCACTTGACAGCAAGAAAGTTTTCAGCGACTGCCTTTACAAGGACCTTTACCTGACTGTGGATATCAGCAAGACGCTGAACGATGACTTCGGCAGCACCGAGGATGAGATCTACAACAGCGGTGACAAATACCGCGCGGACGCACTCAACATCAAGATTTGTGCGTACAGGGACAAGGAAAGAAGGTCCAAGGCTTTCGAAGGCTCGGGCGTTTCCGAGCTTAGAGCTATCAAGGGTATGCTCACAGAGGACAAGACTAACAACGAAAAGTATTATTACCTCAAGATGCTTCCGGAAAACCCCAATCCTGTTGATGACACAATGCTTAGCTTTGAGTCCGCGTCAGAGGGGCAGCGCGATATATTCATCTACTATGTGGTAAGAAGACTGGCGCCCACCGGCACCACCTGACAAAAACAATTCCGCACCGCATGGCCTGCGGTGCGGAAAAATTAGGTTAAGTTCAGGCTTCAGCCCGGGAACATGATGCCCATGTACCAGCTGATGATCTGGCTGCCGAACAGGAACGCCGTCGCAATACCTACGGCAAGGAAAGGTCCGAATACCATTCGGCGTGAATACTTCACCTTTTCGACCTGATCCTCTCTTATACAGATCTTAAATGTACCTTCGCGCTCGGTGGTGATCTTTTCGCGGATCGTCCGGCTGAGGGCGGATTTGTCGGGAACGCCTTTCCATGCGTTTTCGTCAAGGAATTCCCACTCGATGTCCGGCTGCCCGCCGGAGATGTTTCCGACGATGATGTCGTCGTGACCTTCGGTCACATAACCGATGTCACTGTCGAGTTGGTTCTGATACCATTCAAGTGCTATTTCGCGTATCTGGTTGGTGATATCCTTTTCTGCGTTCTTGTCGCGTATCTTCTTTACAACGCCGTAGATGGCTCCGAGTACGATACCGATGAACAGCGCCGGAAATACACGATAACCAAGCAGCAGCGACGAGCCGAGCATAAGCTGGAGGTCACCTCCGCCCATGCCGCCGACCAGCACAAGTATAAAGAACATTACCGCCACAACTCCCAGCGAGATGAGGCGCTCATACCACGGCGCAGAGAGAGCCTCGCCCCAGGGTATGAAGAAGGACGCGATCCCGAGTACGCCAACAGTGATACTGCACCAGTAGGGTATCTCGAAGTGGTCGATGTCTATTTCGCTTAGCACTATCAGCACAGCGAATAAAACACAAGCAACGGCGAACTCCCATGAGAAGCCGTATACAAGATATGCACCAAGATAGGATACCGCGCACAGCGCTTCCATTATCATATAGCGTGGAGAGATCGGAGCGCCGCAGAAGCGGCATTTCCCACGGAGTATCAGCCAGCTGAAGATGGGGAACATGTCGTACCATTTCAGCTTGTTTCCGCAGGAGAAGCAGTGGGACGGCTCTGTTACTATCGACTGCTTCAGCGGAGTGCGGTAGATCACCACATTCAGAAAGCTCCCGATAACCGAGCCAAAGACGAACACGAATACACAAATCACGATATCAATTGCTGTCATTGTCATGACTCCTTTCAAAAAGCTGGTTATATTGTAGCACAAATTTCCGGATTTTGCAAGGTGTTTATGTAATACTGCATTAAAATAAAGAAATAATTCCGCATGGCGCGGCTTTATACGGCGGCTGCCACCGCCAAATACCCTGAAAGGAAGAATGTGCACAATGGCTGGACCAATCAGAAATCTGCCTATCGGTCAGATACTGGTAGAGAACGGATTCATCAACGAAAAGCAGCTGGGGGAGGCTCTGGAAAAGCAGAAATCCAGCGGCGGAAAGATGCTCGGCGACGTAATGCTGGAAATGGGGCTGGTGTCTGAAACGCAGCTGGCGCAGGCGCTTTCCATCAGACTGAAGGTACCGTTTGTGGATCTGGCTTCAGTCCAGATAAACAAGGACGCCGTAATGAAGATACCGGAGCAGACGGCAAAGGAAAAGACGGTAATCGCCTTTGATATGAATAACAACCGTCTGTTGGTGGCTTCAAACGACCCGATCAATTTCTACATCTTTGAGGAACTGAAGGTCCAGACCGGTATGGAGATAGTACCCCAGATCTCCACAAAGACCCAGATAGAAGAGGCCATCGGCAGGTTCTACTCCCAGCAGACCGTTAACAAGGTTATGAACGAGCTGGACGACGAGGCTGCCGCAGCTGCCGCAGCTTCCCAGGCGGACGTACAGTCCGGCGAACGTGTAGACAACGCTCCTATCGTTCGACTGGTAAACACCATGGTCGAGACTGCTTTCAGAATAAACGCTTCAGATATCCATATTGAGCCGTTCAAGACCAGAACAAGGATCCGTTTCAGAATAGACGGCGAGCTGGTCGAGCAGGAGGCAATGAAGGTTTCCATTGCGCTGCACAACTCACTTATCACAAGAATAAAGATACTCGGCGGTATGAATATCGCTGAGAAGAGAATACCGCTTGACGGCCGTTTCGGTATGACCATCGACGGAGTAAACCTTGACGTCCGTGTATCTACTATCCCCTGCGTATATGGTGAGAAGTGCGTTATCCGACTTCTTTCCACCGCAGACGAAAAGACAAGAAAGATAACCGACCTCGGTATGACGGATTACAACTACGAGATGTTCAAGCAGATAATCCGCTGCCCGAACGGAGTTATGCTGGTTACAGGTCCTACCGGTTCAGGTAAGTCCACAACGCTGTATGCTACCCTCGGCGAGCTGTCCAAACCTAACGTAAACATCGTTACGGTCGAAGACCCTGTCGAGAAAAAGATAGACGGCGTAAACCAGTGTCAGATTAACGCAAAGGCCGGCATGACATTCGCGGCGGCGCTTCGTTCTATTCTGCGTCAGGACCCGGATATCATAATGGTCGGTGAGATCCGTGACGGTGAAACTGCGGATATCGCGATCAGAGCAGCTATCACCGGTCACTTCGTGCTTTCCACACTGCATACCAATGACGCAGCTTCAACTATCGTCCGTCTGGTGGACATGGGCGTTGCTCCATACATGGTCGCTTCTTCGCTGGTAGGCATCATCGCACAGCGTCTGGTTAAGCTGCTGTGCAATGAGTGCAAGGAGACCGTCACCCTGACCGACCCCGCAGACCTGCGGCTGGTGAGTCAGGATAAGCCGGTAAAGATCTGCCAGCCGCACAAGGGTGGCTGCAAGAAGTGCAGAGGAACGGGTTATTCCGGACGTACCGCTATCCATGAGATAATCGTTACTTCCAATGACATAAAGGAGCTTATTTCCAAGGGTGCTACCGCTGAGGAGATAGGCGCAAAGGCTACCGAAAACGGTACGCTGCTGCTGCGTGACAACGTAACAAAGATGGTTCTTGAAGGAAGAACCACCATGGACGAGCTGGTAAAGGCAACCTATACGGTTTGATTTTTCTTTGGTGGGAACTTCGGCGCTTCGGGAGCGCGGTTTCATGACGGTATACGGACAACGGAACGCCGTGCGGAATGAGAACGCTGCTGCCGGGCAGACGAGGGTGCCGCCGCCGGAATAATTCTATGATAAAGGAGCGTAATTAACGTGGAAGGTATGAACAATATAATGGATATCAACAGGATCCTTGATGAAGCGCGCGAGCTGGGCTGCTCGGACTTGCACTTCACCGCGGGTCTGCCGCCGGTCGTAAGACTGCACGGCTCTATCAGGAAACTGTCAGGATATCCCGACTGCACTGAGCCGATAATCGTTAATATAATCAACCAGATAACCTCTATAAAGCACAAGTCACAGATATCCAAGGGTCTGGACACCGACTTCTCGTATGTGTCCACCGCAGGCTTCCGTCACAGAGTCAACGTGTACCGCCAGAGAGGCTACCATGCTGTGGCGATACGTCTGCTTCGAAACGATATCCCTACTCTTGCAGACCTCAACCTGCCGGGAACGCTGGGCGAGTTCGCTATGGCGCCCCGTGGTCTGGTTCTGGTTACAGGTCCTACCGGTTCCGGTAAGTCCACAACGCTGGCGGCGATGATAGACCACATCAACCGTTCTAAGAACTGCCACATCATCACGGTCGAGGACCCTATCGAGTATCTGCACACCCACAAGCAGTCAATGGTAAATCAGCGTGAGATAGGACAGGATGTTGACAGCTTCGCAGGGTCGCTGAGAGCAGCGCTTCGTGAAGACCCGGACGTTATACTGGTCGGAGAAATGCGTGACTTTGAGACCATCAACGCAGCGGTAACCGCGGCAGAAACCGGTCACCTTGTATTCTCGACACTGCATACCACCGGTGCAGCTGAAACCATCGACCGTATCATCGACGTATATCCCCCGCACTCCCAGGGTCAGATCCGTTCGCAGCTGGCGAACTCCGTTGTAGGCATCATCTCCCAGACCCTCGTTCCCACCTCGGACGGCAAGGGCAGATGTGCGGCGCTGGAGATCCTGGCGGCTACTGACGCAGTAAGAGCGATGATCCGTGAAGGTAAGATATTCCAGATCCCGACTGCTATCGCGACTGGTAAGAAGAACGGAATGTTCACCCTTGACCAAGACCTCGCGCGGCTTGTTAATATGGGCAAGATCACAAACGAGGTAGCTCTGTCCAGATGTCAGGATCCGAACGAGTACAGAAGATATCTGTCTATCTGATCTGGTTGGTTTTGGTAAAAGTATCTACATAATTTATGCCTGCCGTTATCAGGGTGTTGCCGATATAGCAGCATTCGACCCGCCGAGAAAATCGTCAGCGAAAAAGATGACGTATCGGAGAGGCGGAACTGCCAAAGGCGGCTGCGCCTTGGGCGGCAGGCTTTGGCTTTCCGGTTTTGGTTCCGGGAAAGGTGATAATATGAAAAGAGCGGCTAAGAACCAAGGGTTTACGCTGGTTGAGCTGGTCGCAGTTATTGCGATAATCGGCGTACTGGCGGCGATACTTATCCCGACGCTTATGGGCGCAGTTATGGATTCCAGAGTGGCTGCGGGTAATCAGGCGGCGAAAGAGGTCAGGGACCGCGCCACTGAATTCTTTACGTTAATGGACACCAGCGCCACTGCTTATATTGGCGGAGAGCAGACGCTCACCATAGTGGCGGAGGACGGATACTGGCAGCTTACCGGGGGCAACGGTGCAAGCGACTGGCTGGACGGCGTTGACCACTGGACAACGGTGGACCGAGTAAAGGCGCCGGACTATGTACCTAACAGAGGGTCTGAATTCCTTTCATTTATGGCGGACACACTGCACAATATGTTTACAGCGTATATCGAGGTGCATGTCTGGAACGGAAAGGTTGTCGGCGCGACGGTCGTTCCGGACACAACGCTTCCGGCTCCGGCTATGCCCCTGCCAGACCACTACAGGACGGGAGAATTTGCGTTCGGTGGGTCTAACAAGGCGGGCGTGGTCAGCAATGTCGTCGTGGGTACTTCCCCGGTGCTCATTTTACCAGCAGTATAAAATCTGTGTAAAATAAATTGCAGATGTAATTTACACGGGTTTGATACAAAACCTCGTACTAAATTGCACAAAACATAGCCTGCAAAATAGATTAATTTTAACGAAAATATTTATATGGCGGAAAAAAACCAAAAAAACACTTGCAATTTTTCCGACGATAGGCTATAATGTGTATACAGCACAAGATAGTCGCATGATAAGAACCGCTATTATCGGGTGCATGACAAAGGATATAGCTCCGCTGGGGTTATACATAAACAATTTTTTATT
>JBJFGA010000132.1:0-15229 GCA_051892275.1 Oscillospiraceae bacterium | reverse complement strand
TCGAACCTATGACCCTCTGCTTGTAAGGCAGATGCTCTCCCAGCTGAGCTAAACTCCCATCATTTCCGTTCACCAGGTTTTGTTCTGTTTCCTGACGACTATTGTATTATACACCATTTCGCGAAAAATGTCAAGCGTTTTTTTAAAAAAATTTTGATTTTATTTTATGCACATAAAGGACATTCATCGTAATACTTCAAGTGTGCACGTTGCACAAAAAGCTGTTTCCGCTGAAAAACCCCCGGTAAGAACCCGGGGGTCAGAAATTATCTTACGGAGAACTCGTAGCTGGTGGTGAAGCGGTAGGTCTGACCTGCCTTGTAAACGCAGCTGGGGAACTGGGGCTGGTTGGGTGAGTCGGGGGAGAACTGGCTCTCGAGGCACAATCCGGCGTACTTTTCGTACTTGCTGCCGCCCTTTCCATTCTCTCCGTCAAGTCCTATGCCGATATAGAACTGTATCGCGGGCTTATCGGTCTTTACGGTCATGACGCGTCCGCTCTCCGGCTCGTAAACCTCGGCTGCGGTTCGCATAACTCCCGGCTCACCGAGAATGAAGTTGTGGTCGTAGCCGTTGGGCAGTCTGCCGTTATCCATGTCCTCGCGAACCTTCTTCGGGGTCATGAAGTCAAACGCGGTACCGGCAACGTAGGCGAGCTTTCCGGTGGGGATAAGCAGCTCGTCCACCGGGGTGTACTGGGTTGCATTTATCTGCACCACATGGTCCTTGATGTCGCCGTTGCCTGCGCCCTTGAGGTTGAAATAGGAGTGGTTGGTGAGGTTCACCACGGTATCTGCGTCGGAAACTGCGGTGTAGTCTATCACCAGCGCATTTGTGTTGGTGAGGGTGTACTTGACAGCTATCTTCAGCGTGCCGGGGTAGTTTTCCTCGCCGTCCGGGCTGATGTAGCCAAAGGTCACGGAAGGCTCGTCGCCGCCGTCCATCGCGTCGATGGTCCACACACGCTTGTTGTAGCCGAAGAAGCCGCCGTGCAGGGTGTTCACCTTATTGTCGTTGCAGGAAAGCTGATATTCCCTGCCGGAAACGGTGATCTTTGCTTTTCCGATACGGTTGGCGTAGCGGCCGACCAATGCGCCGTGGGAGGAGTTACCGTCAACGTACTCCTGGAGCGTGTCGTAGCCAAGCACAACGTCTGCGTTGTTTCCGTTCCTGTCCGGAACTTCCAGACCGACTACTGCGCCGCCGAAGTTTGTGAGCTTAGCCACTGCGCCCTTGCTGTTGGTGAGTGTCAGAAGCCAGCACTTGTAGCCCCTGAAAAAACCGAATTCTGTCTTTGAAATGCTCATTGATGTGTTCCTCCGTAATCAGTACTTGTCATCGTCTAAAACGATAGTTCTCTTGGGTGGTTCAGCCTTTGCTTCCGGCTTTGCTGAAGGCTTTACCGTCGGCTTGGCAGCAGGTTTTTCGGCGGCAGGTTTTTCTGCCGGCTTCTTATCTGTGGCAGGTTCTGTTTCCGGCTTCTTCTCCTGCTTTGGCTGCTCGGCGGGAGCAGGCTTCGCGGATTTCTCCGCAGGCTTTTCAGCTGATTGCGGCTTTACCTCTGCCTTGACTTCCTTTGCATTATCCTTAGCCTTTGTCTTTTTGGAGGGTTTCTCTGGCTTATCAGCTTTCTTTTCCGGCTCTTTCTTTTCAGTGGCGGCAGTATTCTCTGCGGTTCCGGCAGGAGCGTCTGCGGGCTTTTCTGCCGGTACTTCGGCGGGAGCTGCGGTCACGTCCGGCTTGCCGGTCTTGTCAGGAGTTGTGGTGGTAGTTGCTGCCGGCGCGGTGGTATCAGCGGCTGCGGCAGGCTTGTGTCTTCTTCTGCGTCTGCTGGGGGGTGCGACCTTGAAGTTCTGCACCAGTTCAAGCAGCACCTTCGCCTGTCCGGAAAGCTCTTCCGCAGAGGCAGCGCATTCCGCGGAGGAACCGCTGGTCATCTGCACCGAGTTGGAGATCTGATCCATGCCCACGAGTATCTGCTTAACGCTGTCCGCCTGGATCTGTGAAGCTGCGGCGATCTGGTCGATGACCTTTGCGGTGTCGTCGGTTTCAGTGACGATCTTCTTCAGCATTTTTGCGGTGGCGTTCGCCATTACCGTGCCGTTTTCGACAGCGACAAGCGCGGTCTTGATGAGGGAAGTGGTATTCTTGGCTGCCTCGGCGGTCTTGCCTGCAAGCTGACCTACCTCGCCCGCAACTACGGCGAAGCCCTTACCGGCTTCACCGGCTCTTGCTGCCTCGATGGACGCGTTGAGGGACAGTATATTTGTCTGGAAGGAGATATCCTCGATGGTCTTGATGATGTTCGCGATTTGGGCGGAGGTCTCGTTTATCTCCTCCATAGCGCGCACCATATCGTTCATCTTTACGTTGCCCTGGTCAACGATAGCGCGGCAGTCGTCCGCGAGGGTCTTAGCCCGGGCAGCGCTTTCTGCGTTCGCGGTGATGTTGTCTGATATCTCCACGATGGAAGCGTTAAGCTCCTCAATGGTGGCAGCCTGTTCAGCGGCGGCATGGGAGAGGGTGGTGGAGTTGTCACTCATGTTTGCGGAGCCTTCAGACACCTGACGGCTGGACACCTCTATCTGGCTGACAACGTTGCTGGTGCTGTTGATGATGCCGTAAAGCGCGTCTCTTATCGGGATATAGTCGCCGATATATTCCGCCTCCGGGTCTACGGTGAGATCCTCTGCCGCTATCTTTGCGGCAACGTTCTTAATGTCGTTGATGATGGCTTCGGTGTAGTCCGCCATGGAGTTCACCGCTTCGGCGAGGGTCTGTATCTCGTCGCCGGTGTACACCTCAACGCTGCCGGAGGACAGGTTTCCAGCCGCCATGTCGAGTATCTTGTCGTTGACGGTCTGGAGCGGGTCGATTATCCGTCTTACAAAGCGGCGGATTATAACTGCGCCCACAGCGAAGCAGACGGCGGTCGAGCCTATCATTATCAGCAGCGCCAGAAGGGAGTTGCCGGTGAATTCGCTCTCGTCGCAGCTGACAAAGGCTGTCCAGTCGGTGTTGGGGATATTTGTCGAGTAGATGACCCGGGACTTGCCGCCGATATTAGCGGTCTGCATCTTGCTGCTTTCGAGGTATTTCGAGATATCCTCCGCGGCGAGGGTGCCGTTCATAGAAGCCATTATCGAGCCGGAGCTGTTCAGCAGGTAGAACTCGGTGGATTCTGATGTGTGCATTGTGTTCATCACGTCGACCAGCCATTCGGTGTTGGTGGTGATGGAAGCAACGCCCTTTGCATAAGCGGCGGTGATGACTATGTAGCCCTCGTCGTTGGTGGTGATGCCAGGGGAGCTGGTGGAGCGGGTGTTTATCTCAACTATTGCGCTGTCAGTTGCGATGATGTTGTTTGCCTGGGCGGTGGTGCCGTCAAGTATCGCTATCATCTCGCTGTAATGCGACACTGTGGAGCTGACGAGATTTGCCGCCGATGAAACTCTTTCCGCCATGGAGTTCTTCATCTCGCTCTGGCTCTGCTTGTTCAGGCAGACCATGCCGGTTATCCCGGCGGACAGAATGCCGTAAGCCATGACTAGCATGACCGCCAGCGTTATCCTGGTACCAAGTGACTTTTTCTTTTTCATAAAAACGACCTCGCTTCGGGTTTATTGATATCTCTATTCTAGCACATTTTTGCCAAAATGTCAACCAATATGTTGTGTATTTTCGTATAAATCTTACATTCCAGAGGGGGATTTTTCTTGATAAATCGTAATTGATTTGTATATCGATAAGTAAAAAGTGAGTGTAAATTACAAATTCGGAATGCGGAATTGAATGTGTCCGGCTTTGCCGGACGGATTTCAAATTTGATGCAAGCTGAAAGGCGCAATTGTTTTTATTTACATGTGACCTGTAACAATATCACATAATAAGCCGCCTGTTTTTTAAATTACCGCCGCAAGGCGGCACCATAATTCCGCATTCCGCATTCCGAATTCCGAATTTTCAATTTCGTGCACGTATTATTTAGAGATTTACATTGTGCCAAATACTACGCTTTATTACAATTTATGCTTTTCCTGGACATGAAAATGCCCCGGACGGACGCCCGGGGCATATCGTTACTGGCATTGCTGTATAAGCGTTATGCACTTTGCGGGGCAAGCCGCAGCGCAGGCTCCGCAGCCGGTGCACTTTTCGTAGTCGATGGTCGCGTGGTTGTCGCTGACCGAGATAGCGCCCACGGGGCACTTCTTCTCGCACAGCTTGCAGCCAAGACAGCCGTTCTTGCAGGTCGCCCGGGTGACCTTCGCGTTGTCCTTTGAGGAGCAGCGCACGTCGTAGGGCTTCTCAGCCGGACGTATCACGATAAGGTGATTCGGGCAGACCGCCGCGCACTTGCCGCAGGCTCCGCACTTCGAGGGATTGACCACCGCAACGCCGTTTATTATCGAGATAGCGTCGTTGTCGCACACCTTCACGCAGTCGCCGTAGCCGTCGCAGCCGGTACGGCACATCTTCTTGCCGTTGTAGAAGCGCTCCACCGCCGCGCAGCTGGGAGTTCCGTCAAACTCGAACCTGTCCTCCACGGCGCCGGGGCAGCCGTTGCAGCGCACGAACGCGACCTCCTTGACCGCAGCCAGTACCTCGCTGCCCATTATCCCGGCTATCTTCTCCGCCGCCGCAGCTCCACCGGGCTTGCAGCGGTTGGTGGGAGCTTCTCCCTTTGCGACTGCGTTTGCGTAGCCCTCGCAGCCGGAGAAGCCGCAGGCGCCGCAGTTCGCGTTGGGAAGCGCTTCGATTATCTTTGAAACCTTTTCGTCCACCTCAACGTGGAACAGCTTTGAGCCTACCGTCAGCAGAATCCCGGCGGCAGCGCCGATTGCCGCGAAAATCAGCACCGGCAGGATATACGTCATAAAAATATCCATCACGCACCTCCGAAAATCCCGTCAACGATACCGCCGAACCCGAGGAAGGACAGCGACACGATAGACGCAGCAACCAGCGTTATCGGCATACCCGCGAAAGCCTTGGGGACGCTGCAGCGCTCCAGCCTGCCGCGAACCCCTGAGAATATCAGCATTGCGACCATAAAGCCAAGACCTGCGCCAAGTGCGTTCACCATAGCTTCGCCGAAATTGTAGTTGCTCTCGATGTTGAGCAGAGTTACACCCAGCACGGCGCAGTTGGTGGTGATGAGCGGCAGGTACACGCCGAGCGACTTGTACAGCGCCGGGACGTACTTTTTCAGGAACATCTCCAGCAGCTGCACGAACAGCGCGATTATCAGAATGAACAGGATAGTGTTGAGGTACTCCAGATGCAGCGGAACGAGGAACACCTGATACAGCGGATATGTCACCGCGGTAGCTCCCAGCATTACGAATGTTACCGCAAGCCCCATGCCCAGCGAGCCGGAGGGGTTCTTCGACACCCCGAGGAACGGGCAGATACCCATGAACTTCGACAGCACGAAGTTGTCCGTCAGGATACCGGTCAGGAGAATTATCATCATGCTCTTTGCAAGCTCCATTTACTTCTCCTCCTTTTTCTTTGCTTCAGCGGAGGGGCAGGAAATGCAGCCCTCTCTGTTGGGACAAGCCGCGCAGCCGGTCGCCTCCGGGGGCTTGCGGTTCGTGATTTTGTTGACCAGCGCGATAACGCAGCCCAGCACGAAGAATCCGCCCGCGGGCAGAATGAATATCGTCATCGGCTGAATAAATTCCGGGCATATCTGAAGTCCGAACCATGTGCCGCCGCCGAGAATTTCACGCACCGAACCCACCGCCAGCAGAGCCAGCGTGAAGCCTATGCCCATACCTGCGCCGTCCAGTGCGGAGGCTGCAACGTTGTTCTTGCTTGCGAACATCTCCGCTCTGCCGAGGATAATGCAGTTTACCGTGATAAGCGGCAGGTAGATACCCAGCGCGTCGTACACCGCCGGGACGTATGCCTGAAGCAGAAATCCCACCAGCGTAACGAAGCCCGCGATTATAACTATGTAGGAGGGCAGGCGCACCTGCGAGGGTATCACCTTTTTCAGCAGCGAGATAACGACGTTCGAGCAGATAAGCACGAATGTTGCCGCCGCGCCCATTCCGATAGCGTTTGAAGCCATTGTGGTAATGGCGAGGGTGGGACACATGCCAAGCAGAGTTACCAGCGTGGGGTTCTCCTTGATAAGTCCCTTGGTAAATTCCTTTAGGTAGCTCACTTCTGCTCACCTCCCGTGTACTGTTCATAAGCCGCCAGCGCGATGTTTACCGCCTTTGCCACGCCCTTTGAGGAGAATGTTGCGGAAGTCACCGCCTGCACCTCGTTGTCCGCAGCGGGGGTGGACTTGACTATCACCGCACTGCCGGAGATACCCTTGAAGTTATCGAGGAATGCCGGGTCGTTGGTCTTTGTGCCAAGACCGGGTGTTTCCTCGCCGACGGAAACCACTGAAACTCCCGCCACAGCGCCGTCCTTAACTCCCACCATGATGTCGAAGCCCTCCTTGTAGCCCTTTACGACTACTTCAAAGGCAAGGCTGCCGTCGTTCTTGCGGATAACCTTTGAAATGCGGCTGAGATCCGCGTTCAGTTCAGGGGAGAGCTTCTCGCCCCATTCAGCGGCGGGGACTACCTCGTAATCCGCGTCAGAGCCGCCGTAAATTGCCGTCACCGCAGCCGCCTGCTTGTCGGTTATCACACCGGAGGTATCAACGTAGGTGATGTTGTAGGTTACAATAAGCAGCGCCGAAATTATCGCCACGATAGCGGCGAGGGTCAGCGCAGGTCTGAATGAAATACTCATTTCTGCTTGACCTCCTTCGGCGGTTTGATTTCCCCGAGGGGCTTGGGGAGCGTTATCTTGTCGATGTACGGGGTGAGAATGTTCATCAGCAGTATTGAGTAGGAAACGCCCTCCGGCAGACTTGCGAACTGCCGTATCAGGAACGTGAAGATACCGCAGCCGACACCGAACAGCAGCTTGCCTTTCTGGGTGAGCGGCGTGGTGGAGTAGTCGGTCGCCATGAAAATTGCGCCGAGGAACAGACCGCCGGACATCAGCTGATACAGCGTGTAATTAACGTCAAAGCCGCTGTAAAGCAGGGTCAGCACTCCCACCGTGCCGATGAACGCCAGCGGGGTAGTGGGGGTGATAAGTCCGCGCAGGCAGAGATACACACCGCCCAGCAGCAGCGCCGCAACGCAGGTCTCGCCGAGGCAGCCGCCCCGTATGCCGAGGAACATATCCAGCAGCGAGGGGAGCGCGTCCGGCTCAGCCGCAAGCGGTGTCGCGGAGGTCACAGCGTCCGCGCCGTCGAGATACGCGAACGGCTTTGTCCATGTGGTCATGCTTGCCGTAAAGGACAGCATGAGTATGATACGCGCTGTGATAGCGGGGTTGGCGAAGTTCTGACCGATACCGCCGAACAGCATTTTCACGATGACGATAGCCGCGAAGCAGCCTATTACCGCCATGTAAACCGGCAGGTCTACCGGCAGATTGAACGCCAGCAGCATTCCGGTGACTATCGCGGACAGGTCGGAGATGGTGCGGGGCTTTTTGGTGACTAAGCAGAACAGCCACTCGAACAGTACGCAGCAGGCGCAGCAGATGACAGTCAGCACCAGCGCCTTTATCCCGAAGATAACGGTAGCCGCCGCCAGCGCCGGGAGCATCGCGATAATAACGTTCAGCATCACCTTTTGGGTGGACATTGCGCCCCGGATATGCGGGGACGGCTCAACGATAAGCTTATTCATGACTGCACCTCACTTTCCTTTCTCTTTCTGCGCGGCTTCATACTGCCGCAGGAAGTCCTTTGCGAGCTGGTTCTTCTCCGCGAGGTTTCTCCTTGCGGGACAGACGAAGCTGCACGCGCCGCAGTTCATGCAGAGATTGACCTTCAGCTTTTTGAGAAGCTCCGGGTCGCGGCTGTCGTAGGCATGCTCCAGCTCGGTGGGCATGAGGTTCAGCGAGCAGGCGCGAATACACCGCCCGCAGCGAATGCAGGGGGATTCCACGTACTTCGGCGCTTCATTGAACAGCAGCACCGCGTTGTTGGTCTTGCCGAGGGGTGTGTCCGGGTCAAAAGCGCAGTTACCCATCATCGGACCGCCGAGGATTATCTTGTCCGGCTGCTTTCTCAGGGACGCGAACCCCACCACGCTGTGCAGCAGAGTTCCCACCGGGACAAAGAAGTTGCAGGGGGAGTTCACTATGTTGCCGTCAACGGTGATACGGCGCTTAACCAGCGGCATTCCAGTCCTTACATAGTTGTGCAGAAATCCCGCAGTTGATACGTTCATCACCACGCAGCCCACGTCCGAGGGCAGCTTGCCCTCGCCTACGATACGCCCGGTGAGGGAATGCACCAGCACCTTTTCCGCGCCCTGCGGGTAGTTGCTGCGGAGCTTCTTCACCTCTATCTCGGGTATTGCGGCGGTGAGCTTTGTCAGCTTTGAGATAGCCTCCGGCTTGTCGGCTTCAATACCGACGATGGCTTTTGGTATCTCCAGCCATTTCAGTATCAGCTTTATGCCGCCGATCACCGCGTCTGTGTTCTCCATAAGCTCCCGGTAGTCCGAGGTTATGTACGGCTCGCACTCCGCGCCGTTTATCAGCAGATATTCGATATTCACCTTGCTGAGGTCGTAGGCAAGCTTCACATGGGTCGGGAATCCCGCGCCGCCAAGACCTATCGAGCCGCTCTCCCGCACCGCTTTGAGGAAGTCCTCCCTCGATTCGATTTTCGGGGGCTTGACCTCCGGGCTTACCTCCATGCGGTTGTCCGACTTTATCGTCACCGTCTTGCACAGCCGCCCGCTGACGTTCATCACGTCCTTTATCTCCGTGACCTCGCCGCTGACGGACGCATGAACCGGCGCGGACATGAACGCTCCGGTGTCGCCTATCTTCTGCCCGACAAGTACCCTGTCCCCGACCGCCACGAGCGGATCGCAGGGCGCTCCGATGTGCTGCGCCATGCTTATCGTGACTTCCTCCGGGACAGGCAGCTTTCGTGTGAGCTGCTCCGCCGACTCGCTGTAATGCGGCAGCTTGATTGAATGCAGCTTTGACAAATTCTACCACCCTTTCCTGCGTTGGCATTTATCTGTATATATTCCATATATAGACAGTAATATTGCAGATATATGAAAATAAACATATATTTATTCTACAATAAATGTGCGGAATTGTCAATATAAATATGTAAGCAAAAAAATAAAATGTAATGTTTTAGACGCTATATTTTCACTTTACATTGACATTTCCCGCAAAATGGTGTATATTATATAGAGTACATAAACGCGAAAAAAAGGAGCATAACGTGGATATAATCATAGTCGGCTGCGGCAAGGTCGGTCAGGCGCTTGCCGAGCAGCTCAACGAAGAAGGCAACAACATCACAGTTATCGACACCGTTACGGAGAAGGTTCACGACATTGCCGCCCGGCATGACGTCATGGGGGTAGTGGGCAACGGTGCCACCCACCTCGTCCAGCAGGAAGCCGGCATCAGTCATGCAGACCTGCTTATTGCGGTCACCGGCTCGGACGAGCTGAACCTGCTGTGTTGTATTCTTGCGAAGAAGGCGGGTAACTGCCAGACGATAGCCCGGATCAGAAGCCCGCAGTACTGCACCGACGCACCGTTTTTAAAGGACGAGCTGGGGCTTGCCATGGTCATAAACCCGGAGCAGGCGGCGGCGGTCGAGATAGCCAGAGTGCTGCGTTTCCCCTCGGCGATAAAGATTGACACCTTCGGACGGGGAAGGGTGGAGCTGCTGAAATTCCGCCTGCCGGAGGGAAGCCCGCTTGTGGGCTGCGCAGTCAAGGAGATAGTTACCAAGCTGCGCTGCGACGTACTTGTCTGCACCGTCGAGCGCGGTGACGAAGTTCATATCGCCAACGGTGACTTCATCTTCTGCGAAAAGGACGTTATCTCCATAGTTGCCGCACCCAGAAAGGCGGCGGAGTTCTTCCGCAGGATAAAATACCGTACCAACTCGGTGAAGGACGTTATGATAGTCGGCGGCGGCGAGATAGGTCACTACCTCTGCGAGCAGCTTATCCGCTCGGGCATGTCGGTGAAGCTGATCGAGAAAGACCCGAAGCGCTGCGAGGAGCTTTGCGAGACCCTTGACGAGAACGTCACCATTATAAACGGCGACGCCAGCGACAAGAATATCCTGCTGGAATCCGGGCTGGAGAACACCGGAGCATTTGTTGCGCTGACCAACCTCGACGAGGAGAACATACTGCTTTCGCTGTTTGCAAGGAGCATTTCCAGCTGCAAGCTGGTGACCAAGATAAACCGTATCGACTACGGCAGCGTGATAAATCACCTCGACCTGGACACGATAATCTACCCGAAAAACATCACCTCCGACTATATCGTGCGGTATGTCCGTGCCATGAGCCAGTCCATCGGCAGCAACATGGAGTCCCTCTATAACATCATCAAGGGCAAGGTGGAAGCCGCAGAGTTCATCATCAAGGAAGAATCCCCGGCGGTGGACGTTCCGCTGATGGAGATGGAGCTGAAGCCGGACGTGCTGGTTGCGGCGATACTGCGTGACAAGAAGGTAATAATCCCCAGAGGTCACGATAGCTTACAGATAGGCGACGCGGTTATTATCGTATCCAGCCAGCTTGCGCTGCACGATATCACCGACATTCTTAAATGACCGGAGCGTTTCAATGAATTACAGAATGATAACCTTTATCCTCGGCTGGATATTGTTATTTGAGGGATTGTTCCTCGTTTTGCCGATGGTGACGGCGCTGATATACGGCGAAACCGTCCTGTGGAGCTACCTGCTGGCTATGAGCGGCTGCCTGCTCATCGGCAGCCTGCTGGTGCTGAAAAAGCCGAAAAAGAAGCAGCTTTATGCCCGTGAGGGCAGCGTTATCGTCGGGCTTAGCTGGATTGTATTAAGTGCGTTCGGCGCTGTGCCGTTCGTCCTCACCGGGGAGATACCGGAGTATATCGACGCACTGTTTGAAACGGTGTCCGGCTTCACCACCACCGGCGCCAGCATTCTGTCCGACGTGGAGGCGCTGTCCCATGCCTCGCTGATGTGGCGGAGCTTCACCCACTGGGTCGGGGGAATGGGCGTGCTGGTGTTCATCATGGCATTTCTCCCGCTGTCCGGCGCGCAGAACATGCACCTCATGAAAGCCGAAAGCCCTGGTCCGTCGGTCAGCAAGCTTGTACCCCGGGTCAAGACCACCGCGCTGCTGCTGTATTCCATCTACTTCGTGCTGACGCTGGCAGAGTTTATCCTGCTGCTGTGCGGCGGAATGACGGTATTCCAGGCGCTCAACACCGCGTTTGCCACCGCGGGAACAGGCGGCTTCGGCTTCCTGAATTCCAGCATGGGCAGCTTCTCGCCGTTTATCCAGATAGTGATAACGGTGTTTATGATACTGTTCGCGATAAACTTCAACTGTTACTTCCTGATACTTACCGGAAAGATAAAGGACGCATTCAACCTCGAGCTGCGGACGTTCCTTATTATCGTTGCAGTCGCTATCACCATCATTACGTTCAACATTTCCAGCCTGTATGACAGCGTCGGCGAGGCGCTGCGGCACTCGGCGTTCACGGTTGCTTCGCTCATATCCACCACCGGCTTCTCCACCACCGATTTCAACCTCTGGCCGGAGCTTTCCCGCACGCTGCTGGTCATCATAATGTTCATCGGTGCGTGCGCAGGCAGTACCGGCGGCGGTATCAAGGTTTCGCGTATCATCATTCTGCTGAAGGGCATGGTTAAGGAGCTTCAGACCATGGTCCACCCGCACCAGGTGAAGAAGATACGAATGGACTCCCACACCATCGAGCACGAAACGGTGCGCTCTGTGAACAGCTATATGGTGGCATATCTGATGATATTTGCGTTCTCTCTGATACTCATATCCTTTGACAACCACGACCTGATAACCAGCTTCACCGCCGTTGCCGCCACGATAAACAACATTGGTCCGGGTCTGGAACTGGTTGGTCCTACCGCGAACTTCGCATTCTTCTCCACCCCGACAAAAGTCGTGCTCATCTTCGATATGCTTGCGGGCAGACTGGAGCTGTTCCCGATACTTCTTCTTTTCACCCCGGCTACATGGCGGAAGTGAACGCTTATCTCCTGCAACCAAAATGAAAACAGCCCGAGATATTCTCTCGGGCTGCAGCTTGTCGAAAAACTCTTTCGCGAAGCGAAATGGTTTTCGCTTCCTTTTGACACAAAAGGAAGCGGGGTGTGGGGCAGCGCCCCACCACTCTGCGCGATAGCGCAGTAATACGCGTCAATAGCGCTAAAGTGGTTCGGGTCGGGGGACAAACGGAACGTTTGTCGTTGAAACAAGAGTTTTCCCCCAAACATTTTTGATGGCTCGAAGCCATCAAAAATGAAATTTCAACTTTTTCGACAAGTTCAGCCCGAGAGAATATCTCGGGCTGCAATATATGCGCTTATCACTCCGCCATCAGCGACCTGATGTATTCGCTCAGGTCTGCCGCTGCGATATCGTGGGTCGCTGCGGTGGGGTGCCAGTCGGCTGCGTAGCCGGTGGAGCCGTCCTGCGGCTTGAAGTGGAAGGTGGAGATGTTGCTGTCCCCGGTTTCCTCGGTGTACTTCTCATACGCCTTTTTCACGCCGACCATCAGGCGGTCGCCCATAACGCCCAGCGAGCATATAATGTGTGCGTCGGGGTTCTTCTCGCGGACGGTCTTGAGGAACTCCGCATAAGCGTCAGCGTACTCCAGCACTCTGTCCTTGTCACCGGCGGTGTAGCTGTCATCGTTAGTGCCGAGGTTGATGACTACGAAATCCGGCTGGAACCTGCTGAAATCCCAGTCAACGTCAGCAACGTTGAAGATGCTGTTGTAGGTGCCGTAGGACTTCGCAAACTGCTGGTATATCGGCGGTATCTGCTGTGCAGCTACCTTATTGCCAGCGGTGGTGTAGCCGGAAATAATACCGTGGCCGCTGTAAGAAACAAGGCTGTAATCAGCGCCGAGCAGTTCTGCGGTTTTGTAGGCATACGCCTTTGTTGCGTCCTCGGTGGCGGTCTTGAAGTGGTGGTCGCGATCCTCGTCGTCCACGCCGTAGCCGCAGGTGATGGAGTCGCCGATGAATTCGATCTTCAGTTCCTTTTCAGCGGTGGGCTGAATGTCGCCTATTGAAGTCACATCAATAGCCTTGACGCCCATTGTGGACTCCGCAGCCTCGGACAGCTTCAGCAGCTTGACGGTGGTTTCTGCGGCTTCGTCCGCGGTAAATACGGTGTAGGTTTTTTCGGCGCTGTCAACCATTTCGTCCATGGTTTTCTCGCCGTTTATGTACACCGCAAATCTAGCCTGCTTGTCCGGCATGGTCACCATGTTGTCGCCGACAACTGTTATTGCGGCGCTTGTTCCGGTGAAGGTGAACTCAATGCCGCTTGCGGAAAGCGCCAGCCAGCGGATACCCTCTGCTTCTGCGGTTCTGCCGATAAGCTTTACGGTCTGCTCATTTGCTGTGAAATTCTTCTGTGTAAGCTCCATGCTGTCCTCCTGAGTTACTACGGTTTCTGCGGCGCTGCCGGTATCCGAGGGCGAGGGTGTTTCCGTCGCCGATGAACAGCCGGTCATCAGCATTATCAGCGCAGTCGCCGTGCTTAATATTGAGCTAGCGATATTCATATTATCCTCCGTTAAACGAAAACCGTCCGTTGGAAATGTCCGCCGGACGGTCTTTATCATGTTAGTTCAGTAATTAAACACCGAATCTGATGGTGTTTACCTTAACGCCAGGACCCATAGTGGAAGAAACTGTGCAGCTCTTGATATACTGACCCTTTGCAGCAGCCGGCTTAGCCTTTGCAACAGCGTCCATCAGAGCGTTGAAGTTCTCCTCAAGCTTGTCAGCGCCGAAGGAAGCCTTGCCGATGGGGCAGTGAATGATGTTTGCCTTGTCAAGACGATACTCGATCTTACCAGCCTTAGCCTCCTGAACAGCCTTAGCTACGTCAGGGGTAACAGTACCAGCCTTGGGGTTAGGCATAAGACCTCTCGGACCGAGGACCTTACCAAGTCTACCAACAACGCCCATCATGTCGGGGGTTGCGATAACAACTTCAAAGTCCATCCAGCCGCCGTTGATCTTAGCAACGGTGTCGTTATCTGCGATGTAATCTGCGCCTGCGTCCTTAGCAGCCTGCTCCTTCTCGGGCTTGCAGAATACCAGGGTTCTTACCTTCTTGCCGGTGCCGTTAGGGAGAACAACTGCGCCTCTTACCTGCTGGTCAGCGTGACGGGAGTCTACACCAAGACGGATGTGCAGCTCCACAGTTTCGTCGAACTTAGCCTTAGCGGTCTTGCAGACTAAGTCGAGAGCCTCGTTGGACTCGTAAACCTTTGCGGACTCAACGAGCTTTGTGCTTTCAACGTACTTCTTACCGTGTTTCATTAAAAATCCTCCTTGTGGTCAAACGGAATAAATCCTCCCACGAATCGTAATTGTTGTAGTGTTTTGTGTCTTAGTCAACGACTTCTACGCCCATGGAACGAGCAGTACCAGCGATCATAGACATAGCTGTATCGATGTTTGCTGCGTTGAGGTCGGGCATCTTGGTTTCAGCGATCTCCTTGAGCTGAGCCTTAGTGATCTTTGCAACCTTGGTCTTGTTCGGAACGCCGGAACCGCTCTCGATCTTGCAAGCCTTCTTGATGAGTACGCTTGCGGGAGGGGTCTTTGTAATGAATGAGAAGCTCTTGTCAGCGTAAACAGTGATAACAACAGGGATTATAAGACCTGCCTTATCCTTTGTGCGCTCGTTGAACTCCTTGGTGAATGCCATGATATTAACGCCGTGCTGACCGAGTGCCGGTCCGACAGGGGGAGCAGGCGTTGCCTTTCCGGCAGGGATCTGTAATTTGATAAATCCTGTAACCTTCTGTGCCATGATTTTTTATCCTCCATAAAAAACTTGAAGTTGATGATGCAGCCTTCAGTCGCTGCGTCAGATTTTGGCGATAGCGCTGAGTTCCAGCGTTGCTGGAGTGGGTCTGCCGAACATGGAAACGTCCACATCTGCGGTGTTGTGTTCGGTGTCAATGCTCTTGACTACGCCCTCGAAGCCCTCCAGCGGGCCAGACTTGATGCTAACTCTGTCGCCGGGATCGAAGGAAACTCCGGTCTCCTTCGTGATGATTCCGAGGTTCTTGACCTCTTCTTCGCTGAGGGGAGTGGGCTGTGATCCCGGTCCTACGAAGCCGGTAACACCTCTGGTGT
>JBJFGA010000131.1:0-3687 GCA_051892275.1 Oscillospiraceae bacterium | reverse complement strand
GAACATGTAGTTGGTCATCTTGTTGTTGATGACGCCCTTGCCGGATATCTGACCCTTTTTCAGACCATTGAATGCGGTAGCGTCGTCCTTGTAGGACACCATAACGTAGTCGGGGTTCTCGGCAACAGCGAAAACCTTCTTCGCCTTGCCCTCGTAAAGCTGTTCTGCCTTTGTGTAACTCATGGTATTATCTCCTTTGAATTATTGTTGTATTTCTGCCCCTCTGTGGGGGTTATGTGCTTAAATTTCCTTTGCAGTCTCCTGCATTTTTTCGTCAACGGCGAGGTTCTTCTCGTTCTGCTTCTTCTTGAATGCAAGCAGCTTGTCCGCAAGTTCAGCGTCAGTCACAGCAAGTATTTCAGCCGCGAGGTAGCCCGCGTTTGCAGCAGCGTCTATCCCGACTGTTGCCACGGGTACTCCCGGGGGCATCATAACGGAACTTAGAAGCGCGTCCACGCCCTCCAGCGCCTTAGCCTTGACCGGTATAGCGATGACCGGCAGGGTGGTGTTCCCGGCGATAGCTCCCGCGAGGTGAGCCGCCATTCCAGCCGCCGCGATGATAACGCCGAAGCCGTTGTCCCGCGCGGACTTAGCGAACTGTGCGACCTCGGCAGGGGAGCGGTGCGCGGAGAGCACCCTCATCTCAAACGGTATACCGAATTCCTTTAAAGCCTCCGCCGCCTTGCGAACGACCGGAAAATCGCTGTCGCTGCCCATAACTATGCCGACTTTTTTCTGTTCTGCCATAATTATCGTCCTTTCATACCCGAAAATAAAAATAGCTGTATGCGGAAATACAGCTAAATTACACTACTTTCTGAATTTTGGTTGCACTTATTCTGTAAAAAGAAGCCGTAATTGAGCTGAAGCACCCGTGAACAGATAAAATGCCCATCATCATTCATTCTCCTTATATCAGAATAAGCACAAGATAGCCGCCCGTAAAAACGGGCATAGCACTATATCTTTATTTTACTATATTATTTCTGGAATTTCAAGTGCTTTTTTAAATTTTCCACAAATTTTATCAAAAACCTGATGATTTGCGGTGAAAATCCGGCAATATTCCAGAATAATACCAGAAAATAACAGGTGGGAACCTCTAAAAACCGGTTTGAAAAGGGAAAAAGGGTAGAGGTCTGTCGGTCAACCTCTCCGGCACTACGTGCCACCTCCCCCGCTGGGGAAGACACACCGAATGCAAGGAAAGCCGACGAAGTAAGGCTGTATGCCTTACGAGGAGGTGCAACACGATGTTGCATAGCGAAAGCCCAAAGCGACGGCACGGACGCCGTCGCCGCAAAGCTTTCGCTTGTTGACTGAAGCAGGCGGTGTGCTATACACATTTTCACTCAAACAAGGTTTTTAGAGGTGACCACAGAAAAATCAGACGAGCTTTGCGCCGTTTATCTGCAAGCCAAACTCGACCCCGAGGAAAGCCGCCGCCCTCTGGCACAGCTTCATTCTGTCGAGGAATATCTCGAAGTACTCCATTATTGAGGAAATATCCTGGTCTATGGAAAGCTCCAGAATGAGCCTTTTCTTGTCCTCCGAGAAGTACAGCGCAGACTTCTCCACCGCGTAATTAACCCGGTCGTGAATGTCCTTTGCGAGGTTCTCGCTGCTGGGGACGAACGGTCCGTTTGCTGAACGCACCCTAGACCGCCGGACGTCCGACTTGTCCGCGATTATGAGCGCCGCGGCTATCGGTGTGACCGGAGCGGCGGTGTTTTCGTCGTGATTGCCTATGGCGGACACGATGAGGGATATCTCGTCCGCGGGCATACCGAGGTTGTCCAGCAGACGAAAAGCCATTACAGCGCCGCTCTGGGCGTGGTCTATGCGGTTTATCACGTTGCCGATATCGTGCATATACGCGGCTATCTCTGCAAGCTCGCAGGTGCGCTGCTCAAACCCGAGGGTGGTGAGTATCATGTAGGCGGTGGCGGCGGCGCGCTCAACGTGTGCGTTGGAATGCTCCGTGTAGCCTATGGTGCTGAGCGCTGCGTCCGCGTAGTTGATGTATGTCTGTATATCCTTGTTCCGGCGGATATATTCGTAGGTAAGGTTGCTCAAATGCGTTCCTCCTGCATTAAATGCGTGTAAGTCTGAACATTGCTGCGCCGTGGGGCTGGACTTTGGCGGAAATACTGCCGCAGACGTCTGATTCCGCGCCAGTCCATATTTCGCGGGCAGACAGCTGACATTCAACAGGCAGCTGCGCAGTTATCCCGCACTCTGCTTCGCCGCAGTTGAACAGCGCCGCGTAGAACGTCCTGCCGTCGGTGTGGGTGGAGAACCACGCTATCTGCTCGTTCCCGTCAATAGTGCGGCGGAACAGCGGGTGGGCGGAGTGGGTGTTGTTCAGACAGTCGATAAGGTCGCGGTTAGTCAGCAGGCTCATGGTGAAGTCATCGAACTTGGTCATTTCGCCGCCGATGATGAGGGGAGAGCGCATAATGCTCCACAGGCTCATCATGGTGATAAGCTCATCGTTTGTGAACTTCGTCCAGCCGTCCGGACCGTAGTCCTGCAATATCGCGCCGACAGGGAGCATGTCCGCGTCCGGGAAATGCCCTGCGCCCGCATGAATGCACCATGTCTGCGCCCGGCTGAACATATCGTGCAATTGCTCCCAGTTATCCCAGAAATCGTCAGTGATGCGCCACATATTGCTTACCTGCTTGTACAGCTCTGCCTTTTCCGGGAGCGCCGCACCGGGTGAGAGGCTGAGCACCATGTCCCGACCGCAGGAATGCAGCGCTTCGCTAAGCATTACAAGTTCAGCCTCCTCGTGGGGAAGTTCGCGGCAGATGTCGTCCACCTTGATGAAGTCCACTCCCCATGAATTGTACAGCTCGAACAGGCTGTCGTAATAAGCGCGTGCGCCGTCCTTATCCGGGTCAACGCCGTACATGTCGGTGTTCCACTGGCATATACTGGATGTCTTGGCTATCTGGCGGGCGGTCTTGTCGGTGCCTTTGATGGTGGTATTGCGGTGTACCGCCTGACGGGGGATACCGCGCATGATGTGAATACCGAATTTCAGCCCCAGCGAGTGGACGTACTCCGCAAGCGGCGCGAAGCCCTTACCACCGGCGCTGGAAGGGAAGCGGTTCTCGGCGGGTATCAGCCGGGAGAACTCGTCCATACAAAGCTCGGTGAAGGGGTGGTATTCGTGGTTCTGGGCGGTGGGTTCACTCCACTGAATGTCAACAACGACATATTCCCAGCCGTACTGTTTCAGGTACTTCGCCATGAAGTCCGCATTGGCGCGGACAGTCTGCTCGTTTACTGCTGCGCCGTAACAGTCCCAGCTATTCCAGCCCATAGGGGGAGTTTTTGCAACCATAGTTTTTCTCCTTAATTATGTGTAATTAATCATACTTTATTATTATATCACAAAATGTGGGATATTTCAATACAAATGCGAAAAAAACAAGGTTTCTCTAAATCGCTCCATATACAACAAACGGGATAGAGCCAACAAAGCGCTTGGATAAGCGGTTTTAAGGTCATTATGAAAAAAACTCGAAAAAAATCAAAATTTTTTTCAAAAAGGTATTGACAAATCACATTCAAAGTGATATAATGATATAGTCGTCAGGGAGATGACAAAAACAAAAAGATGAGATGCTGCTATGGCTCAGTTGGTAGAGCACATCCTTGGTAAGGATGAGGTCATCG
>JBJFGA010000130.1:0-15312 GCA_051892275.1 Oscillospiraceae bacterium | reverse complement strand
GAAAAAAGTGCTATAATATATTTTGGTATTGTATGCAGTATTCAGTATACAAAAAATAAGGAGGACTAAACAACATGGGTATGACAATGACGCAGAAGATCCTTGCGAAGCACGCGGGACTTGAATCTGTCGTTCCGGGACAGCTCATCAGAGCGAAGCTGGACATGGTTCTGGGTAATGACATCACCAGCCCGGTGGCTATCAACGAGTTTGAGAAGAGCGGCTTTGACAGCGTATTTGACCGCACAAAGATCTCGCTTGTAATGGATCACTTCACCCCGAACAAGGACATCAAGGCGGCGAAGCAGTGCCAGCAGTGCCGCAATTTCGCAGATAAATACGACATTCTGAACTATTACGATGTAGGAAACGTCGGCATTGAGCACGCGCTTCTGCCCGAAAAAGGTCTGGTCGTGCCGTCTGACTGCGTTATCGGCGCGGACAGCCACACCTGCACCTACGGCGCACTGGGAGCTTTCTCCACCGGCGTAGGCTCAACCGATATGGCGGCAGGAATGGCTACCGGCGAGGCTTGGTTCAAGGTGCCCACCGCGATAAAGTTCAACCTGACCGGAAAGCTGGGTAAGTGGGTGAGCGGCAAGGACGTTATCCTGCACATCATCGGCATGATAGGCGTTGACGGTGCTCTCTACCAGTCAATGGAGTTCACCGGCGAGGGGCTGAAGAACCTCTCTATGGACGACCGTCTGTGCATGGCGAACATGGCTATCGAGGCAGGCGCGAAGAACGGCATTTTCGAGGTGGACGAGGTTACTCTCGCCTATGTCAAGGGCAGAACTGACCGCCAGTTCGAGGTGATGAAGGCTGACCCCGACGCAGAATACACCCGCGTTATCGACATTGATTTGTCTGAAATACGCCCCACCGTGTCCTTCCCGCACCTGCCGGAGAACACCAAGACCATTGACGAGATAGCTAAGATGGACAAGATAAAGATAGATCAGGTAGTTATCGGCTCCTGCACCAACGGGCGCTACTCCGACCTTGAAGCTGCTGCTGCGGTAGTCAAGGGCAAAAAGGTTGCAAAGGGCGTTCGTGCTATCGTTATCCCGGCTACCCAGCAGATTTATATGGACGCGCTGAAGAACGGGCTTCTTGAAACCTTTATCGAAGCCGGAATGGTAGTTTCCGCGCCGACCTGCGGTCCCTGCCTCGGCGGACACATGGGCATTCTCGCGCCGGGTGAGAGAGCCGTTTCCACCACGAACCGCAACTTTGTGGGAAGAATGGGCGACACCACCTCCGAGGTCTACCTTGCAAGCCCGGCGATCGCGGCGGCAAGCGCCCTCGCTGGCTACATCTCGGACGTTCAGGAATAAGGAGGACACACAATGAAAGCACACGGCATCGTACATAAGTACGGCGATAACGTTGATACCGACGTAATAATCCCCGCAAGATACCTCAACACCGCCGACCACAAGGAGCTTGCCTCCCACTGCATGGAGGACATCGACAAGGACTTCGTGAACAAGGTGAAGCCCGGCGACATCATGGTGGCTAACATGAACTTCGGCTGCGGCAGCTCCCGCGAGCACGCGCCTATCGCGATAAAGGAAAGCGGCATTGCCTGCGTTATCGCTTCCACCTTTGCAAGAATTTTCTACCGCAACGCTATTAATATAGGTCTGCCTATCCTTGAATGTGACGCGGCGGCAAAGGACATCGACGCGGGCAACGAGGTGGATATCGACTTTGATACCGGCATAATCACCAATGTAACTAAGGGTAAAACCTATCAGGCGCAGCCGTTCCCGGACTTCATCAAGGAGATAATCAACAAGGGCGGTCTGCTGAAATCTATTAAGGGATAATAGCATCACTGGGGGCGGTTCTGTGGTAATCAACATTCAGAATGTTCTCCGAACTACGCACCTTAACTTTACTTCGCTGGCTTCGACCACCTGTCGGTGGGATTATATATCGCTGCTGGACTTTTACGACTATTTGCACTGCATGGAACAGTCGCTCTGCACCGCCGCCGTCACTGTGGACAAGGCGGTAAAGGGAGTCTGCGTGTGCAGTCCGTCGCTGATACCGGACAGCTGTGAAATATCCCTGCTTTGCATTGAGCAGGAGCACCGCAGGACAGGTCTTGGCAGGAAGCTGCTCTCCCACGCCTTAAGAAACATGCGCAGTCTGAGGGTTCGGACGGCATTTTTGTGGGTGAACGAGAACAACTCCTCGGCAGTCAGCTTTTTTACCGGATTCGGCTTTGCACCGGACGGTAAGCGCAGACCCTCCCAGAACGGCGTTCTCGGCGAGGAGCTTCGCTTCAAAATCGACATCTATTGATAATTGACTTTCATGTTTGACATCATTTAAGAGAGGAATTTCCACATGGAAAATAATATCGCAGTGATAAAGGGCGACGGTATAGGTCCCGAGATAGTCACCGAGGCTATGAAGGTACTGGACAAGGTCGCAGAAAAGTACGGTCATAAATTCAATTATGAGCAGCTTCTGATGGGCGGCTGTTCCATAGACGCGAACGGAGTTCCGCTGACGGACGAAACCATCGAGCGCTGCAAGGCTTCCGACGCGGTGCTGATGGGTTCTATCGGCGGCGACACCACGAAGTCCCCGTGGTACAAGCTCCCGGCGAACCTCCGCCCGGAGGCAGGGCTTTTGAAGATACGCAAGTCGCTTGGGCTGTTCGCGAATCTCCGTCCCTGCCTGCTGTTCAGCGAACTTTCCAGCGCCTGCCCGCTAAAAAAGGAGATAAGCGACAAGGGCTTTGACATGCTGATAATGCGCGAGCTTACCGGCGGACTGTACTTCGGCGAGCGCCATACCGAGGAGGTAGACGGCGTTATGACCGCAGTCGATACGCTGAAATACGACGAAAAGGAGATACGCCGCATCGCGATAAAGGCATTCGATGTTGCTCTGAAGCGCCGCAGGAAGGTCACAAGCGTAGACAAGGCGAACGTACTCGACAGCTCCCGCCTGTGGAGAAAGGTCGTTGAAGAGGTCGCAAATGATTACCCCGAGGTTAAGCTGGAACACATGCTGGTGGACAACTCCGCAATGCAGCTGGTAAAAGACCCGGCGCAGTTCGACGTAATGGTGACCGAGAATATGTTCGGCGATATCCTGTCGGACGAAGCGTCCATGATAACCGGCTCTATCGGTATGCTGCCCTCCGCGAGCATGAACGAAACAAAGTTTGGTCTGTACGAACCCTCCGGCGGCTCTGCGCCGGATATCGCAGGGCAGAACAAGGCTAACCCGATAGCTACGATACTTTCGGCGGCTATGATGCTGCGCTATTCCTTCGACATGAATGACGAGGCTGACGCGGTGGAAAACGCAGTATGTCAGACGATCAAGGACGGATTCCGTACCGGCGACATCATGTCCGAGGGCATGACCCTTCTTTCCTGCTCCGAAATGGGCAGCAAGATAGCGGAGTACATCTGAATAATTTACAATTGATAATGGATAAAAGATAATTTTTGATGCAGGCTAATTTCAGTATCACGGACGGTTCGCTGAGAAAATTGTCATTCAATGTCAGGATTTGGTAAAACGAAAGGAGTTACACCAATGTACAATGATTTAATGGATTCTGTCGGCTTCCTCGGGCAGTACGACAAGGAAGTTGCTGACGCAATGGGTCTTGAACTGGCGCGTCAGAAGCGTAATCTGGAGCTTATCGCCAGCGAGAACATCGTTTCCCCGGCGGTAATGGCGGCAATGGGCAGCGTGCTCACCAACAAGTACGCCGAGGGCTACCCCGGCAAGCGTTACTACGGCGGCTGCGAGGACGTTGACATCGTGGAGAACATCGCCATCGAGCGCGCAAAGAAGCTGTTCGGCGCAAAGTTCGCGAACGTTCAGGCTCACTCCGGCGCACAGGCTAACACTGCAGTTTACGTTGCATTACTCCAGCCCGGCGATACCGTTATGGGTATGAGCCTTGCCCACGGCGGACATCTCACCCACGGCTCTCCGGTGAACATTTCCGGTAAGTACTTCAACTTCGTTTCCTACGGCACTAACGACGACGGATTTATCGACTACGAGGAGCTTTACAAGCAGGCGAACAAGTGCAAGCCCAAGCTAATCGTTGCGGGCGCGTCCGCGTACCCCAGAGCTATAGACTTCGTGAAGCTGTCCGATATTGCAAGAGCAGTCGGCGCTTATCTCATGGTAGATATGGCACACATTGCAGGTCTGGTTGCGGCAGGTCAGCACATGAGCCCTGTTCCCTATGCGGATATCGTTACCACCACCACCCACAAGACGCTTCGCGGACCCCGCGGCGGTCTTATCCTCACCAACAACGAGTACCTCGCAAAGAAGATAAACTCTGCGATTTTCCCCGGAACACAGGGCGGCCCGCTCATGCACGTTATCGCGGGCAAGGCGGTTTGCTTCGGTGAAGCGCTGAAGCCGGAGTTCAAGGAGTACGGCGCTCAGATAGTCAAGAATGCGAAGGTTCTTGCCGATACTCTTCTGGAAAAGGGCTTCCAGCTTGTTTCCGGCGGTACTGACAACCACCTCATGCTGGTTGACCTCCGTCCGTTCAACATCACCGGCAAGGCGCTGGAAACCAACCTTGACGAGTGCTACATCACCGTAAACAAGAACGCTATCCCCAATGACCCGCAGAAGCCTGCATACACCTCCGGTGTGAGAATCGGCACACCCGCTGTTACTACCAGAGGGCTTAAAGAGGACGACATGCGCGTTATCGGCGAGTGCATTTACCTCACCGCGAAGGACTTCGATGGCAACAAGGAGAAGGTACGCGGCATGGTCACTGACATCTGCAAAAAGTACCCGCTGTACGAGTAAAGAAACAATATCTCCCTTGTCCGGCAGGGCAGGGGAGATAAAATGCTGTTTTGGCGGCAGAATAAAACAAAAGAAAACACGAGGGAAGAAGAAACATGACAACTGTAAAGAATACCGAGGTTCTGTATCAGAACTACAAATCAGTGGCACCGCTCGGGCTAATCTGCATGAACGGCACACAGGAGCTTGGCGCGAAGATAAACAGCTATCTGGAACGCTGGGCTGACCGTAACGGAATGCCCCATGACGATTTCATGATAGAGTGCCAGTGTCCCCGTTTCCAGTCCGGCGACGCAAAGGGTCTTATCAAAAGCACTGTACGTGGTAAGGATCTGTTTATCCTGGTAGATGTTGGCAACTACAACTGCAAGTACAAGCTGTTTGACTGCGAGAACAGCATGTCTCCGGACGACCACTACATGGATCTGATGAGAATAATCCAGGCGGCAAGCGGCAAGCCCCACCGTATCAACGTTATCATGCCGCTGCTTTACGGCGGACGTCAGCACAGAAGAAGCTACCGGGAGTCCCTTGACTGCGCAGTGGCATTACAGGAGCTTCAGAGAATGGGCGTGTCCAACCTCGTCACCGTTGACGCTCACGACCCGAGAGTATGCAACGCAGTCCCGCTGATGGGATTCGACAACGTAATGCCGAGCTATCAGGTGCTGAAGGCAATGCTGAAGGACTTCCCCGACCTCATTATCGACAAGGACCACTTCATGGTCGTAAGCCCGGACGAGGGTGCGCTCCAGCGCAACATGTTCTACGCTTCGGTAATGGAGGTGGACATGGGAATGTTCTACAAGCGCCGTGATTACTCCACCATCGTTGACGGGCGCAATCCCATCGTTGCGCACGAATACCTCGGCGCTTCTGTTGAGGGCAAGGACGTTTTCGTGGCAGACGACATCATCTCCTCCGGCGAATCCATGCTGGACATCGCAAAGGAGCTTAAGGCGCGCAAGGCTAAGAGAATGTTCGCATACGGAACTTACTCCATCTTCACCAAGGGTCTTGACCAGTTCGATGAAGCATACGAAAAGGGACTTATCCACGGCGTATTCGGCACCAACCTCACCTACCGCACGCCGGAGCTTCTTTCCCGTCCGTGGTTCAAGGAGGTTGACGTGTCCAAGTACCTCGCATATTTCATCGCTTCGATAAACCACGACACCTCTATCAGCAACGTCATTGACCCGCATGAGAAGATAAAGGCTCTGCTCAGAGAGCACAGAGGTCTGTAATATGCCGCTTGCGGACAGGATTCGCCCGGCTTCTCTTGATGAAGTGGTAGGGCAGTCGCACCTTATCGGAAAAAATCGTCCGCTTTCAAAGATAATCGAAAGCGGACATATTCCGAATATGATTTTCTATGGTCCTTCCGGGGTAGGGAAGACCACCGTTGCGCGTATCATTGCGAACTCCGCGAACATGCGGCTTCACAAGCTGAACGGCACGACCGCGTCTACGGGCGACATCAAGGACGTTGTGTCCGAGGTCGGGACGTTCATTGGGAGCAACGGAATTCTGCTGTACCTTGACGAGATACAGTACCTCAACAAAAAGCAGCAGCAAAGCCTGCTGGAATACATTGAGGACGGCAGCGTCACGCTGATAGCCTCCACAACCGAAAACCCGTATTTCTATGTTTACAATGCGATACTGTCCCGCAGCACGGTGTTTGAGTTCAAGCCGGTGCAGCCTGCGGAGCTGGAAAGGGCAGTGCGGCGCGGTTTCTCTCTCATGACGGAGGAAACCGGGGTGGAGTACACCCTCGACGACGAAGCGGTGAAGTACATTTGCAGCGGCTGCGGCGGTGACGTTCGCAAATCCCTGAATACGGTGGAATTATGCGCGCTTACCTGCGACAACGGAGAGATAACCCTTGACCTCGCGCAGCAGCTCACCCAGCGCAGCAACATGCGTTACGACCGGGACGGCGACCAGCACTACGACCTGCTGTCGGCGCTTCAAAAGTCTATACGCGGCTCGGACGAGAACGCGGCGCTTCATTATGCGGCAAGACTTCTGGCAGCGGGCGACCTCATCTCGATATGCCGGCGGCTGCTGGTCATCGCCAGCGAGGATATAGGGCTTGCATACCCGCAGGCTGTGCCGATAGTCAAGGCGTGCGTGGACAGCGCAATGCAGCTGGGTCTGCCGGAAGCTAGAATCCCCATCGGTGAAGCAGTGATACTGCTGGCGACATCGCCGAAGTCAAACAGCGCGTACAATGCGATAAACGCGGCGCTGGCGGACGTCCAGCACGGCGAAGCCTATGATTTCCCGCGGCAGCTTCAGAATGTTCACTGCGACGGCGAGGGGGCGGCGGTGAAGGGGCAGCATTACCTCTACCCGCACGACTACCCAAACCACTGGGTGAAGCAGCAGTATCTGCCGGACGCGATAAAGAACAAGGTCTACTACCAGTACGGCGACAACAAGCACGAAAACGCCGCCAAGGAATACTGGAGCAAGATCAAAAAGTAGTCTGTATGACCTTGCTGGCATTCTGCCCGGAGTAAAGCCATTTGTCTATATGCCCTGAGGTCTGGAAATATTTCAGCTCATTGTCGCTGTATGCGCAGTCGGAAGCGCTCACGATGATGAGCTTTATTTTCATCTTTTCCGGGATTATCGCCTTTATGTAGACGCTGGCTACGCTGTTCACAGAAATGTCATTCCGCAGCTCCGCAAGCCCTGCGAGGTTAGGGGTAAGCTCCACGAAAATGCCGTAATCCTCAATAGAACGCACTATCCCGGTGACGGTCTCCCCGACCTCGAACATGGCGGCGTTTTGCTCCCACGTTCCGAGAAGCTCCTTGTGGGAAAGGCATATCCTGTCGTTGTCCAGGGATTTCACCACTGCGTAGATGTCCTGACCGACGCGGAACCGGTCGCTTGGGTGGGATATCCTCGACACGGATATCATGTCGATAGGGATCAGCGAGGGTATGCCGCAGCCGATATCCACGAAACAGCCGAAGCTCTCCAGATGTGTCACCCGCGCTGGGATAATATCTCCGGGAACGAGGTCGGAGAGGTGCTCCCGCATACACTTCTCCTGCGCGGCGCGGCGTGAAAGCAACGCGTACAGTTCGCCGTCCTCCCGGCGGCGGAATTCAGTGATGAGGAACGACACAGGCTTGTTTACCCGGGATATCAGCGCGATATCCTTGGTCGTTCCCTCCGCGATGCCGAGTGCGCCTTCTTCCCGGGGAATGACACCCTTCATGCAGCCAAGGTCGATTATCAGGTCGTGGCGGCTGTTGCAGACGATACAGGGCGCTTCAATGATTGTTCCGGCGGACATACACTCGTTGAGCGTAAAATAGGATTGCAGGCAGCCGCGGTTCTCCGCAGTGCCGATAAGGTAGCCCTCAGGCAGAAACTCTGTCATTTTTTACCTCCAGAAAAATTATTTTCTGTACATAATATGAGGGCTGACCGGCATTTATACATACAAATCTCCCCCGAAACCTTACGTTCCGGGGGAGCCTGTATTCTGGTGGAATATTATGCGTTGGGAGCCATCAGACGAACCATGACAGCCTTCTGTGCGTGAAGTCTGTTCTCTGCCTCGTCAAAGATTTCGTTAGCGTGCTGCTCGAATACCTTTGCGGTGATCTCTTCCTCGCGGTGAGCGGGCAGGCAGTGCATTACCATAGCGTCGGACTTTGCGGAAGCCATTACCGCGTCGTTGATCTGGTAGCCCTTGAACGCCAGCTTGCGCTTCTCGGCTTCGCCCTCCTGACCCATGGAAGCCCACACGTCAGTGTAAAGTACGTCTGCGTCCGCAGCAGCCTCAACAGGGTCGTTCACGATGCGGAACTTTCCGGGGTACTGCTGTGCGAAGTCGATGATGGTCTGGTCGGGGTAGTAGCCCTCCGGGCAGGCAAGGGAAACGCTCATGCCGACTTTGAGTGCGCCGACGGTGAGGGAGTTCGCCATGTTGTTGCCGTCGCCGATGTAGCAGAATTTCAGCCCGTCCAGCTTGTTCTTGTACTCACGAACGGTCTGGAGATCAGCAAGCACCTGGCAGGGGTGGCAGTAGTCGGTAAGTCCGTTGATTATCGGGATAGTGCCGAATGCGGCTAAGTCCTCGACTTCCTTCTGCTCAAAGGTACGGATCATGATACCGTTGATGTACCGGGACAGTACTCTTGCGGTATCCTGAACCGGCTCGCCGCGTCCTATCTGAAGCTCCTTAGATGAGAGAAACAGCGCCTGACCTCCCAGCTGGTACATACCGGTTTCAAAGGAAACACGCGTTCTGGTGGAGGACTTCTGGAATATCATGCCGAGGGTCATGCCCTTTAAGATGTTGTGGGGGATTCCGTGCTTCTGCTCGTATTTGAGCTGGTCTGCGAGGTTCAGAATGTCGATGATCTCCTCGGTGGAAAGGTCGAGGAGCTTAAGTAAATGCTTCATTGGTTTTCTCCTTTCGTGATCATGCGTTCAGAAGCCGGAGAAGTATCTCCAGACCGCTGTCGATTTCATCATAAGTAATGGTAAGCGGCGGCAGCAGACGAACCTTTGTCTTTGCGGTGAGCAGCAGCAGCCCCTCGTCCAGCGCTGCCTTAACAATATCAGCAGCCTTCTTTGTATTCAGTTCAATGCCGATCATAAGTCCCATGCCAGCAACCGAAGCGACCTCAGGTGAGGTCAGCAGCTTCTCGCGGATATAAGCGCCCTTCTTTGCAACTTCGTCAAGGAAGCCCGGCTTGTTCACGGTGTTCAGCACAGCCAGACCGCCCGCGCAGCAGATAGGATTGCCGCCGAAGGTAGAGCCGTGAGTACCGGCAGTGAGTACCTTTGCGCACTTCTCGCCGGACAGGCAGACGCCTATCGGGATACCGCCAGCAAGCCCCTTGGCAAGCGTTGTGAGGTCAGCCTTTTTGCCGAAGTTGTCCCCGGCAAGGAACTTACCGGTTCTGCCGACGCCGGTCTGAACCTCGTCCGCGATGGTAAGCACGTCCTTTTCGGCGCACAGCCGGAATATCTCGTCCACGAACTCCTGCTCAAGCGGCATTACACCGCCTTCGCCCTGAATGTACTCAAACATCACCGCGCATACCGTGTCGTCCAGCTTTTCCCGCAGGTCGTTGATGTTGTTCGCTTCAACGTTGATGAAGCCCTCAACGAACGGGAAGAAGTAGTTGTGGAACACCTCCTGCCCGGTGGCGGACAGGGTGCAGAGCGTCCGTCCATGGAAGCTGTTGACCAGCGTGATAATGTTGTGGCGACCCTTGCCGTACTTGTCGAAGCTGTATTTTCGCGCGATTTTTATGGCGCATTCGTTAGCTTCAGCACCGGAGTTGCCGAAAAACATATCGGTGTAGCCTGCGGTGTCGCAAAGCGCCTTTGCGAAGTCCGCCTGAACCTTTGTGTAGTAGTAATTCGAGGTGTGCTGGAGCTTGTGCGCCTGATTGCAGACTGCATTCACCCAGTCCTCGTTGCAGTAGCCGAGGGAGTTTGTACCTATTCCGCTGCCGAAATCTATGTACTGCTTTCCGTTCTCGTCCACCGCCTGTCTGCCTTCGCCGCTGTCAAGAACGAGATCGTACCTGCCGTAGCTTGGCATGACATATTGGTTGAATTGTTCTATCGTACTCATGGTTACCTCTTATGAAATAATCATTGTGCCTGCACCGATATCGGTCAGCAGCTCGATAAGTATCGAATGCGGGATACGTCCGTCAATGATGTTTGTTTTCTTTACGCCCCGGCGTACTGCTTCAACGCAGCAGTCTATCTTCGGTATCATGCCGCCAGTGATGACGCCCTGCTTTTTGAGGTAGGGCACTTCGCTGACGCCGACCACCCTTATGAGTGTATTATCGTCGTCCTTGTCCTCAAGAAGACCCTTGATGTCGGTCAGAAGAATAAGGTTTGCCGCCTTCATTTCCGCAGCGATACGCGCCGCAGCTGTGTCAGCGTTGATGTTAAACACCTCGCCGTTCTTGCCGGTGGCTACGGTGGAAACAACCGGGATATAGCCGTTGTTGAGGGCGGTGTTTATTACCTCGGGATTGATGGCGTTTATCTCGCCGACATAGCCGAGGTCTGGGTTGAGCTGCTCCGCCTGTATCAGGTTTCCGTCCAGACCGCAAAGACCTATTGCCTTGCCGCCCGCCTGCTGAAGAAGCTGCACCAGATCCTTGTTGACCTTTCCTGCAAGTACCATCTGAACGATATCAATGGTTTCCTCATCGGTGTAGCGCAGTCCGTTCACGAACTCGCTGGGCTTGTTTATCTTTTTGAGCATTGCGTTGATCTCGGGACCGCCGCCGTGTACAAGCACGACCTTGATGCCTACCAGCGACAGCAGAACGATGTCCTGCATTACCGCCTGCTTCAGCGTTTCGTTGGTCATTGCGTTGCCGCCGTACTTCACGACTACAACCTTGTCGTTGTACTCCTGCAAGTAGGGGAGCGCCTCGACAAGCGCGTTGGCTCTTACGTCATAATCTATCTGCATTGCCGTTCCCCTCCTTATGTGCGGTATTCCGCGTTAATCTTTACATACTCAAAGGTGAGGTCACAGCCCCATGCGATAGCCTCGCCCTCGCCGGAGTGCAGGTCAACCAGTATCTTTATCTCGTCCTTTGAGAGTATTTCCTTTGCAGCCTCCTCGGAGAAGCTGATACCAGAGCCGTTGGTGCAGACGGTGATTTTTCCTGCTTCACTTGCAAGCTCCACTGAAACCCTGCTGATGTCGAAATCAGCCTGTGCGTAGCCGATAGCGCAGAGGATCCTGCCCCAGTTAGCGTCAGAAGCGAACATAGCCGCCTTTACAAGGCTGGAGGAAATGACCGACTTAGCGACAGCCTTCGCAGCGTCCTCGCTTGGAGCGCCCTTGACGATACATTCCAGCAGCCTGGTAGCGCCCTCGCCGTCACGCGCCATTTCCCGTGCGAGGTTCATCATTACCGCGTACACCGCGTTCTCGAACTTCTCGTAGTTCTTGTCCTCGCAGATTATCTCCGGGTTCTTCGCCAGACCGCTGCTCATGAGCACCAGTGTGTCGTTTGTGGAGGTGTCGCCGTCCACGCTCATCATGCTGTATGTCAGCGCGTTCACCTTGCGCAGCGCCTTGTCCAGCAGCTCGCCGCAAATCGCAACGTCCGTGGTGATGAAGTTAAGCGTTGTCGCCATATTCGGAGCGATCATGCCGCTGCCCTTTGCGATACCGCCGACATGGCACTTTCTGCCATCGATCTCGAACTCCACCGCAAGCTCCTTCTTGCGGGTGTCGGTGGTCATTATCGCTTCGCAGGCGTCGCCGCTCTTCTTCGGGGAAAGCTCCTTAACCAGCGTGGGAATGCGCGCCTTGATAGGCTTGATGTTCAGCGGCTGACCGATAACTCCGGTGGAAGCTACCAGCACGTCGTTCTCGTCAATGTCGAGAGCTTCCGCGGTAATGCTGCACATCTGCTCGGCAATCTCAATGCCGTTCTCGTTGCAGGTGTTCGCGTTGCCGGAGTTCACGATGACCGCCTGCGCATAGCCGTCCTTCAGGTGGTTTTTTGTAACGTAGATGGGAGCGCCCTTGACCTTGTTGGTGGTGTAAAGCGCGGCGGTCTTGCAGCGCTCGGCGCAGTATATCAGCGCGAGGTCGCGCTTGGTGGTGTTGCCTGCCTTGATGCCGGCGATCACACCCGCGGCGGTGAAGCCCTCCGCAGCGCAGACGCCGCCGTCTACGAATTCATATCCTTCAAATTTGACCATTTCAGTATACCTTAAAGCAGACCGGTGGTCTCGTCAATGCCCATCATGATATTAAGGCACTGAACCGCCGCGCCGCTTGCGCCCTTTCCTAAATTATCCAGTATGGAGCAGAGTATCAGCCGTTCGTCATTGCCGTTGACGAAAAGCTGCATCATATTGGTTCCGCTGAGATTATTCGCGCCGATAAAGCCGTCCTGCGGCTCGCCCTCGGGCATTACCTTTACGAAGTTCGCGCCGTCGTAGTATTCGGCAAGCGCCTTTCGCACGTCGTCAGCGGTGTATTTTCTCGTCAGAAGCCGTGTGTGCAGCGGCAGTGAAACCACCATTCCGCTGAAATAATCGCACACCAGCGGGTTAAATGCCGGAGCGTAGTCCAGCCCGCATATCTTCTGCATTTCCGGCAGGTGCTTGTGCTGCTGGGTCAGCGCGTACTGCCGTGGGCTGTCGAAATCAGCAGGGCGGTCTGCGCTCTCATACACGGCGATAGCTTTCTTGCCCGCGCCGCTGTAACCGGAAACCGCGTGTACGCTCACCGGGTAATCGCTGGGCATGATCCCCAGCTTCACCAGCGGGTACACCATCGAAGCAAATCCGCTGGCATAGCACCCGGGAACCGCCACCCGCGCGGACTTCGCTATCTTCTCCCGGAAATCAGCCCCCAGCTCCGGGAATCCGTATGCCCAGTCTGGGTTAGTGCGGTGGGCGGTGGAAGCGTCGATAATGCGTGTATTGCTCCCCTCCGCGAGCGCTGCTGCCTCTCTTGCCGCAGCGTCCGGCAGGCAGAGGAAAGTGAAATCCGCGCTGTGAATGAGCTTTTTCCGCTCGTCAGCGTCCTTGCGCTTATCCTCGTCAATGCGCAGAAGTTCAATGTCCGTGCGGTTCTGGAAGCGCTCCAGAATTTTCAGCCCGGTAGTGCCTTCCTGACCGTCTATGTAAACCTTAACCATTGCAAAGCCCCTCCAGTTTATTCCGTGTAAGCTCTATCTGCGTCTTTACGCTCTCCGGCGCAGGTCCGCCGAAGGAACGTCGTTCCTTAACGCAGGTGTCAAGGCTTATCGCCTGATATACGTCCTCGGTGAACAGCTCGCTCTGCTTCTGATAGTCGGCGAGCGGCAGTTCTTCAAGCGTGGTGTTGAGTTCAATGCAGTGCGCCACCAGACCGCCGGTTATTTTGTAGGCGGTGCGGAACGGCATACCCTTTTTCACGAGATAGTCCGCGCAGTCAGTCGCGTTGATGAAGCCCTTTGCGGCAGCCTTGCGCATGTTGTCCTTGTAGAGGGTCATGGTTTCCAGCATGGGAATGAACGTCGTCAGGCAGAGCTTGAGGTTGTCCACCGCGTCAAAGATAGCCTCCTTGTCCTCCTGCATGTCCTTGTTGTAGGCGAGGGGAAGCCCTTTCATCATGGTGAGCAGCGTTACGTTGTCGCCGATAACTCTCGCGGTCTTGCCGCGGATAAGCTCGGTGACGTCCGGATTCTTCTTCTGCGGCATAATGCTGGAGCCGGTGGAGAAGCGGTCGGACAGCTCGATGAACTTGAACTCCCAGCTGCACCACATAATTATCTCCTCGGAGAAACGCGACAGGTGCATCATGCAAATTGAGATAGCGCTTGCCAGTTCAATGCAGAAATCACGGTCGGAAACTCCGTCCAGCGAATTTACCATAGGCGCGTCCATTCCGAGAAGTCCGGCGGTGCGGAAGCGGTCAATGTCGTAGGTAGTTCCGGCAAGTGCGCAGCTTCCCAGCGGGCAAACGTTCATGCGGCGCAGGGTATCGTCAAACCGCTCGATATCCCGCAGCAGCATCTGGGCATACGCCATCATGTGGTGACCGAACGTGATGGGCTGCGCCCGCTGTAAATGCGTGTAACCGGGCATGATGGTTTCGGTGTTTTCCTCCGCGATACCGCACAGTACCTTCACCAGAGAAACCACCAGACCGCGCAGCTCCTTTATCTCGTCCCGAAGATACAGGCGAATGTCCAGAGCCACCTGGTCGTTACGCGAACGGGAGGTGTGCAGCCGCTTTCCCACGTCGCCAAGGCGCTTTGTAAGCTCCGCCTCGATAAACATGTGGATGTCCTCGGCTGTCATGTCAAATTGCAGCTTCCCGCTTTCAAGGTCTGCGAGTATCTCTTTAAGTCCGCCGATGAGTTCAAGGCTGTCGCTCATGCTTATTATGCCCTGTTCGCCGAGCATGGTGGCATGCGCGATACTGCCCTCGATGTCCTGCCGGAACATTCTTCCGTCGAACGCAATGGACGAGTTGAACGCGTTCACTCTGCTGTCAACGCCCTGAGAGGAACGTCCAGCCCACATCATTTCTGCCATAAAACTACCTCTTTAGTATAAATGATAGGAGAGCGGAAAGGATTTTCTTCCCGCCCTCTGAAAATGCCAGTTTCTATTACTTATTCTTTGCTCTTTCTGCGTCCAGAAGCGCCTTTACCTTTATCGGCAGACCGAACAGGTTGATGAAGCCTGCGGAATCCTTCTGGTCGTAAACATCGTCCTCACCGAAGGAAGCAAAGTCCTCGCTGTACAGTGTGTAGGGTGATGTTACGCCTGCGTTGATGATATTGCCCTTATAAAGCTTGAGCTTAACCTCGCCTGTGCAGGTTTCCTGAGTCTTGTCAACAAAAGCGTCCATAGCCTCGCGCAGGGGGGTGTACCACTGTCCGTTGTATACAAGGTCAGCATACTTCTGTGCAAGACCTGCCTTATAGTGCTGTGTTTCCTTGTCAAGGCAGATGG
>JBJFGA010000129.1:0-15322 GCA_051892275.1 Oscillospiraceae bacterium | reverse complement strand
TTTATTATTTTATCACAAAATTTCAATTTTGTCTATGAATACATTTACTTTTTCCGAATTTTTTAGTATAATAGATAAGAAATATAAAAAACAAAGGCTTGCGGTGCATATTTTTATACATATTTACCCTATGCCCGCAGAACAGGAGGAACATAATGAGAGCAGTAGTAGCTGTAATTGGTAAGGACACGGTCGGAATTCTGGCAAAGGTGAGCGGTATCTGCGCTGAACACAACGCGAACGTCATGGACGTTACCCAGACGATCATGCAGGATCTGTTCGTAATGACGATGATGATCGAGATCACAAATCTGAACATCGACTACATCGATTTTGCCGACAAGCTGACCAAGACCGGCGGCGACATGGGACTTCAGATCCATGTTATGCACGAGGATATCTTCAACGCAATGCACAGAATATAACGCATAGACTATAATTAAGGAGAACACCGAATAATGCTTAATTCAGGCGATATTTTAGAAACGATAAAGATGATACAGGAGGAAAACCTCGATATCCGTACCATAACCATGGGTATCTCCCTTCTGGACTGTATCGACAGCGACATCGACAAGGCGTGCGAAAAGGTTTACGACAAGATAATGCGCAAGGCTGAAAACCTCGTAAAGACCGGCGAGGATATCGAAAAGCAGTACGGTATCCCGATAGTGAACAAGCGTATCTCAGTAACCCCTATCGCGATGGTATCCGCAGCCTGCAAGGGCAGCCCGGTGAAGTTCGCGAAGGCGCTCCAGAGAGCCGCTGACGGCACCGGTGTGAACTACATAGGCGGCTACTCCGCGCTGGTACACAAGGGCTTCTCCGCCGGCGATAAGGAGCTTATCGAGTCTATCCCGGAGGCGCTTGCTGAAACAAGCAACGTATGCTCCTCTGTTAATATAGGTTCTACCAGAGCCGGCATCAACATGGACGCAGTAGCAATGATGGGTAAGATAATCATTGACGCGGCTGAAGCGACCAAGGACAACAGCTACTTCGGCGCGGCAAAGATAGTTGTATTCTGCAACGCCGTTGAGGACAATCCCTTCATGGCAGGCGCATTCCACGGCGTTGGCGAGTACGACTGCGAGATAAACGTCGGCGTTTCCGGTCCGGGCGTAGTCCGCGCTGCGCTGAAGAAGTACCCCGACGCGAACATCAGCGAAATTGCGGACGTGATCAAGAAGACCGCGTTCAAGATAACCAGAATGGGTCAGCTGGTCGGCACAGAGGCATGCCAGAAGCTGGGAGTTCCGTTTGGTATAGTTGACCTGTCCCTCGCTCCTACCCCCGCGGTGGGCGACTCTGTTGCACACATTCTCGAGGAGATCGGTCTTGAGAGCTGCGGCTGCCACGGCACCACCGCCTGCCTTGCGATGCTGAACGACGCAGTTAAGAAGGGCGGCGTAATGGCGTCCTCTCACGTTGGCGGACTTTCCGGCGCGTTTATCCCGGTTTCCGAGGACGCAGGCATGATAGACGCTGCGATAAAGGGCAGCCTTTCCCTCGAAAAGCTGGAGGCTATGACAGCAGTCTGCTCCGTTGGTCTTGATATGATAGCTATTCCCGGCGACACCCCGGCGGACGTTATCTCCGCGATAATCGCCGACGAAGCCGCAATAGGCATGGTCAACAGCAAGACCACCGCAGTCCGCGTTATTCCCGCCATCGGCATGAAGGAGGGCGAGATGATAGAGTTCGGCGGTCTGTTCGGAAGCGCACCGATTATGCCGGTAAGCAGGTTCTCACCGTCAAAGTTCATCAGCCGCGGCGGACGTATCCCCGCTCCGCTCCAGAGCCTGAAAAACTGATATCGCAATACAAAGCTGTCCCGCTTAACGGCGCGGTTTTCCGTCCCGGCAGGCGGGACATTGATTTTTTTACAGGAAGGATTCTTTTATCAGGGTGGCAAGAATGTGCCTGCCTGACGATTGGTAATTATCGCTATATATTTTTGTCAATATTTGTTTATTATCACTATTGCAATAATTGTTTAAATGGGTATACAATAATAGAGTATGATTAAAAGCCGCAAGGTGCAGTTTTCTTTGCGAGGTACTACTAATGGATATATTAAAACAGATAATGGATATAGACAAGGCTGCCGCTGCCCGTGTGGAAGCGCTCCGCGCAGAGCAGGCGCAAAAGCTTGAATCGTCAGGTATAGCGGCTGCAAAGGCGAGCGAAAAGCTGATCGCAGACGAGCAGAAGAAGCTTGAAGAATTCCGCAGTGCACAGCAGTCCGCCCTTGACAAGAAGCAGGGCGGCGCAGAAGCCGCAAAGGCAGCCGAGATAAAGCGTCTTGACGACATCTTCGCCGCCAACCGCGACAAATGGTCTGCGGAGATACTCGAAAAGGTAACGGGTGTGTGATATGTCCTTTTCTTCAAACTCTGTTATCGCAAAATCCCGGGCGATATTCGGAAAGTCGCTGAGCGCCGGGGACTTCGCGCAGCTGTGCGACAAGAAGTCAGTGGCAGAAGCGGCGGCGTATCTGAAGAACACCCCCCGCTACGGCGAGGCGCTTGCGGTAGTAAATCCCCAGACGGTACACCGTGGTCAGCTGGAAGCACTGCTGTCCAAAACGATATTCGACCTGCTCGACCGCTTCCGCCGGTTTGATTTCACCGAGAGCAAATGGTTTTTTAAAGAGATAATCATTCAGCATGAAGCGGAGCAGATACTCTGCGCCATTGAGGCGGTTGCGGACGGCTCTACCGATAACTATATCGCCGCTCTGCCCACGTTCCTGCTCAACCGCTCGCGCATCGACCTGCTGGAGCTTGGAAAGTCAGAGAGCTTCGCGGACATCTCCCGAATGCTCGCCGGCACGGAGTTCAGCCGGCTGCTCGACCCGCTGCTGACCGAAGCCGCCGCAACCGGTAAGATCAATATCCGGGAATGCGAACGGCGATTGTATACACACTACTACATCTCCTGCATGAAAATGGTGGAGAAAAGCTGCAAGGGAGCACAGAAATCTGAGCTGAAACGCGCGTTCCTGAAAAGCATAGACATGAAAAACGTTGTAACCTGCCGCCGCATGAAGGCATTCGGCTTTGACTCCGGTTCGGCGCAGGCGCAGATGATACCGTTCAGATACCGTCTGAACAGCGGCGCGATAGAGCGTCTTATGCAGCAGCCGGATATCGAACGGGTAGAAGCCGAGCTTGCCGGGCTTGGCTACCGCACAGACAGCCACGCACAGTTCCAGACGATAGAACAGCTCGCCGAGCGGATAAGCCTTGACTACCTGAGGCGAACGCTGCGGATATCCCGAAGCTCCGCAACGGTGTACTTCTGCCTGATAGAGTGCCTGCAAATCGAGCTGCGGAACATCAAGACCGTTATCGAGGGCATACGCTACGGGCTGAACGGCACAGAAATAATGGAAATGCTCATTTTATAATAATACAGAAAGGCGGTGGATATATGGGTATTGAGAAAATGTCACTGGTATCCGTTGAGGGCAGGACTGAACAGCTCGACCAGTCGCTCATGCTGTGCTGCGAAAGCAGAAACTTCCAGATGAACGACAGTTCCGAGAAGAACGGTCCTTCGGCGGTGGCAGTGCAGAACCCCTACACCGGCGCTTACGAAAAGCTGCGCAGCACCGCGTCAGCGCTTGGTATCACCCTTGAATTCCGCAATTACGACCGAATAGAAATGAACACCCCGGAGCAATTCAATGCCTGGGCGGAGGAAATAAGCTCGAAGGCGGATAAGCTGCGTCGGGATCACGAGGAAATGCTGAAATCCATCGAGGAGCTTCGCCGCACCGACTCCTGCGTAAAGCACCTGCTTGGACTTAACGTCAGCTTCCGCGACCTGTTCGGCATGAAATACGTCAAAATGCGTATCGGGCGGCTTCCGGCGGATAATTTACAGAAGCTGGATTATTACGCAAACCGCTGCATTCACTTCATTCCATTCGAGAAGAACCCCGATTACGTCTGGGGTATCTATATCACTCCGTCAGACTCCTGCGAATTCGCCGACTCGCTGATGAAGTCGCTCTACTTTGAGCGCACACTGCTCCCCGACTACCTCGACGACGACGCGCAGACCACCGACAAGCTGCTAAACCAGATAATCGACGACGAGGAAAAGCTGGACAAGCAGATCGAAACCAGAATGAACGAGTTCCGGGAGCAGCACAGCGAGGAGCTTCTCGCCGTAATGAGCAAGCTGAAATTCCTCTCGGAGTGCTACGAACTTCGCAGCATGGCGCTCATCTCCGCAGGGCGGTTCTCCTTCTCCGGCTACTGCCCCACAAGGCTGGCTAAGAAACTCACCGATGCTCTCGAAAAGCAGCCTGGAGTGCAGACGGTAGAAATGCCGATAAAGCCGAAGAACGCTTCACCGGACGTGCCGGTAATGCTCCGAAACAACGTGTTATTCCGGCCGTTTGAGATGTTCGTCAAGATGTACGGACTGCCCGTCTATAACGGCTTCGACCCGACGCCTTATGTCGCAGTCACATACTGCCTGATGTTCGGCATGATGTTCGGCGATGTCGGTCAGGGACTTCTGGTGTCACTGCTGGGGCTGGTGCTCACTAAGTTCACCAAAAACGGGCTTGCCCCGATAATGACCCGTATCGGACTGTTCTCCGCCGCGTTCGGCGTGGTCTACGGCTCGGTATTCGGTCTGGAAACGATAATCACACCGTTCTTCCACCGCGAGAACGTGTGGAAAATGCTGGGATACAAACAGCAGCCGGAGAACATCTTCCAGGTTGCGACAACACTGCTCATCGTGGCACTGTGCATTGGTATCATTCTTATCATGCTGTCCATGCTGTTCAACACGATACTGAACTTCCGCAAACGAAATCTCGGCGAGGCGCTGTTCAGCGTAAACGGCGTGGCGGGTCTGGTGTTCTATGTTTCACTGGTGGCTGCCGCAGGCGGTATGTTCATGTTCGGCGTGAACCTGTTCCACCCGGCGTATATTATCTGCCTTATCGTGCTGCCGCTGGCGCTTATCTTCTTCAAGCACCCGCTGTCGAACCTTGTCATGGGCGTTAAGTCCACCGAAAAGGTTTCGGTCGGAAACTTCATCATCGAAAACTTCATCGAGCTGTTTGAAGCCGCGCTTAGCTTCCTGTCCAACACCATGTCCTACCTGCGTATCGGCGGCTTCGTACTAAGCCACGCGGGAATGATGCTGGTAGTGGCACAGCTTGCCGGAACGAACGTCCCCGGCGCAGAGATTACCGCAAGCACGGTCATCATCTATATCATCGGCAACATCATCGTTATGGCTATCGAGGGACTTCTGGTGGGAATTCAGGTTCTCCGTCTGGAGTTCTACGAGATATTCAACCGCTTCTACGACGGCAGCGGAAAGAGTTTCCGCCCTGTTGAAGTCAGCTTCGGAACAGACAAATAATTTTGGAGGATATTATTATGGAATACATCATGCTTTTTGCACTGCCGCTCATCATCGTGGGACTTATCATGCTCCCGCTCATAATCAACCTCAAGCGCACAAAGGACCACAAGCCCACCAACAGAAAGCGCGCCATCATCACGAACGCGGCTTCCTTTATCGGCGTAATGGCGCTGATGACGGTGCTGCCGCTCACCGGCGCTTTCGCAGAGACCGCTGCCGCTGCTGAAACCGCAGTCGCAGGCGCAGACGGCTTCACCGAGGGCATGAAGTACCTCGGCGCGGCACTGTCCACCGGTCTTGCGACTATCGGTACCGGTATTGCGGTTGGCGGTGCAGCTCCGGCGGCTATCGGCGCAGTAAGCGAGAACGACAAGGCATTCACCAAGGCGCTTATCTTCGTTGCACTGGGCGAAGGCGTTGCGATTTACGGTCTGCTTATCTCTATCCTTATCCTGTTCGGTTGATGTGACATGAAATTCTATCTTATCAGCGACAACATCGACACACAGATGGGAATGCGGCTTGCCGGGATAGAGGGCGTGGTGGCGCACACCGAGCCGGAGGTCTCCGCCGCACTGGATACGGCTTTCGCCGACGAAAGCGTTGCGGTGGTGCTTTTGACCGAAAAGCTGGTGAAGCTCTGCCACGACAAGGTGTACGAGATGAAGCTCTCCCGCACCCGCCCGCTTATCGTTGAGATACCCGACCGCCACGGCAACTCCAGTGTGTCCGAGGCGATAAGCCGTTATGTCGGCGAAGCTGTCGGCATCAAGCTGTGATTTAATACTAAGGCAACACCGCACAATTAACGGCTATCGCCTTTGCCGCACGCTTGCTTGCATCTTTTCCGTCATCTTGCACAAATTTCGTTTGACGGGCATCAGCCCGCCTGCACTCAATTTGTACAATCTGACGAAAAATCTGACTGCGCAATCGCACGACAATAATTATGCGGTGTTGCCCTAATATTTAATCAACTTATAGACAAAGTCTATAGGAAGATCGAAGAATAGTATAAGGAGTACCAACATGGATAACAATACAGCACGGCTGGAACTATTCCGGCAGGCAATAAACACACAGGCGGACGCGGAAGCCGCCGAAATAGCGCGGCAGGCAGAGGAAAGATCTGCCGCCCTCGCAAAAGAGAGATCAGAGCGTTCCACTAACGAGGCTCTCGCCGGGATAAAGGCGGAGCGCAGCCGCGTTGCTGCCTACTATAAAAAGGAGCTTTCCCGCTGCGATTTTGACATGAAAAAAGCTGTTCTGACGCACAGAAACGAGCTGATCGGACAGCTTTTCGGGGATATCCGGCAGCAGCTTTCCAACTTCGTAAACTCCCCGGCTTATGCAGAATATCTGACTAAAGCCATTGATATGGCAGTGTCCGAGATAGGCAGCTCCGGTGCGGTGATTTACGCAAGAGCCGCCGATATATCCGCAGTAAAACAGCTCACTTCCCTTGCGGTTGTGGAGGACAACTCCATCATGCTGGGAGGTATCTGCGCCGGCAATCCCTCGGCGGGTCTGTTCTCGGACTACACCCTCGACAGCAGACTTGCACAGCAGCAGGAGCAATTCTCCGGCAAGTCAGAGCTTCGGCTGTAACATTCTCTGAAAGGACTGAACACGCTTGAATACTATCCACGCAATAAACGGCCCGGTCGTTAAGGTCGCAGACACCAAGGACTTTTCCATGCTGGAAATGGTGTACGTTGGTAACAGGCGGCTTATCGGAGAGGTTATCGGAGTAAGCAGCGACTGCACCACGATACAGGTCTACGAAAACACCGCAGGTCTGAAGATAGGCGAGCCGGTAGAACCCTCCGGCGCACCGGTATGCGCGACTTTAGGTCCGGGCATTATATCCAATATCTTTGACGGTATAGAGCGCCCTCTGAGGGACATGACAAAGCTCTCCGGCGCTTTTGTTGCCGAGGGCAGCGCTATCCCCTCTCTTGACGAGCAGCGGGAGTTCGACGTCACCGTCACCGTGAAGCCCGGCGATAGGCTGACCGGCGGGGACATCTACTGCACCTGCCCGGAAACCCCGCTCATCACCCACCGCTGCATGATACCGCCTGCAACGCAGGGCGAGGTAACATGGACTGCCCCGGACGGCAAATATCATGTGAACGATGTTATAATCAGGCTGCGGCTTGACAGCGGCGAGGAAAAGGAACTCACCATGGTTCAGCGCTGGGGCATAAAGACCCCGCGCCCGGTAAAGAAGCGCCTGCCCATAAGCCGCCCGCTCATCACCGGACAGCGCGTAATTGATACAATTATCCCGATAGCAAAGGGCGGAACTGCGGCTATACCCGGCGGCTTCGGTACTGGTAAGACCATGACCCAGCACCAGCTTGCCAAGTGGTGCGACGCGGACATAATCGTATATATCGGCTGCGGCGAGCGCGGCAACGAAATGACACAGGTACTTGAGGAATTCTCCGAGCTTATCGACCCAAAGTCCAACCGTCCGCTGACCGACAGAACAGTGCTTATCGCTAATACCTCCAACATGCCGGTAGCGGCGCGTGAAGCCTCTATCTACACCGGAATAACGCTGGCGGAATACTACCGCGACATGGGCTATCATATCGCGATAATGGCGGACTCCACCTCCCGCTGGGCGGAGGCGCTCCGTGAGATATCCGGACGTCTGGAGGAAATGCCCGCCGAGGAGGGCTTCCCGGCATATCTCCCCTCCCGGTTGTCGGAATTCTACGAGCGCGCAGGCTACTGCGAGACCCTGAACGGCAAAGAGGGCAGCGTCACCATTATCGGCGCGGTATCACCCCAAGGCTCTGACTTCTCCGAGCCTGTGACCCAGAACACCAAGCGCTTTGTACGCTGCTTCTGGGCGCTGGACAAGTCGCTTGCCTACGCGCGTCACTACCCCGCTATCGACTGGAACAGCAGCTACAGCGAATATATAGACGACCTCACCGATTACTACAACACCAACTGCGGCACCGATTTCTTAAAGCTGCGGCAGGAAATAGCCGGTATCCTCGCGGAGGAAAACAAGCTGATGGAGATAGTGAAGCTCATCGGCGCGGACGTACTCCCGGACGACCAGAAGCTGGTGATAGAAACCGCAAGGGCTGTCCGCGTAGGATTTTTGCAGCAGAATGCTTACCATAAGGACGACACCTACGTACCGCTGGAAAAGCAGAAGCTGATGATGAAGGCGATAGTGGAGCTGTATCATTATTCGCTGGACGCTGTGCGCAGGGGAGTTCCGATATCCTCGGTGATAAAGCTGGGCTTCTTCGACCGGGTGTCCAAGATCAAGTTTGAGATACCGAACGATGACCTGTCCATGTTTGACAATTATTTCAAGGAGCTGGACGAAGCATTCGCCGCCCTCTGAAAGGAGTAGATCAGAGATGAGCATACAATATCTGGGGCTGAATGATGTAAACGGCCCGCTGATTGCCCTCGAGGGCGTAAAGGGCGTTTCCTACGACGAGATCGCCACTATCCGGCTTGAAGACGGCACCGAGCGCACCGGGCGCGTCGTCCAGATGGAGGGCGACAAGGTGATACTTCAGGTGTTTGAGGGAACAAAGGGTATCTCGCTGAAAAACACCAAGACCATCTTCTCCGGCAGACCGCTGGAAATGCCGCTGGCTCAGGAAATGCTGGGACGCGTGTTCAACGGCGCGGGAAAGCCGATCGACGGATTAGGCCCTGTGTTCCCGGAGAAAACCGCCGACGTAAACGGTCAGGCGCTGAACCCGGTGGCGCGGCAGTACCCCCGAAACTATATCCACACTGGTATTTCCTCGATAGACGCGCTGATGACCCTTATCCGCGGACAGAAGCTGCCTATCTTTTCCGGCTCGGGACTTTCCCACAACAAGCTGGCGGTTCAGATAGTAAAGCAGGCAAGGATCGCGGACGAGAACAGCGCCAACGACTTCGCAATAGTGTTTGCCGCAATGGGCGTCCAGAACGACGTTGCCGACTACTTCCGCCGCAGCTATGAGGAAAGCGGCGCAAGCGAGCGTGTAGCGATGTTCCTTAACCTCTCCAGCGACCCGATAATCGAACGTCTGCTGACCCCGCTGTGTGCGCTCACCACTGCGGAATATCTCGCATACGAGAAGAACATGCACATTCTCGTTATCATGACGGATATGACTTCCTACGCCGAGGCGCTGCGCGAGTTCTCCTCCTCCAAGGGCGAAATTCCCGGCAGAAAGGGCTACCCCGGCTACCTGTACTCCAACCTTGCTTCGCTGTATGAGCGCGCCGGAGTTATCGAGGGCAGCACCGGTTCAGTAACGCAGATACCTATCCTCACCATGCCGAACGACGATATCACCCACCCGATACCCGACCTTACTGCGTACATCACCGAGGGTCAGATAGTATTCGACCGCGACCTTGAACAGCGTGGTATCTACCCGGCGCTGTCGGTGCTTCTGTCGCTGTCGCGACTGATGAAAGACGGTATCGGCGAGGGCTATACCCGTGCGGATCATTCCGCAGTCGCAAACCAGCTTTTCGCGGCCTACGCCAAGGTTCAGGACGCGCGTTCGCTTGCCTCGGTAATCGGCGAGGATGAGCTTTCTGAAACCGACCGTGCCTACATGCGGTTCGGTCAGCTGTTCGAGGATCATTTCTTAAATCAGGGCTTTGACGAGAACCGCTCCATGGACGAAACTCTGGACTTAGGCTGGGATCTTCTCTGCGCCCTGCCCCGCTCCGAGCTGGACAGAATGGACGACAAGCTGCTTGACGAAAAATACGACCCGGAAAGAGCCGCGAGGTTCCTTTCCTGAACCACCATTCCACAGAGGGGTGATTTGACCCAATGGCAGAACAGATATTCCCAACCAAGGGCAATCTCATAAAAATGAAGCGCTCGCTGAAGCAGGCGCAGCTCGGCTATGAGCTGATGGACAGAAAGCGCAATATCCTTATCCGCGAAATGGTGAACCTCACCGCCGAGGCGAAGCAGCTGCGCAGCACCATTGACGAAACCTACTGTGCAGCATACCGTGCTTTGCAGCGCGCCAATATCTCCATGGGCGTGGTGAGCGACATATCCAAGGTCATTCCGGTGGATAATTCAGTGGAGATGAACGTCCGCAGCGTTATGGGAGTGGAGCTTCCGCAGCTGTCCTCAAAGCCCCGGGACGAAAGGGACTTCCCATACGGCATGATGCGCACCAACTCAAGCTTCGACGACGCATACCTCTGCTTCAACAAGGCGAAGGACATCACCGTGCGCCTTGCCGAGATAGAGAACAGCATCTACCGGCTGGCAGTTTCGATCAAAAAGACCCAGAAACGCGCAAACGCGCTGAAAAACATCATGATACCGAAATTCCGCAGCAACGTGCAGTACATCTCAAATGCGCTGGAGGAAAAGGAGCGCGAGGAGTTCTCACGGCAAAAGGTCATCAAGGTCGCAAAGCTGAAAAAATCGCAATAAAGCATATCCCGGCAGTGGATTCCGCCGGGATATTGCATTATTGATAAACCTTTCGTTTCCTAATTTATACTATTTTCAATTCAATCTATAGATTGAACCCACCGCCTTGCGGTGGGTGCGGCGAAGCTGCTGAAAAGCCGTTCAATACTAATATCGTAGGAGAGGGGCTTTTCCCTCCCCCTACGGATAATTACCAATTTCGGTCGATAAGACTACCGCCGTTATTTCTATACGACTGCCCTACATTAAGCCGAGAAGCATTGCAAAACCTCCGGCGAATACCGCCGTGATAAGCATGCTCACCGGCAGACCGATAACGGTGGTCAGAAACGCGTTTCGGTCGAATACATGCCCTTTTTTCGTCAGATGAAGCTTCACCGGGACATCGGGCTTATACAGCCGCTCCCGCATGACCATTTCCGCCGGGAAGATGTTGCCGTATTCCCCGCCGTCGATGCTGTACACCGCGTACTCGAACCGCTTTCCCTCGTCAAACCGCAGGAACATTCCGCTGCACCGCCGTCCCCGCAGCAGCATCACCGCACCTACGGCAAACAGCACCGCCGTAAACAATGCCGCTAACGCAATGAGAGCAATTACCCCCAGCAGGATATACCAGATGTCCACCCCGACAAGCGCCAGCAAAATTATTATCATCACCGCGCCGAGAAGTATTTCCATAGACTCGCCCCCTGTTCTGTTTCATTATACCATTTTCTGCGGGATTTGTAAAGAGAGCAGTTTTCATCTGTTATACACATAAATCGCTTGATTTTTTTCGCAGATTATGCTATAATACAATAGTTAATATTGTATTAACAGTATTGTAGCTTGTCGAAAAACCACTTCTCCAGAGTTACGACGCAGATGGCGGTTTATCGACAGCCGGAAAACTGTCTTAACAGTATTGGGACTTCATTATATGACCGCGGGGCCGGAAACGGCAATGAGGAAAGTCCGAGCATCACAGAGCAGGGTAGCTGATAACGTCAGCCGAGGGCGACCTTAGGGCAAGTGCAACAGAGATATACCGCAGCGAAAGCTGTAAGGGTGGAAAGGCGAGGTAAGAGCTCACCGGATCGCAGGAGACTGCGATGCCATGTAAACCCTATCCGATGCAACACCGATTGGTGCGGGGAACAATGCGTCTGCTCGGCGTACCCCGTTGTAAGGTGGCTTGAGCGTAATGGCGACATTACGCCTAGATAGATGGTCATACACGACAGAACTCGGCTTATCGATGGAGTCCCGCCATTTGAATATCACTCCGTTCCCGCTGTATTTCCGGCGGGGCGGCTCTGTATTATATTGAATATTTCCCATAATTGTATTTTAAAGGAAAAACCGTAAATAATAGAACATATACAAAGGAAGCAGGATAATCAGCCTCGGAAAGGACAAGACATGGACGTTCCATCTTACCACCTCAACTTCGTCACAGAGGAATACGACGAAAACGGCATGCTCACTAAGTTCGGGATAAAGTACCCGGATAATTTCAACTTTGCTTACGACATAATCGACAAATACGGCGAAATGGAGCCTGACCGCCGCGCCCTGATGTGGGTAGACCTTCAGGACAACGAAAAGCTGCTGACCTTCGGCGACCTCTCCCGGCTGTCCACACAGGCGGCGAATATGTTCACTGACTGGGGCATTAAAAAGGGCGATAAGGTAATGCTGGTGCTTAAGCGCAACTACCAGTACTGGTATGCTATTCTGGGACTTATGAAGATAGGCGCGATAGCTATTCCCGCAACGCATATGCTCACAGTTAAGGACTTCGTTTACCGATTTGAGGCTGCGGGAGTTTCCGCAGTCATAGCCACCACCCATGCAGAGGTAGCGCACTTCATCGATGAAGCAGACCAGCAGCTCGGCGGAGTTCTTCAGATAAAAGCGATAGTGAACGGAAGCCATGTGGGCTGGCACGAGTTCGATGAAGAAATCAAGAAGTACCCCGAAACGATGGAGCGCATTCCCACAAAGGCGGACGAGCTGCACCTGATGTACTTCACCTCCGGCACCACCGGATATCCTAAGATGGTAGTCCACGACCACACCTATGGTCTTGCGCATATCCAGACCGCGAAGCACTGGCAGAACGTTGACCCGAACGGTATTCACCTCACCATAAGCGACACCGGCTGGGGTAAGGCTGCATGGGGCAAGCTGTATGGTCAGTTGGCTATGGGCACATGCGTGTTCGTGTATGACTTCGACAAGTTCATTCCCGAGAACATGCTACGCATTATGGAGAAGTACAAAATAACCACCTTCTGCGCACCGCCCACCATGTTCCGTTTCTTCATCAAAGAAGGCATCGGAAAGTACGACCTGTCCAGCCTGAAATACTGCACTATCGCCGGCGAAGCGCTCAACCCGGAGGTGTTCAACAAATGGTATGAATACACCGGCATAAAGCTGATGGAGGGCTTTGGTCAGACGGAATCCACCGCTATCCTTGCGAACATCAAGGGCATGACCCCCAAGCCCGGCAGCATGGGCAAGCCAACGCCGCTTTACGACGTTGATTTGGTAGACGCTGACGGCAATTCCGTCCCGGTGGGAGAAGTCGGCGAAATAGTAGTCCGTGGAGAATACACCCACACACCCGGACTGTTCCGCGGCTACTACCACAGCAAGGAGCTTACCGACGACGCATGGCATGACGGAATGTACCACACCGGCGACACCGCCTACCGCGACGAGGACGGCTATTACTGGTACGTCAGCCGCAACGATGATATCATCAAGTCCAGCGGCTACCGCGTTGGACCTTTCGAGGTAGAGAGCGTACTTATCGCTCACCCGGCGGTGCTGGAATGCGCCGTGACCGGCATTCCCGACCCGATAAGAGGTCAGCTGGTCAAGGCAACGATAGTGCTGACTAAGGACTACAAGCCCAGCGACGAGCTTGCAGAGGAGCTTAAAACCTACGTCAAGCACAACACCGCTCCCTACAAATACCCGAGAATGATCGAGTTCGTGAACGAGCTTCCCAAGACGGTCAGCGGCAAGATAATGCGCGCCGAGATACGCCGCAGGGATATGGAAAAGTACAAGGGTGATACCCTTTAATCTCAAAGGCAACACCGCCGCTTCTGCCAATGCAGGGGCGGCTTTTCATTACGCGACATAAATGATACTAATTCTAATACTAATAACCGTTTGAAAGAAGGAAAAGATTTGCTGAAAGACAGTACCGATATCTAGGAAAAGAAACGCAGGCGTACTGTATGTACGTCAAGTTTCTTTGACGACGAGAGCGGTGCTGGATTTCTGCAAAGATTTCCTGAATTTAAATGGTTATTAGTATAAATCATTCTATAGACATCTTTGCAAAAATCTCAGGCATCTTTCTGCAAATCTAGTCTATATTCTGACTTGTAATTAGTATGAAATCTCCCCCGCCTAAATTGACGAGGGAGATTTTATGCCCGATATTCAATTAGTCAAGAAATAATTTCACAGTTGTTTAATACTGATCAGGAGTAATCAGCGATATCGATCCATGTCAGCAGAAGCTCGCGCTCTTCGGGGCGCTTGAACTTGAGCTGCGCCGCCGCAACGATAGGCAGCCATTCCTGAACATACTTCATAGCAGTGCCGGTCTTCTTGCAGTAGATCTTGAGATACTTCTCGGCGTATTCGGTGTGATGATTAAGGCAGAACCACAGATAGGTCTTTGCGATATCCGCAGAAGCATTGCCCTGCTTTGCCTTCAGCCAGTCAACAACAAATGTGCCGTCCTTGTTGATGATGATATTGTCCGGGGTGAACTCACCGTGGCAGAGTTTTACATGCTTCGGCATGGACTCCAGCCTGGTGAGAAGCTCGTACTTCTTTACATCGTCGATCATGTCAAGACTCTCGATAGAGCGCTTGAGATAATCCTTCAGGCGGCTGATCTTGGGTGAGCGCTGGGAGTTTATCTCGATCTGGAGATCTGCCATCTGCTCTAAGTACTCGTCAGACTTGTCAGGGTTCTTCTTCAACATATCTGAAAGGGTGTCGCCCTTGACAAACTTGTATGCGATAGCCCACTTGCCATCGATCTTAGTTACTTCCTCCAGCGGGGGGATATGACCATAACCTGTTTCCTCAACTCTGGTATGTGTAAGCGCCTCATAGAGAACAACACTCTTAGGCTCGTTCGGGTCCTTGAAAATCTTGACAGCCTTGCCGTCGACCTCGAATACCTGTACCTTTTCGCTGTCAGAGATCATATTTTTCAGTTCCATACTTCATCTGTCCTTTCCCCGATATGAACCTCTTTTTGTTCTGAAGCTCATCTCGTTTCGTTGTATTTATTATATCACTATAATCCCTTCTTGTAAAGTGGTTTTTATCAAATTTGAATAGTTTGTTGGAATTTTTAGAACAATTTTTGTTCATTTTCACAAAACAACCTGCACCGGAGCAATACCGGCACAGGCTGAATTCATATTATGCAACTCCGAGGAATTCTTC
>JBJFGA010000128.1:0-15354 GCA_051892275.1 Oscillospiraceae bacterium | reverse complement strand
CCCGCTTCCTTTTGTGTCAAAAGGAAGCGAAAACCATTTTGCTTCGCGAAAGAGTATTTTGACAAGCTGAAGGGAGGGTAGCCCCTCCCTTAACGTTATTCTTCCGCAGCGATTTCCTCGATAATTCCGCGTATCTCGTCACGACCCTCGCCGCTTTCTGCGGAGAACTCTATCATGGTGATGTCCTCGGCGCAGGGCAGCTCGGTGAGCAGGGCGGCGCGGCGCTCCTCGCGCTGCTTCTTTGACAGCTTGTCTGCCTTGGTGAGTACCACCACGAACGGTATCTCGCTGTCGATGAGGAAGTTCACCATCATGATGTCGTCGGCGGTGGGCGGGTGGCGGAAGTCTATCAGCTGGAACACCAGCGCCAGGTCGCGGTCGTCGTGGAGATACCCCTCGATAAGCTCGCCCCAGCGCTCCTTTTCCGATTTCGACCGCTTCGCGTAGCCGTAGCCAGGCAGGTCAACGAAGTACAGGTTTTCAAGGCTGTAAAAGTTGATGGTGGCGGTCTTTCCGGGCACTGCGCTGACCCGCGCCAGCGCCTTGCGGTTGAATATCTTGTTTATCAGCGATGACTTCCCGACGTTAGACCGCCCGGAGAACGCTATCTCGGTGCGCTCCGACGGCGGTATCTGCCTGAAGCTGCCGTAGGAGGTGGTAAATTTCGCGTTGTTGTAGTTCATAGATACCCCACTTTATTAATTCGGAATTAGGAATGAGGAATGCGGAATTTCGGTGTCCGCTGGCGCGGACGGATTATAATGACTGCAAGCCGAATGGCACAATTGAATAACGGATTTGTTGCCTGAAACAGTATCACAAATCAAGTGGAGAGCATTTTGATCCGTCCCCGAAGGGGACACATTCAATTCCGAATTCCGAATTATTCTTCTATGGACGCGCTGATTAAAGCGAAGCGTAACAAAATCAGCGTTTCCCTAGTTCACGGTCAGGGCTGGTATCTTCTCCGATTCCTCTGGCTTTGATTTTGCGGAGGTGCGGCGCTTCAGCGGCTTCTTCTCCGAAGCAACATTCGGCAGTACGAGGGCGGTTTCCAGCACGGTGGAGATGTCCTCCGCGACCACGAATTTCAGGCTGTTCTTCACTACCTCGTCCAGCTCGTCGATGTCCGGCTCGTTCTCCTTGGGAATGCACACCGTTTTAACTCCCGCGCGGTATGCAGCCATGGTCTTTTCTTTCAGACCGCCTATCGCCAGCACCTTGCCCCGCAGGGTTATCTCACCGGTCATGGCAACGTCGCGGCGGACGGGAGTCCCGGACAGCGCGGAAACCAGCGCGGTGGTGAGGGTCACACCGGCGGAGGGGCCGTCCTTGGGTACTGCGCCCTCGGGTGCGTGGACGTGAATGTCCTTGTTCTTGTAGAAGTCCGGGTCGATGTTGTATTTCTTCGCCAACGACCTGGTGAGGCTCACCGCAATTTTCGCGGACTCCTTCATCACCTCGCCAAGACTTCCGGTGAATTCCGTCTTGCCGGTGCCGTCCAGCACGAGTACTTCCAGCGGCATGGTGACGCCGCCTACGGAAGTCCACGCAAGACCGTTCACCAGACCTATCTCGTCATGTGCCGCGAGGTGCTCCGGCAGGTACTTCTTCACCCCGAGGAAATCGGTGATGTTCTGGTCGGTGACTGACACCTTCTTCTCGCCGGAAACCAGCTTCTTCGCCGACTTGCGGCAGATGTCCGCGATGCTGCGCTCCAGCTTACGCACCCCGGCTTCCCGGGTGTAGAAGTCGATAACGGAGTACAATGCCTTGTCGTTTATCTTGACGGTGGAGGGCTTCTCGCCGTGCTTTTTCAGCTGCTTCGGGAGCAGGTGCTTCTTTGCTATGTTGAACTTTTCCTCACGGGTGTAGCTGGATAGCTCGATGACCTCCATTCTGTCCAGCAGCGGCGCGGGAATGGTGTCAAGGCTGTTCGCCGTGGTGATGAACAGCACGTTGCTTAGGTCGAGGGGTATCTCCAGATAGTGGTCGGTGAATGAGGTGTTCTGCTCGCTGTCGAGTACCTCCAGCATTGCGGAAGCAGGGTCGCCCTTGTAGTCGCTGCCCATCTTGTCTATCTCGTCCAGCAGCATCACCGGGTTCATGCTCTTTGCCTGCTTCAGTGCCGCCGCTATCCTGCCGGGCATTGCGCCGATATATGTCTTGCGGTGACCGCGTATCTCTGCTTCGTCATGTACGCCGCCGAGGGAGATACGGACGTACTTCCTGCCGAGGGCTTCCGCGATAGAGCGCCCTATCGAGGTCTTGCCCACTCCGGGAGGACCGTACAGGCAGATTATCTGCCCCTTTACGTCCGGGGCGAGCGCCCTTACCGAGATTATCTCGGTGATACGCTCCTTCACCTTTTTCAGCCCGTAGTGGTCCTTGTCAAGCTGCTTCTCCACCTTTGCGATGTCCAGCTTGTCCTTTGTATAGACGTTCCACGGCAGCTCAAGCACGGTGTCGAGGTAGCTGCGGATAACGCCGGCTTCCTGGGAGGAATAGGACATCTTCACCAGCTTTTCGGCTTCGCCCACCAGCTTCTCGGTTATCTCGTCAGAGAGGTTCAGCGCCTGGATACGCTCTATGTACTTCTCAGACTCCTCCTGCGGGTTTTCGCCCTCGCCGAGCTGCTTGTAGATGGCGCGTATCTGCTCGCGCAGGTAGTAGTCGCGCTGGTTCTTGTCCACCTGCTCCTTTACCTGCTCCTGAATGTCTATCTCGGTTTCGATTATTTCTATTTCGTTCTCCAGCATGGCAATGAGCATCATCACCCGGTGGAGCAGTCCGTTTTCCTCCAGCAGCGCCTGTTTGTCCTCTACCCGGAGAACAACGTTGAACACCACCTTCTCAAACAGCTCGGAGAGGTTTTCCTCGCTCATAATGCCCTCGAACAGTTCCCGGGGCATTCTGGGGGATATCTGGGAGTACTCCGCGAAAGTGGACTTCAGCGAACGCACCGCCGCCTGCTGTGTGCTTTCGGAGAGTGTGGGGCTGCGCCTGGGTATCTCCTTAACCTCGAACTGGAGGTAGTCCGCACCGTTAACCTCGCGGAGCCGCTTTGCTCTGGCAAGACCTTCCACCAGCACGCGTGTGGAGCCGTCCGGGGTGGTGAGTATCTGGCGCACCTCGGCGATAACGCCGATCTCGTATATGTCGGAGGTATCCGGGTCGGTGAGGGACGCGTCCTTCTGGGTGACGAGGAAGATACGGCTGTTGCCGTTCGCTGCGGCGTTCAGCGCCTTGACAGAGCGCTCTCTGCCCACGTCAAAGTGCAGCACCATAGACGGGAAAACCACCAGTCCTCTAAGGGATATAGCGGGTAATATCTCAGTTGGTGTCTTTTTCATTATAATGACCCCTTTCTTAATCAGAAACACGCTGTTGATGTAAGGCTGTCGATAAACCATGGGAGATCCGCTGTTTCTGTGTTCTCTCAATTCAAAATCCAGGGAAACACTGATTAAATCACGCCTGACGGCTTGGCACGCATCTTGCTTGCATATTTCCCTTCATCTTGCACATATTTCGCTTGGCGGGCGTCAGCCCGCCTTCACTCACGAGTTGTCGGCTTGAAGTCGCTTCGCTCCCGCCGACAACCGCAAGTTGTACAATCTGACGAAAAATCGAGTTGTGTCAATCAGCGAAGCGCAATATTGACACAACTAGCTGCACGCAATCTGCGCACCAGATTTAATCAGCGCTTCCCTAGTAGTTCTCTTATTATATAACATTTGCACAAAAAATGCAAGCCCTTATTTGTGCCAGATAGTACACAAATTACCGTTTATCAGTGAAAAATCAGGCTGAAAACGAGGTACAGCACCGGCTGGTGGAGCACATATATCCAGATAGTGTAACGTCCCACCGCAGCGAGCCACTTTATGTGGGTAGGGTAGCAGAACTTTGGCAGGGAGCCGTTCTTTGCGAATATCCCGAAGTAGCTCCCCGCGAGGAACAGAAAGAACCACGGCATCATCGGGAAGTAGTCGGAGGAACTGAACGACAGGTCGTGAAGCCCCAGCGGGAACAGCACGCCAACGCTGTACGCCTCAATGGGGAAGTGAAGCTGGAACATGCCGGGAATGCCGAAGTATCCGGTGACCACCGCGCCGTTCTGCACGGTCAGCCCTACGTTCATAGTCAGCAGGAACAGCAGCGCGGTGACGATAAGCCCCACCACCGAGGGGAGCAGGTCGAACAGCTTCTGACCCAGCCCGAACAGCATCATGCTGACCCCGAGGAAGTGCAGTATGCCGAACATGATAGTGCCGCTGGTGAAGAACGGCATAACGAAGGTCATCACCATGCCGACAAAGAAGCACTGTGCGCCGCGCTTGAGGTTGTTCGAGGAATACCGGCAGACCGTCCCGGAAATAAATATGAACGTCCCGGCGAAGATATCCCGGATAACTCCGAACCAATCGTCGAAGAATATCGGAATATCCACCCCGAACAGGTATTTCAGGTCGTACATCGCGTGGTACACCACCATGCAGATTATCGCGAACCCGCGTATCTCGTCGAGAATACCCACCCGGGCGGACGAAGTTTGCTTTGTTTTTTCCATTTATGTACCCCCAGTAATTTAATTCGGAATTATGAATTCGGAATGCGGAATTTCGGTGTCCGGCTTCGCCGGACGAATTTTAATTGCCTGCAAGCCGAAATGAGCAATGCAGTTTAGCTTATATTACCGATAAAAGTATTCCAGATAAAGTATAATGGTATTTTAATCCGTCCGCGAAGCGGACACATTCAATTCCGAATTCCGAATTCCGCATTCCGAATTATTTTATTCCTTGTTTATTGCCCTGAAATATCTCCGAAACAAACTCGCTCCCCCTTATTGTATCACATTTCAAAAAAAATTACAAGAAGAACTTGAACAGAATCTGATTTTGTGGTACAATATAATGTAATATTATGATGAAATGCGACAGATTGCGAGGATCATTGAATGCAATACACCGAGATAGGCGGCGTGAGGATAGAAAAAACCGCCGCGCTTGCGCCCATGGCGAGCGTAGCCGACCGCGCCTACCGCCAGATGGCGAAGGAATACGGCGCGGCTTATGTCGTGGGGGAGATGGCAAGCTGCAAGGGCTTGTGTTACAGCGACAGAAAGACCGCCGACCTGCTGGCAGTCACCCCCGGGGAGCGCCCCATGGCGGTGCAGCTTTTCGGCGCAGAGCCGGAATTCATGGCTAAGGCGGTGAAGATAGCCGAGAAATACGACCCGGACATAATCGACATCAACTCCGGCTGCCCCATGCCGAAGATAGTTTCCGGCGGCGCGGGGAGCGCCCTAATGAGAACTCCGGAGCTGTTCGGGGAATTAGTCCGGGCGGCGGTGGAGGCGGCGACAGTCCCGGTGACGGTGAAGATACGCGCCGGGTGGGACGAACGTTCCATTAACGCGGTGGATATGGCGCAGATAGCCGAGCGCAGCGGCGCAGCGGCGGTGGCAGTCCACGGCAGGACAAAGACGCAGCTTTACTCCGGCAAAGCCGACTGGGATGTTATCCGCGCGGTGAAGCGGGCGGTGAGTATCCCGGTGATAGGCAACGGCGACGTGACCACCCCGGAATTGTGCCGGGAGATGTACGAATACACCGGCTGCGACCTTGTGATGGTGGGCAGGGGCAGCTACGGCAGACCGTGGCTGTTCCGGCAGATACGGGAGTATCTCGAGACCGGGCGATATTCCCCCGACCCCGACCCGGACGAGCGGCTGGAGATAATGCGGCGGCATATCAGGCTTATCGTCGCGGACAAGGGCGAGAGGGTCGGAATGAAGGAAGCCCGCCGCCCAGCTTCGTGGTATCTGAAGGGCATGCAGGGCGCGGCGCACTTCCGCAACCTGTGCAGTGAGCTTACAACGCTTGAACAATCAGAGCGCTTAATAGAACAGATAAAAGGAGAACAGAGAAATGAAGATTTGTGAAGAAATGATACCCCCGCTCCATGTATTCCAGGAGCTTTACGAGGAGAACCCGCTGTTCGCACGGGGACTGCGCTGGCTGGACGCTAGTCATGACGAAGCCACCCGCTTCAAGGGCTACGCGAACGTAAGCAGCGAGCTGCTGATGACCGGGCAGACACTCGGGGACTACCTCACCGACATGGTGCTGTACTCAAAGTCGCCGCTGTTTGCGAAGATAGTCAAGGAGCCGACCGAGCAGCGCAAAAAGGCGCTCGCCTACGACCTCGGACTGCTGAAAGGGATTGTAAAGGACTTCACCAGCGCGGCGCTGAAAAAGACGCTCACCGAGAAGTACGGCGCGGTGGGAGCGGCTCTGCCGGAGTTCGAAAGCGGGAAGTTCACGCTGACCGCCGAGCGGCTCATCAAGCGCGCCCAAAAGAACGGCACCGGCGACTTCGCGAAGCACCAGGCGTTCACCTACCGCGACCGTGGGCTTGTACCGGTGAAAACCATCGACCCTATCCGTCTGACCGACCTCAAGAACTACGAGACCCAGCGCAATCAGGTGGTGGAGAACACGATAACGTTCCTGAACGGCCTTCCGGCGCAGAACGTGCTGCTTTACGGCGACCGGGGCTGCGGCAAGTCCTCCACCATCAAGGCGATACTGAACGAGTACGAGGAGCTGCGCATGGTGGAACTGCCGAAGTCGGAGATAGACGGGCTGCCTATGCTGTTTGATCTGCTGAAGGACGTGCCGCTGCACTTCATCGTGACGATAGACGACCTCTCATTTTCCGAGAATGACGAGCGTTTCGGGGTACTTAAAGCCACCCTTGACGGCAGCCTTGCCGCCCGCCCGGACAACATACTTATTTACGCCACAACAAACCGCCGCAAGCTGATAAAGGAGACCAACGGCGACCGTTCGGTAGACGAGATAGGGCGCAGTGACGCGGTGGACGAGAGCATGTCGCTTGCAGACCGCTTCGGGCTGTTCGTGACCTTCACCCAGCCCAACCGCGAGGTGTTCTTCGATATCGTGCGCAAGCTTGCCGAGGACGCGGGTATCGAGATGGAGGACAGCGACCTCATCGCGGCGGCGGAGCGGTTCGCGCTGAAACGCGGCGGACGTTCCCCGAGAATAGCGCGGCAGTTCACCGACTGGCTTGGCTCGCGCATTGAATTAGGATTGGATTTCTGACATGAAAAGACGTACTGCTTTATTCTGCGCCGTTTTTGCGGCGGCAATGCTTTCCGGCTGCGGAAAAGAAACCAGTGAAGTGCCCCCCTCTGAAATAGTGATAGAGAGCGCCCCCGCCGCTGCAACCGAAGCGGCGATGTTCCCACTGAAGCTGGCGGACGGCACCGAGATACAGTCCGCGCCGGAGCGTGTGGCGAGCCTGTCACCGGCGGTGACAGAGATACTGTGCGAGCTTGGCTGGGGCGGGAAGCTGTGTGCGGTGAGCCGCTACTGCGACTACCCCGGGGACTTGGACCTGCCGCAGGCGGGCAGCAGCGAAAATCCTGACCTCGACCGACTGACGGAGCTTGCGCCGGAGGTGCTGTTCACCCTGTCGCCGCTGGCGGAGCGCGAGATATACGCGCTGGAGCAGAGCGGGATAACGGTGGTGAAACTCGCCGCCCCACGCAGCATTGAGGACTATGGCGATATTTACGGAACGATAGCGGCGGTTTTCGCCGGGGAGGAAGCCGGCACCGCCGCCGCGGAAAAGGCGGTGTCATCGCTTAGAACCGCTGCTGCCGCTGTGCAGCCCTGCACATTTGTCTATGTAACGCCGAAGCTCACCGCCGCCGGCGCGGACACCTTTGAGGGTGCGGTGCTTTCGCTTTGCGGCGAGAACCTGTGCGGCGGCGATGGCTACTGCGGCGCGGACAGCGTCACGGAAGTGCCGCAGTACATATTTGCGGCGGACAGCCTGACCGCCTCCGAGGTGACGGCTGCATTCCCGGAGCTTGTCAGCGGCGGCGCGGAGGTGGTGTTCCTTCCTGCGGAGCGGTTCGAGCGCCCAACAGGAAGATTAAGCGAGGTCTTTTCGGCGATACATAACAACGATTGATGATTTGAACATTACACCCGTAGGGGAGGGGCTTGCCCCTCCCGTTTTATATCGTCAATATAATATTCACATCGGACTTATAACGTACCCCTCGTTCTTCCAGTAGTCGATAACGTCCCCGAGGATAGCGGCATTGGTTTCAGACACGGCATGGAGCAGATAAACCGCGCCGTTATGCGTTTTCCCAGTTATCTTGTCGTAAGCCTGTCCCGGGTCGGGTTGGTTGTTCACGTCCCAGTCGGGGTAAGCGAAGCTCCACAGCACGGTGGTGTAGCCCAGTTCCTTTGCGCAGGCTAGCACACGTTCCGAGAACTCCCCCATAGGCGGGCGCATGACGTACATCTCGTACCCGAAGTTCTTTTTGACGTACTCATGCAGCAGCGACAGCTCGGAATACAGCTCGTCCGGGGAGCATTCCGGCAGGGAGGGGTGGCTCCAGGTGTGGTTGCCGACGGTGTGACCCTCGGCTATCATGCGCTTCACAAGCTCGGGGTTGCGCTCGCAGTAATCCCGGGTGACGAAGAACACCGCCCGGACGTTTTTCTCTTTCAGCGTGTCAAGAATACCGGCGGTGCAGCCGTTTTCGTATCCCTCGTCAAAGGTGAGCCAAAGGTGCTTCTGCTCGGTGCTGTCCCCGATGAACAGTCCTCCCATGCCGCCGTACTGCTGCTGTGCCTGGAGTGCCCCCAGCGGTCGGTTTTCGCCGTCCACCTCCACCCCCATGCCGTAGGCGACCTTTGTGTTGTCGAAGTCCTGGAACCGGGCGTACTCGGACGGCGCGGGGGCTGTCACCGAAGCCACCGCCAGAAAACAGGGCAGTATCTCACGCATGGCGCTCACCCTCCTTGTATGAGATCTCGTACTCCAGCGGGTTCCCGGCGAAGTAGTCGTGGAGGTTTTTCAGCGTTATCTCGGCGATACTTTGCAGCGCCTCGTTGGTGAGGAACGCCTGGTGCGAGGTTATCAGCACGTTCGGGCGGGAAACCAGCAGCGACAGTATCTCGTCCGTTACGATACGGTCGGAGTTGTCCTCAAAGAACAGTCCGGTCTCCTCCTCGTAAACGTCCAGCGCCGCGCCGCCGATGCGCTTTTCATTGAGCGCCGCGAGAAGCGCCTCGCTGTCTATCAGCTTGCCGCGGGAGGTGTTGACGATTATCGTTTCCGGCTTCATGAGGGAGAGCGCCTCGGCGTTGATGATATACTTCGTGTCGGAGGTGAGGGGGCAGTGCAGCGAGATGATGTCCGCCCGCCGGAATATCTCCTCCCGGCTGACGTAGTCGATACCGCTGTTCGGGTCAGGGTAGGGGTCGTTTGCGATGACCTTCATGCCGAATCCCCGGCAGATGTCGATGAACGCGCGCCCTATCTTGCCGGTGCCGATAACTCCGGCGGTCTTGCCGTGCAGGTCGAAGCCGATAAGCCCGTTAAGGCTGAAGTTGAAGTCACGGGTGCGGATATACGCCTTGTGCAGCTTGCGGTTGAGCATGAGTATCATGCCCATTGCGTGCTCGGCGACCGCGTAGGGTGAATACGCCGGCACTCTCACCACGGTGACGCGCCCCTGCGCGGCTTTGAGGGACACATTGTTGTACCCGGCGCAGCGCATCGCGAGCACCTGTACCCCCATCTCCGCGAGCCGGTTCATGGTCTTTTCGCCGACATCGTCGTTGACAAAGGCGCAGACCGCCCTGCAGCCCTCCGCGAGCCGCGCGGATTCCGGGCGCAGACGGCTCTCAAAGTACTCTATCTCAAATTCATGGTTCAGCTTGTCGAAATATATTCTGTCGTATGGCTTGGTGTCGAAAAAGGCGATTTTTTGCATGGTGGTTCTCCTTGTATATAATAAGGTTAAATTGATAATTCGGAATTCGGAATGCGGAATTCGGAATTGAAGGTGTCCGCTGACGCGGACGGATTTGTATTGTCTGTAAACGAAATGGTTTCTGCATAAGAAAAATACAGAATTCCATATAATTACCGCAAATTATGACGCAGACAATCAAATCACCGCGAAGCGGCTCAATAATTCCGCATTCCGAATTCCGCATTCCGAATTATTACTAGGTTCCGAATTAGATTATTGCCGAAAATCCGCAGAATATTAAAAAATTTAAGAAATTTGTAAGAATTATGTCCGGCTTTTTTTAAGAAATCCATGATAACATATATCTGTCGGGAAAATAAAAAACAAAGGGGAAGTGAAAAGATGGACAAACCAAATGTGCTGGTGGTGGACGATGACCGGGAGATAGTGTCGGCGATAATGCTGCTGCTTGAACGCGAGGGAATTACCGCCATACCTGCTTACAACGGAAGGGAAGCGGTGGAGCGGCTGAACGAAACGGACGTGCACCTTATCGTGATAGACATCATGATGCCGGAGCTGGACGGTATTTCCGCCACGATAAAGATACGCGCCGAGCGGAATATCCCGGTGATAATGCTGTCCGCGAAAACCGAGGAGAGCGATAAGGTGCTGGGGCTGTCGGTGGGGGCAGACGATTACGTCACCAAGCCGTTTTCGCCGGCGGAGCTTGTCGCCCGGGTCAAGTCGCAGCTGCGGCGGTACATGACCTTAGGCGACTACGCCAACCGCTCCGGCGGCGGGAACATCACGACAGGCGGGCTGTCGCTGCGCCGTGAGGAACGGCAGCTCCTTGTGGACGGCGAGCCGGTGAAGCTCACCCCGAAGGAGTACCGCATACTGGAGCTGCTGATGTCGAATCCCGGGCGGGTGTTCTCGGCGGAGGAAATTTACGAAAGAGTATGGAACGAAACGGCTTATTCGGTCGAAAACACGATAATGGTGCATATCCGCAGGATACGCGAGAAAATCGAGATAGACCCGAACGAGCCGAGATATTTAAAGGTGGTGTGGGGAATTGGATACAAAATCGAAAAAATATAGCCGTTCAAAGGGCATAAAGGGACTTCTGGCGCTGATAGTCCTCGCGGCGGCTGCGGCGATAGGCGTAGTGACCGGCTATCTTCCGGCGAGCGGTTACCTGACTGAATACAACCTAGGCGACCTGACAACGCACAGCGTATACGCCGAGTCTGACTACTATGCCCGCAGGCTGTCAGAGGCGGAGTACGAGGTGTGGCAGGGCAACGGCTTCGCGCAGACGGCGAAGGAGTTCGGCAAGCAGGGTATTTTCCTGCGCGTAGAAAGCAATGGATACCGGTTTGAGAACGACGTCACTCCGGCGGTGGTGTTCCGGGTGGACAGCGACGGGGTAAGCATCGTCAAGGGCGACAGCCGCTATCTTCCGAGATGTCATCAGGTGTACGACTGGAGCGAGAACGTCGTGATGTTCTTCGGCTTCACCGCCGCCGACCTCGCGTATCAGGAGCAGCAGTGGACTATCAGCCACAACAACATGCTGATAATCCTGTTCAGCGACCTGGGGCTTGCGGTGATCGCGATAGCGGCGGCGGTTCTGCTTTGCCGCGTTATCGGAGAGAACGCTGACGGCGAGCGGGTGTTCAGCCGCTTCCTCGGGGTGTGGTACGAGGTGACTGCGGCGGTGCTGCTGGTGCTGCTGACGCTCATCTCCTACGCTTTCTCCTTCTCGTGGAATAATTTGCGGGAGCTGGAGTTCGGCTTCCAGCCCACGTTTCAGAAGATATGGTACATGGTGTGGTGGGGACTTGCGGCGCTGGGCGCTTCGGCGGTGGCGCTGTACCTGCTGCTGTCCGTTTGCGCCCGGGTGAAGAACCACAAGGGCAGAGAGGGCTTCATAATATTTATTATTGTACGGGCAGTGTGGCGGGCGGTAAAGGCGGTATGCCGCTTCACCGGGGCGCTGTTCACCGGGGAACTTTTCGCGACCGACCGTGCTTCAAAGAAGCTGCTTCTGGTGGACTGCGTGTTCCTGGGGGCGAGCATTGTGCTGGCAATGGCGGTATTTATCTGCAACGGTACATGGAATTACGGCTGGATGACGTTCTTCATAGTGCTGGGGGCGATAGTGCTGGGGCTGTTTATTTACGGCAGAGTTCGCATGATAACCGACGAAGCCCAGCTTGAACAGCAGATACGTGAACTCAGCCGGGGCAACTACTCCTACGCCCCGAAGCTGAGCCGCAATTCAGCCTACGCGAAAAGCTCCGAGATACTCAGCACTATCTCCGGCAGATATCGTCAGGGCATAGAGGAGAGCGTGAAAGCCGAGCGAATGAAGATAGAGCTTGTCACCAACGTGTCCCACGACCTAAAGACCCCGCTCACCTCTATAATAAGCTATGTTGACCTGCTGTCAAAGGAGGAGCTTTCCCCACAGGCGGCGGAGTATGTCGGGATACTCCAGAAGAAGTCCGAGCGGCTTAAGAACATCGTTTCAGACGTGTTCGAGCTGGCAAAGACCACCAGCGGCGAAATAACTGTTGAGCATGAGCGGCTGGACCTGACCCGGCTGTCCAACCAGACCTTAGCTGAAATGGAGGATAAGATAACGGCGGCGGGCTTCATCGTAAAAGCGAACATCTGCGACCCGCCGGTGGAAGTCATCAGCGACGGAAAGCGGCTTTACCGCGTTATCCAGAACCTGCTGGACAACGCGCTGAAATACTCCCTCAAGGGCACGCGTATCTACTACACGCTGGAAAAGACCGGCGACCGTGCGGTGATAACCATAAAGAACATCGCCGCTTATGAGATGGACTTCACGAAAGAGGAGATACTGGAGCGCTTCACAAGGGGCGACAAGGCGCGTTCCACCGAGGGTTCCGGGCTGGGGCTGTCCATTGCGCAGGGCTTCACGATAGCCTGCGGCGGCGAGTTCGATATTGACATAGACGGGGATATGTTCAAGGTAATGATCTCGTTCAACACCGCGCCCCCGGCGGCTTCAGAGAGCGCCCCGGCGGTTCAGGCTGAAACGGTGTCACCAGCTTCACAGCCAGCCCCGGACGGCGGCAGGGAGGTTTCTCTTGGGAAAGCGCTGGCGGGCGTGTTCGGGCAGTTCAGAAAGCAGGAAGCCCCTGCCGTTCCGGTTGAAACCGCACCCCCGGCAGCTTCGGAGAGCGCCCCGGAAGTCACACCGGCAGCCGCTGACGCTGACTCCTCCTCTGAAAAGCCCACGGTGACCGCAGATGAGTAAGCGGGTGAAGCCCGGCGGGAACGGGCTGGCGGTGTTCGGAGAGCGGGCTATGATGATAGCGGCGGCGGTGGCTTCGCTGCTGCTTCAGATAATCTCGTTCTTCACCACCTGGCAGGGCGCGGAAGCCTACTTCGCGACCGCGTTCCCCGCCGCGCCGCTGGTGTTCGCGCTGGCAGTGCAGTCGGTGGTGTATTTCAGCGCGAACTCTATACGCAGGAAAGCCGGGGCGGGCAAGATAGCCGCGCTGTTTATGGCGCTGTGCTGCTCCGGCTACTTCTCGTTTGTGGGCATTTACAGCGCCGTAAACCCGCCGGGGGTGTATCTCCAGCGGACGTACAGCGGCTACGCGGCGGAGCTTCAGGCGGCGGCGGAGGGGCTTAATTCCGCCCGGAACGCGGACAGTTCAGCCGATATTAACAGCGCAGTGAACGCGGTGATAAGCCGCAGCACGGAGGTGGAGTCGGAGCTTGCCGCGCTGGAGCGGCTAACGGAGCAGCTTTCGGCGGTGGAGGGCACGGCGGCTTCCGGCATGACCCCGCCCTCCCGCTGGAACTACGCGACCTACGAGGACTACGCGGCGGCGTATAGCGCCTACGCGGCGGGAGTGTCACAGGGGAACTCCGGCGAGAAGCAGCTCAAAACCGCCGCGCTGCTCGCGGAATACGGCTTCGGCAGCAGCGCCGACCTTGCACAGAGGGTCGCGGAGCTTACCGCGGAGCAGTCGCTCATCGAGGGCACGCTCGGCGCGTCCGGGAGCGGGCTGTACCAGCGGGCGGAGCAGCTTCGCGCCTCCATGCTTTCCGGCGACAGGGCTTCGGCGGAGAAGGTATTCTCCTTGTATCAGCAGATTTCCGGCGAGAAGCTGGAGTTTGCCGCCGACCAGCCGGAGATAACGCTTGACCTGCCGGAGTACTCTGCCATAGAAGAGGAGGGCGAAACCGCCCCGGCGGCGGTGCGGGAGCGGCTTCTGGGGACGATTTCGGCGGCTTGCGACCTGCTTAACGCGGCGGGTGGCGAGGCGTCCGCGGAGGACTACCCCCTTGAGAACATCTACACTCTCCCGCTGACGGCGGCATTCAAGGACTTCAGCGCAGACGCTGTGGTGTCGCTGCTGCTGGCGCTGCTGGTGGACTGGCTGTCCCTTGCGGCGGCGGTCATCTGGGCGCAGAGAAAGCCGGTGCTTACCGCGAAAACCACGGCGCAGGCGGCGGCTTCGGACGAGCGCTTCTTCGAGCGGAACGTTGCGGCGGCGCTGAAGCTGGGAGCATTCCCGCAGAGCGGGGAACTCGGCGGGCAGTGGGACGAGGGGGAGCTTACCGAGCGTCTGGCGGAGTACATCAGCCGGTTCGGCGCGGCGGATTTCGCGGCGGAGCAGGGCTGCACGCTGCTTGCGGCGCGGTCTGACCTGCGGGACAACGAACCTCTGACCGCGTTCCTGTGCCAGTGCGGATACGCGAAGCTGCTCACTGCGCAGGAGCTGTCGCTGCTGTCCGGCGGGGGCTTTGAAGCGGACGGGGTGCTGCTGAAAACCAAGTTCCTGCTGTGGTTCAGCGAGCTTACCGAGCGCGCGGGAAAGGCGGTGTGAAATGGACGTGACGATATTTCTCGGCGCGGGAATCGCGGCTGAACTTGCGCTGGCGCTGGTGAAGCTGCGGTACTCCCGGCGGGGGCTGGTCTGCTGGACGGTGGCGGCGGTGGTGCTGCTGATGTGCTGCGGGGTGTACTTCGCTAAGGCAGTGGCAGTTACGCTGGACGTCAACGCGGCGGTGAGGTGCGCGGCGGGCGCAGCGGCGCTTGCGGCGGTGGCAGTGCTGCTGGAGCTGGTTTCACCCTCCCGTCGGCGCTTGCGGGAGTTACGTCGGCGAAATCGGCACAGCCGGACTGACGATGCGGCTGAACCGGCTGAACCGGGTATCTCAGCCCGGGGAGAGAACTCGCTTAATCTGGTGCTGGCTCTTGCGGCGGGGATACTGTGCGGAGCGGGGTTCCTGATGATGCGCCTCGGGGAGGGCGACACCGGGGCGGCGCTTCTGCTGTTCCCGGCGGCGGCAGCGCTTCGCCAGACAGCGTACTTCCTGCGGCGCGACCGTGAGGACTCGGCGGCGCTGAATTCCCCGGAGAACCAGCGCAGAAGGCTTGTCGAAAAGGTCGCCGGGGAGCGCTTCCGGCTATAATATAAGTATTGAACGTATCCGCCAACTAATCCCACGGCTATACAAATACCCTGAAAAGTGCTACAATA
>JBJFGA010000127.1:0-3780 GCA_051892275.1 Oscillospiraceae bacterium | reverse complement strand
AATTCTGTAATTGGCATATTATGTACTCCCGATATTTTATTTGAAAGTAAAGCCTGCTTGAAAAGCCTTCTGATTGATCTCGATCGTCTTTGGCGGAACCGTTGTCGCGATGACGTCCAGCCACTGCTCCCTGCTGAATTCCATGTGCTGTGCGGCAACGCCGAGAATGACCGTGTTGAACACCTTTGGATTTCCGAGCTTTGCCGCTTCGGCTGTGGCGTCTATCGCAAGCACGCTGTGTTTCCTGCTCAGTTCCTCGATGATGTTCTCGGGGTATTGTGCCGCACCTGTTACCACAGACATTGGGTCTATTCTGGTGTCGTTAATTATCATGTTTCCGTCAGGTTTCAGAAAATGCGCGTATCTGAGCGCTTCAAGGCGCTCAAATGCGATGAGGATATCAGCCTGGCCTTCCTCTACGATAGGCTCTGCAACGCTCTCGCCATAACGCACATAGGTAACGACGCTGCCTCCGCGCTGCGCCATTCCGTGCACCTCAGAAAGCTTTACATCATAGCCGCCGAGTACGGCGAGTGAGCCGAGCACGCGGCTGGTGAGCAGCGTCCCCTGACCGCCGACGCCGACTATCATGATGTTTTTGGTGTTCATTATACCTTGCCTCCTTCTCTGGGAATGAGAGAGATCGCGCCGAATTTGCAGCGCTTCTCGCACAGCTGGCAGCCGTTGCACATATTCGGGTTTATCATCGGCGTCCCGTCTGCCTGCTTTGTCATTGCCGGACAGCCGGGTGCAAGGCACAGTCCGCACTTTCTGCACTTATCGCTGTCAACAACGCACTTCCCTTTCGGCACGAAATCCTTGAGCAGGGCACAGGGCGCTTTTGTGATTATAACTGATACCTCGTCCCGCTGAGTTTCGCGCTTTACGATCTCTTCAAGCCCGTCTGCGTCAAAGGCGTCCACCTCGTAAACGTGCTCAACTCCTATCGCCTTGCAGAGATTATAAATATCGATAGCGTAGGTAGGCTCGCCCTTGAGGGTCTTGCCGGTTGCGGCGTGTTCCTGATGACCGGTCATGCCGGTGGTGGAGTTGTCAAGTATCATGACAGTGCCGGAAGCCTTGTTGTAAACCATGTTCATTAGGGAATTAACGCCGGTATGCAGAAATGTGGAGTCGCCGATGAGCGCTACCCAGTCCTTCACATAGTCCTTCCCCTTAGCCTTTTCCATGCCGTGCAGCGTTGATATGCTGGCGCCCATGCACACGTTGTATTCCATTACCGACAGCGGGGCAACTGCGCCGAGGGTATAGCAGCCGATATCGCCTGCGCCGTGTATTTTCAGTTTTTTCAGCACAGAATAAACGCTTCTGTGAGGACAGCCGGGGCAGAGTATCGGGGGGCGCTGCGGCGCTGCCGCAGGTTCTTGTGTGACTACTTCTTCGTGGAGGATAGCGCGGCGCAGCATATTTGCGCTGTATTCACCCTGAACGGTGAGGATATCCTTTCCGGTGCATTTTATCCCCCAGGACTTCACCTGTTCCTCAATAACAGGCTCAAGCTCCTCGATTATGTACAGTGTTTCGACATTCTGCGCAAACTCCTCAATGAGCTTCCGGGGCAGTGGGTGAACAAGTCCCAGTTTTAGCACAGAAGCGTCCGGGAGAGCCTCGCGCACATACTGATAAGGGATACCGCTGGTTATCACGCCTATCTTCTTATCTCTGTACTCAACACGGTTGATGTCAAAATCACATGCGTCCTGCGCCATTTGCTTCAGGCGCTGCTCAACGACGATATGCCGTTTTTTTGCCATTGCAGGCATGAGCATATTCTTCTGGATATTGCAGACATAGGGTTTGTCCGGCGGTTCAATGCGTTCCTCCGGGTGGACGATGCCCTGAGAGTGCGCTAGCCTTGTGGTGGTGCGGACTATCATCGGGGTGTCATACTTCTCGCTCAGCTCGAATGCAAGCTTTGTGAAGATACGCGCTTCCTCGCTGTCAGACGGCTCCAGCACAGGCACCATTGCCGCGCGTGCGACCATACGGGTGTCCTGCTCGTTCTGAGAGCTGTAAATACCGGGGTCATCAGCGGCGACAAGCACCAGACCTGCGTTCACGCCGGCATAGCTTATGCTGTAAAGAGGGTCTGCCGCAACATTCACGCCGACTAGCTTCATCGAAGCCATAGCGCGGACTCCTGCGATAGACGCGCCGATAGCTACCTCCATCGCGACTTTTTCGTTTGGCGACCACTCTGCATAAATCTCGGGATATTTTGCAATGTTCTCGCTTATCTCTGTGCTTGGCGTGCCGGGATAGGCGGCTGATACCTTGACTCCGGCTTCATAAGCTCCCTGCGCTATTGCCGCATTGCCCAGCATTATCTTTGCATTGCTCAAAAAAGAAACCCTCTTTCAGTATAATAATGTAATTATTATACTACAAAACCCGAGAAAACTCAATATTGTTTTGTAATATTCGTATGTTTTCAACATATAGCGTCCCCTTTTTTGTGCAAAATGATATGAGGTATTACCTGCTTCTATCGTTTCGACAGAATGAAAAGCTTTTCTGAAAATCTATGCAGACCGCAGTTAAGTTCGGCGAATACAGGTGTATTCAGACCCCCAAAAATCCCTAACCGGGTCACAGTATTTAGGGTAAAGAATTGCACCCCCTGCTCTGCACATTTTCACTCAAACAAGGTTTTTAGAGGTGACCTATTAGTATTATTCAGTGTTTCCCTAACCTTCAGAGATCAGATCAGTGTAGATCTTGGCATTTGTGTAGATTATGTAATCACTGCACCCCGAATTAGCAATATAGTTTCCGCTTGTATCAAGCATTTGCACCGCAAGCTGGACCTTGTAATTCGCATAAATCTTGCTTGCGCTCTCAAACTCGTCGCCGGTCACAACGGAATAGGTCGATCTTACCTCAAAAGAACCCGCCTCGTATTTGAGTTCATCCTTATTGAAAACAAAATCATACACGCTTGTTCCGCCGCTGTCACTTAGTATTCCCTGCTGACCCTCCAGCTTCACATCGCTCAGATATTCATTGATATCAACGGCGGAATAAGCTCCGTCTTCATTCTTCTGATACATATAAAGCGTGAACTTTAACTGGGAAGCCTTGATAAGATCCTCCTCCGGAATATTCAGAACATTGTAGTAACCCACAGCGGTTATCTCACCATTGATCTCACGACCGTTTATACCGATTTTTATCATTTCATTTGGTGAATCTGACGGGATATTATAAGTAAGAGATACAACAGATATATTTTCGCGGTAATAATTTTTGCCGTCTGGAGTAACAGGGGCAGCAGTAATATTGCTCTGTCCGATATTGTCCTGTACATACGCCAGATTTGAGTACGCCGAATATACCACGACGTATGTGCTGCTTTCAGACTGGCGCTCCGGGAACTGTTCGATAATTCCCGCGTCATCAGCGTATACGATTTTCAGATCGCTGCATGTTATCGTCACGCTGTTACTATTTATCAGATACTGCTTGATGTCAGCGGTATTTTCGGCTGTATCATTTCCTGTAAGTATTATCGCAGGATCGGTGTTATTGTAGCTGATACGGTGTACAGTATCGCCGGCGGTGTACGTTCCGGACACCTGCGGGCTTCCCTTGATACCTTTCTGGATACCGTCTTCGTCAGTGCGTGCAGCTTCTATCACAAAGCCGTGATACAGATGAATAGAACGGTATTTCAGATATGCCTTTACATCGTCGGCATTCTCTGATTTCAGCGAAACAACAGCCTTGAGAGCGCCCGTTATTGTGTTGTTGTTCTCATTT
>JBJFGA010000126.1:0-15666 GCA_051892275.1 Oscillospiraceae bacterium | reverse complement strand
CGTACATACAGTACGCCTGCGTTTCTTTTCCTAGATATCGGCACTGTCTTTCTGCAAATCTTTTCCTTCGTTCAAACGGTTATTAGTATAAGATTACTTATGCAGCCTTTTTATCATTTTGAACACGATATTGTTCTCCATGACCAGCGGACTTTCATGTGCGAAGAACAGGATACCATCCGCCGGAGCCTTGACCTCGCTGACCACCGCCCCCTCATACGGGTGAATGATCTGCGCAAGCACCTCTCCCTTCTGAACCTCATCGCCGCTCTTTCGCAGCGAACGATAGATACCCGCCGCGCCGCACTTTATGTTCATCATATCGTCCTCGTCGATGATAGTGCCCATGTATCCGCCGTGGCACTTGTACTTTATAATTCCCATTCTCGACAAAAACCGCAGCACCGCCGAAACACCCTGCTCCGCTGACTGCTCGTCAATACTCTCGGTGGCGTTGGTGTAGACTGAAAACGCCGCCGTACCTCCCACCTGCCAGTTATAGTTCAGCGTGGACTGATCCATCGCCGTGGGCGTTCTCAGCACCACATACGGCAGTCCGAACAGATTCGCAAGGCTGGTATTTTCCTTGCAGGTCTTCATCATTCTGACGTGCGGAATGAACATTCCCGCGATATAGAAGCTCGCAAACTGCACCCCGTACTGATACTTTGATATCTCCCGGAACACCCCCGCCGCAATACGCTCGGTAGTCTCTCCGTCCGGGTCGCCCGGGAACATGCGGTTTATGTCCGTGTTGTCCAGACACCAGAACCGCTTGTTGATGTTGGTGGCATAGCTGTTGAGTGACGGAATGATAAGGATCTCCCGGTCGTAGGTTATGCAGCCTTTTTTCTCCAGCATATCCAGCGCCCGGACAAGCTGGCTGCACATATAAAGCTGCTGTATCTCGTTTCCTCTCAGAGAACCGATAATGCAGCAGGACTTCTCCCCCTTGCCGAACCGATATCCCATAACCCGGAAATCATCACGGTAGGGTGACGACAAACTGAAAATGATATCCTTTTTCATTCCAAAACCTCACCTAGCCTTAATCATCAGGACGAACATGATATCTGTCTGCCTTAACGCCGTCGATAGCGTTGATGAAATCAGTGAATCTCGCAAAGCCGTAGTTGCGGAAGTCGAACCCCTCGAACCGCTCCTTGAGCTGTATTCCCAGCGCCCGGATACTGCGGCTGCCCTCGCCGTGTGCGAACTCATTGACGAATCTCTCTATCTCCTCGGTCTGCTGTGCAAACTCGTCGCTGATATACAGCTTGTTGTTCTTGACAACAGTCCCGGTGACCTCCGCCGCCAGCTTTCTCATAGAAGCAAAACCCAGCTGCTTCAGGAAATCCCTGCCGTACTTCGTCCCAAGCATACCGCCCAGCCTTGACAGGCTTCCGCCGTTCTCCGACGCCGCCACAAACTGGAGTATATCCCTCTTGATCGCGTTAAGCTCCGGCTTTTCCTGCCCGGGATCAGCCGCGCCGTCTGCGCCCTCGGAACTTTCGGCGTTCCCGCCGCTCTCTGCCGCAGCCTCGCCGTTCAGCACTTCCTCAGCGCCCTCGCCAGGCTTGTCCTCAACCACCTGCTCGTTCTCATTCTCAACAGCCGGCTTCTTTCTTCTGTTCCTGCGGGACTTGTCCTTCTTCCCACCGTTCTCCGGGATTTCAGCCTCGGCTTTTTCTTCCGTCACGTCAGCCGCTTCATCTGAATTGACCTCCGCAATGACCTCCGCAACTGCCTTTACCTCCTCGGAAACCTCCGCCGCAGGAGCGTCAACGACCTCCGGCAAAACCGTATAAGCGCGGTTCTTGCTTACCCTTACCTCCGGTACAGCCATCAGCAGCGCCCGGAAATCCGCGAATCCCAGCGCCCTGAAATAATCCTTGCCGTAAGCCCCGATAAGCTCGTTGTTCAGCTGCCCTATATTACCGCCGTCCGGCATATTTTCAGCCGCATACTGGATAATTCTCGCGGTGACCGCATTGAAATCCGGTGCAGGCAGACCCTTCGGCTTCTCCGGCTCCGGCGCGCCCTCCGCCAGATACACCCTGTTCCCGTCCGGCCTGACCTCTCCGACGGAATTCAGCGCCGCCTTGAAATCCCCGAAGCCCAGCGCCTTGAAGTAATCCTTGCCAAAAACGCCCATCAGATGATTGTTGAGCTGCCCGATATTTCCGCCGTCCGGCATATTGTCGCTTGCGTAGGTGATGACCTCTCTGCGGTAGCTCTCCGCGGAAAGCTCCATCGCAGGCTTGACCTCCGCCGGCGTCACCAGCGTGCCAGTCCTGTTGAACTGCGGCAGCTTGTCGATAAACCGCGCAAATCTGCTGCTGCCGAACTTCGCAAAATCTATCTTGCCGAACCTGCTGTTGAGGTAGCTCTCTATCTTGAGCATGTTGTCCTGCTCCGGTTCATGCTCCTTGAGATACTCCGACATAGCGTCCGAGATAGCCTGAACAGTAACCTCCTCCGGCTTCTGAACCACCGGCGCAGGCTTCTCCTCACGCTTCTTTCTAAGGGAAACAAACGTGTTGCTTCTTCTAAGCTCCGGGAAACTGTCGATAAAGTTGGAGAACCGCTTGTACCCCAGCTCATCAAAGTTGATATTGCCGAACTTGGAAGTGAGGACCGCAAAAATCCTTGCAAGATCAAGCCGCTCCCCTTGATTCTCGGTGACAAAGGTCAGCACCGCCTTGCGGATAGAAGCCTCGTCCTGCGTCCCCTCCATCTCGCCTATCTGATTGAGATAGCAGAAATGGTGGCAGCTCACGGTGAACGCCCGGGGCGTTTTCAGCTCACCGATACCGACGACCAGCTTCCCCGCCTCGCGCAGCCGTATAGCAAGCCGCGTGAAATCACTGTCGCTTGTCACCAGCACGAACCCGTCCACATTCCCGGAATAAAGAATGTCCATCGCGTCGATGATCATAGAGAAATCTGTGGCATTCTTCCCGGCGATATAGCTGCACTGCTGAACAGGCATGATAGAGTAGTTTATTGCGGGATTGTGCCAGCCGTTGCCGCCCTTCTCCCAGTCGCCGTACACCCGCTTGTATGTGGGTATACCGTACTTCTGCACCTCGTTCATAACGAACTGTGCATATTTTGCGGATACGTTATCGCTGTCGATAAGCACCGCCAGTCTTTTTTCTTCTGACATTGTTACCTCTTAAATGTAATTTATTCCTGTATTGAACCGTATTGATGTGCTGTGCCGAAAATAGTAGCAATATAATCCTTAAAATAAGGTATGAACTTCCCCTCGTCGATAAGCGCCAGAATATCCTCCAGCGTAGCCCACCGAACCGCCTGAACCTCCTCATACTGCAGCTTCAGCGCACTGATATCCGGGTCGGCGAAAATAACATACCAATCGTCGAACCCCTTGTCAAAGCTCACCGAGAAATGCGGGCGTACTCCCTCAAAATCGAACTCCAGCCCGACTTCCTCTAAAAGTTCCCGCCTTGCCGCCTGCCTGCTGTTCTCGCCCCTGACCGCCGACCCTCCGCAGGTCACGTCCCAGAGGTTTGAGAACCCCTTCTTGAACGGCTGCCGCTGCTGAATGAGCATTCTCCCGTCCGATCCGATAACGCAAACATGCACCACGAGATGAAATCCGCCCTCCGGCAGCTTCTCGCCCCGCTGAATAGTCTGCCCGGTCTTGTTCCGGTCGATATCATACACGTCCCAGGATTCCACTTCCGCACCTCTTTCCGCTTCCAGCCATAATCCGAATTCAGCATTCCGAATTAACTATATCGCCACCGGAATTTTCTCGGTGAACTCATGATACTTATAGTCCACCGCCGTAAAGCTGTCCTTTGTGAACTTGTAGAAATCCGTGATATCCTCCACCCGCATTTCCGGCGCAGGATAGGGCTTCTTCTCGATAAGCCGCTTAACCGCGTCAACATGACGGTCGTAGATATGCGCGTCCGCGATAACATGCACCAGTTCTCCCGGCTCAAACCCGGAGGACTTCGCGAACATCGTGAGCAGTGCGGCATACTGACAAACGTTCCAGTTGTTCGCGGTGAGCATATCCTGACTGCGCTGGTTCAGTATCGCATTAAGTCTGTTCCCGCTGACATTGAACGTCATAGAGTACGCGCATGGCGCAAGCCGCATTTCGTGTAAGTCCGCATGATTGTAGGTGTTAGTCATAATGCGGCGGCTGTTCGGATTGTGTTTAAGGTCGTAAAGCACCCTGTCCACCTGGTCGAAATCCCCCTCAGGATAGTGGTTCTTTACCCCCAGCTGATATCCGTAAGCCTTGCCGATAGTACCTTTCTCGTCCGCCCATGCGTCCCATATATGGGAACCCAGGTCGGCGATACGGTTGGACTTCTTCTGGTATATCCACAGTATCTCGTCGATAGCCGAGCGGTAATACACCCGCCTCAGCGTCATTATCGGAAACTCCTCCTGCAGATCATACCTGTTGACTATGCAGAATTTCTTTATCGTGTGCGCAGGAGTACCGTCCTCCCAGCGGGGACGCACCTCGCACCCCTCGTCCGAAACTCCGTTCTCCAGTATATCCCGGCAGTTCTGAATAAACAGTTCATCAGCCTTGCTCATGCCTTTCCGCCCTCCTAGTTATTTTCGGGCGGTAAAGCCCATTTATCTCCAGATCAGAGTCTGCTGAATATCGAAGAAGCCGACAGGTCTACCTGATCAAACGGCACCTTCTCCAGCATAGCCAGTCCATTTGTCTCACACATGCTGAAAAGCTTCGAGCCATTGCCCTCGGCAAATCTCTTTACCTGCTCCATCAGCTGCTTTGCGCCCTTGGGGAAGTCCGCGACCTCGCCCTCTGCGGGCTTTCTGCCAACGCCGTTTTCGTCGATGTTCAGCTGGAACAGTCCGTCCCAGCCGTACAGATATATCTCGCTGAAACCCATATAAAGCGCCAGCTGTATCATCACATACAACGGGAACATCACCGCCGTATCATACACGCTCTCCACCTCGCCGAAACCCGGCAGCCCGTTGATAAGCCCCGCGCCCAGCCCGTTGAAATAAGAGGGCTTCTTCTTGAACTTATCCTCGAACACGCTTATCTTTCCCTCAACGAAGCACTCCATTCCCTCGATGTACTTACCGTTGCCGAGGTAAGCCGAGCCATCTGTCAGCAGGAAATACTCCGGCCGCTGCGGTGTTCTGGTGAAGAAGTCACAGAAATCGTTGCAGGCGAACGCGTGCTCATTCATCAGCCCGTTCATCTCGTCCAGCTTTGCACAGTATTTGCCGAGGATAAAGCACCTCTGCCCCTTCATCTTATCCTTGTAGGAGGTCATCTGCTGCGCCGTAGAACTTTCCATGCTCCCCGCGCGCTTTCCGTCGCCGGCAAGACCCTTGCCAAGCTTCCTGCCTGCAAGGCTCATACCAAGCCCGGACGGCTCGTTCATCTCGCAGAAGCAGTTGTCGGAATAGCCGCACTGAGCCTTCAGCGCCGAAGCTATCTCCGCAGAAGTCCCCCGGACCCCCGCCATAGCCGCCAGCTGAATTTCCAGCGGAGTATACGGCGCAAGTATAAGCACATAGAACGCACCAGACTTACCGTTAAGCTCGCTGATGAACCTGATGTCCTGCTCCTCGTTCACCTCGTTCTCGGAAACCGTTGCCCGGAACGCGATATCCGGCACCTTGACGCCCTTGTGCTTCAGCTGCTCCATAGCCTGCTTCAGCACGCCGAACTCCACGTCACCGCCGATAACGACCAGCCTTTTCTGTCCGATCTCCTCGATCTTCTTGACGATATGGCTCTTGTAAGCGGACAGCTTGCCCTTCTTCATGCCATCGTCTGCCAGATATGTCGTGTAATCCATTCTCAATTCCCCCTGTCCAATCATTCCAGCGTATAGCTGACTGTATTACTTATCGGAACATACTGCCCCGAAACAAATGCCGTAAGACAAATCTCATAATACCCAGGACTTCTCCCGAAATATGTATAGCTGTATTCGTTCTCGGCGTTCCTGTGGAGCACCTGCTCGCCGTCCAGCGTCACCAGCCACCCGAGGTTGATATAACCCTCAACTTCAGGACGTGTAACGGTGTGATCATCGTCAATGGTTATCTCCACCGGGTTTTCAATAACTATCTTGCTCTTCTCGCTCTCATTGTAGGAAAGGAAATCAAACCTCTCGCCGTTCACAACGACATCTGCGGAGCACTCCTTCTTAGAGGTATTCGCGTCCCACCCCAGCATGGAACCGGCGGTGTGACCCTCGACCTCGCTGTCCGTTATCGTTATTCCGTAATAGCTGCCGCCGATAGCCTGCCCGGTAACAACTCCAGCATATCCGCCGCTGACCTTCGCGCCCTCGAACCGGATATTCACCACGGCACACCATGTTTCCCAGCCGATGAATCCCGCACAGCTTCCCGCCGTATCAAGGTCTATCGTCATATTCTTTATAGTATGCCCGCCGCCGTCCACATATCCGCTAAACGGCATATCGCCCTCTGCCCAGCCCATAGGCGCCCATTCATACCCCGAAAGATCTATGTCTGCTTCCAGGAACATATACTGCGAACCGCCCGCCTGGGTATTGACATACCAGCAGAAGCTAGCCAGCTGCTCCGGCGTATTCACCCGGAAAATACCGTCGCCGTTCAAGCACTGGTCGATATAATCCGCGTCCGCAAGGAACGGAATATCCCCGCAGTTCACGCTCTCCGACCAGCCATTCTTGTCCGGGTATCTCCTGAACAACTCCGCGCACTCCGTTTCAAGCCGCTCTTTCCGTTCAAGCTCCTTCATCTGCGCCTGATAATACTCGCTGTCCGCGGAATACAGCACAATAACGCTGTGATCCTCGCCTTCGAGAGAAAGACGATCCCAGTTACCCTGCGCATAGAAATTATACTTCCTGCCGTCAATCACGATATACTTTCCCTCGAACGAATTTGTCACGGAATACTCCCGCTTCTCCCCGCCGACGGTCAGTACGCCGTCCTCCGAAAAGACCCATTTTTCCCGCAGGTCGTCAGCATTATACCACGTCCCGACAACAAAAACATTATAGCTCTCTCCGGCGCTGCTCTCCGGCAGGTACGGTCCTGTCGGGATATCCGCGACCTGCTGATAAAGCCTGAATCCCCCGGCGAACAAACCGTAGCACACCGCCAGTATCACACTGAAAACCTGAAACATTCCGCGCTCCCTTCCCTCCAAAACCGTAATACTGCCAGAACGAAACCCAAACTATACTTAAACGTTATTTCTTCCGAAAAAGGAAACCAAAGCCCCTGGGAGCTGTATCCCAGCCCCCGCAGGCAGCCCGGCAAATTACTCGCTGAGCATGAACATGTTATAAATAACCTGAATAGCCTTCTCAAAATCCGCGCTCTCGATACCAACGATAATGTTAAGCTCGCTGGAACCCTGGTCGATCATACGGATATTGATATTCGCATGAGAAAGCGCCGCGAATACTCTTGTCGCAGTACCCTTTACAGATCTCATGCCGCGGCCAACGACCGCGATAAGCGCCAGCCCGTCGATTATCTCGAAGTGATCCGGCTTCACAACCTCGATAAGACGCTCGGTGAGCTTCTCTCTCTGACCGTCCAGTTCAGAGGTGTTGACGATAACGCTGACCGTATCGATACCGGTAGGCATGTGCTCCGGGAAAATGCCGTGGTTCTCGAGAACCTGGAGAAGTCTGCGCAGGAAGCCCTTGTTGCTGTTCATTCTGTCCTTCTCAATAGAGATTACAGAGAAGTTCTTCTTGCCCGCGATACCGGTGATAATGTGCTCGCTTGCCGGAGCGCCCTGTGTCGGCACGATAAGGGTACCAGCGTCCTGCGGAGCGTTGGTGTTCTTGATGTTTATCGGGATATTAGCGCTTCTGACCGGGAAGATAGCGTCCTCGTGCAGAACGCCCGCGCCCATGTAGGACAGCTCTCTAAGCTCGCTGTATGTGATAACATTGATACCCTCGGGGTTCTCAACTATTCTCGGGTCAGCAACCAGGAAGCCGCTTACGTCTGTCCAGTTCTCGTACAGTGAGACCTTAGCAGCCTTTGCTACAACCGAACCGGTGAAATCGCTTCCGCCTCTGGAGAAAGTCTTGATGGTTCCGTCCGGCATAGCGCCGTAGAATCCGGGGATAACAGCCTTTGCTGTCTTGTCGAGAAGCGCACCCAGACAAGCGTCTGTGATAGCGTCGTCGAAATTGCCCTTATTATCGAAGAAAATTGCCTTAGCAGCGTCAACGAACTCAAACCCGAGGTACTTTGCCAGCACGATACCGTTGAGGTACTCGCCGCGGCTCGCAGCATAGTCGCTGCCGATACCTGCGCGGAAATTCTCGCCGATCTTTGCGAACTCCTCGTCCAGTGAAAGCTCAATACCGAGATCAGCGATGATACCGTTGAATCTCTCCTTTATCGGAGCAAAACTCTCGTCGAAATCCTTGCCGTGAACTGCCACATCATCATAGCAGCGGTACAGCATATCCGTAACCTTGGTATCCTCCTTGAAGCGCTTACCCGGCGCCGAGGGAACAACATAACGTCTTTCGGGATCAGCGTGAATGATATCCGCTACCTTCTTGAACTGCTTTGCGTCGGCAAGAGAGCTTCCGCCGAACTTAACAACCTTACTCATGATCTAACCCTTTCTTCTGATGTTTATTTATAAAATATGCTCTTAACGCGCTTATTATAGCAAAGCATAATTTTTGAACCAACCCAGCCTTACGCCAATTAACGCCTCTCGGACATACATATATATTCTATCATACCATATTTCGCATAAAATTTCAAGTATCCAAGCCAAATTTCGCCCACAATAAATAGTAATTTAGCGTAGCATTTGGCACAATGTCAATCTTTAAATAATACGTGCACGAAATTGAAAATTCGGAATTCGGAATGCGGAATTCGGAATTATGGTGCCGCCTTCGGCGGTAATTTAAAATTCAGGTGGCTTGATATGTGATATTGTTACAGGTCACATGTCAATAAAACAATTGCGCCTTTAAGCTTGCATCAAATTTGAAATCTGTCCGGCGAAGCCGGACACATTCAATTCCGAATTCCGCATTCCGAATTCCGAATTAGTAATTAAGAACAACATTTAAATTATTCGATTAACATATAAATTACGATTTTTCACAAAAAATTTTAATTTCCCCCTTGACAAATCTCCAAACAAGGTGTATAATACAATCAAACACTTGAACATTTGCTCAAATGACAAATCGAAAGGAGATACACCGATGGAAAACGACGCACCTCATTGCGAATACATGCACGTCCACGCCGAGGCTCTTGACAGGATAACCGCCGAAATGCCGGACGAGGACGCACTGATAGACCTCGCGGAGCTTTTCAAGGTGTTCGGCGACTCCACCCGGATAAAGATACTTACCGCATTAAGCACAGAGGAGCTGTGCGTGTGCGACCTGTCAAAGCTGGTAGGAATGACGGTGTCCGCCGTGTCGCACCAGCTGAAGATACTCCGCAGTGCAAAGCTGGTAAGCTGCCGCCGGGAGGGGAAAACGGTATTCTACACCCTCGCCGACAGCCACGTCACCACGATAATCCGACAGGGACTTGAACACGTCAACGAATAAACCGCCAAAAGGAGAGAACACTATGGATTTCTGGGACAAAATTGCCGGAATATACGACCTTGCCGAAACCGTAAACAGCAGCGTCTACCATGAAATGTGCGCCATTACAGCACGGCTTGTACCCCCGGGAGCAAAGGTGCTGGACTGCGCCGGCGGAACTGGCGAATTATCCCTCGCCGCCGCGAAAAAAGCCGAAACCGTCCTGTGCACCGACCTATCAGAGAACATGCTGAAAACCGCCCGCAGGAAAGCAGAGCAGCGTCACGCAGACAACATCGCTTTTGAAGCCCGCAACATCTTCGACCTGAAAGACCCTGACGAAACCTATGATATAGTTATCGCCGGAAATGTCCTGCACCTGCTGAATAACCCGCAGGGCGCAGTGCAGGAGCTTTACCGTGTATTAAAGCCCGGCGGGAAGCTGCTTCTGCCGACCTTCACCACTAAAGGTCACTGTGAAAAGCTCTTAAATCTGTATAAGCTTCTAGGCTTCGACCCCTCGGAAAATTACTCCCCCTCAGAGTACAAGAAAATGCTGGAAACCTGCGGCATAGGCAGAGTTCGCACCAAGCTGATAAAAGGACTTATGCCCTGCTGCTACGCCGTAATCGAAAAGAAAACAGGAAAGGAATAACCGCCATGAAAAAGACATTCAAGCTGCTTGACCTCGACTGCGCCCACTGCGCCGCAAAAATGGAGGACGCAATAAAAAAACTCCCGGGAGTGACCAGTGTTTCCGTGAACTTCCTCTCCCAGAAGCTCACTCTTGAAGCCCCGGACGAACTGTTCAACGATATCCTGAAGCAGGCAGTAGACTGCGTGAAAAAGGTCGAGTCCGACTGCACCATTAAAATCTGAAATTCAGCGAGGTAAGCGCCATGAGCACATTAAGCAGGAAACAGAAGAAAATGCTTCTGCGAATAATCATCTCCGCAGCGGTATGGGCGGCGGGAATGATACTCTCCCACCTGTTCCCGGCAGACGACCGTTTCGGCATGTGGGGAATAATCCACCTTGTAATATTCGCCGCCGCTTACCTGACAATAGGTTGGGACATCATCTGGAAAGCCGTGCGGAACATCGCACACGGACAGGTTTTCGACGAGAACTTTCTCATGTCGATAGCCTCCATCGGTGCAATGGTGATAGGCGAATATCGCGATGGCACCGCCGTAATGATATTCTATCAGGTAGGCGAGCTGTTCCAGAGTATCGCGGTAGGAAAATCCCGCCGCTCCATAGCGGAAATGGTGGACATCAGCCCGGAATTCGCCAATGTTGAACGTAACGGCGAGGTGTCCGAGGTTTCCCCTGAAGAAGTCGCCGCCGGCGAAACCATAGTGATCCGCCCCGGCGAACGGATCCCCCTTGACGGCAGAATAACGAGCGGCTCCTCTGAGCTGAACACCGCCGCCCTCACCGGAGAAAGCGCCCTGCGCCCCGTCCACGAGGGTGACGAGGTAATAAGCGGCTGTATCAACACCAACGGTCTGCTCCGGGTAGAGGTTTCCCGCCCCTACTCCGACTCCACCGTCGCGCGTATTCTTGAGCTTGTGGAGAACTCCTCCGAAAACAAGGCAAAAACCGAGAACTTCATCACCCGTTTTGCCCGGGTGTACACCCCCATAGTTGTGTTCAGTGCCCTCGCCCTCGCGATAATTCCCGGCGCGATACAAGCCGCCCTTTCCGGCTGGACTGACTTCACCGCATGGTCTGACTGGGTATACCGCGCCCTGACGTTTCTAGTCGTATCCTGCCCCTGCGCGCTGGTAATTTCCGTGCCGCTCTCATATTTTGGCGGTATCGGCGGAGCTTCCCGCCACGGTATCATGATAAAAGGCGCGAACTACCTCGAACAGCTCGCCAGGGCGCAGACCTTCGTTTTCGACAAGACCGGAACGCTCACCAAGGGCAGCTTCGCGGTGACCGACATCTCCCCCTCCGGCATGACCGAAAACGAACTTCTGACCCTCTGCGCCTCCGCCGAAAGCTTCTCCACCCACCCGATAGCGCAGTCAATAGTGTCAGAAGCCCGGAAGCGCGCCCTTTACCTCTCCGCGTCTGACGCAGAGGAAATAGCCGGATACGGCGTGAAAGCACAGGTGAACGGCAGAACAGTTCTCGCCGGAAACCACCGCCTTATGCAGCGTGAAAACATAACCGCCCCCTCGGTGATATCCCCGGGAACAGTGGTTTATTGCGCCGTTTCTGGTGAATTTGCGGGCTATCTGGTAATTTCTGATGAAATGAAGCCCGCCGCCCCCACCGCGATAGCACAGCTGAAATCCCTCTGCGGAGCAAAAACGGTAATGCTGACCGGCGACCGCCAGTCCGCCGCCGAAGCGATAGTGAAAACCGCCGGTATAGACGAATTCCACGCGGAGCTTCTCCCGGACGGCAAGGTGACACAGGTCGAATCCCTCTGCAATGCAAAGCCCCCGAAATCCACCCTCGCCTTTGTCGGCGACGGCATGAACGACGCCCCCGCCCTTGCCCGCGCGGACGTAGGCATCGCGATGGGCGCAATGGGCAGCGATGCAGCGATAGAAGCCGCCGACATCGTGCTTATGAACGACAATATCGAGAGCCTCCCCCTCGCCGTGCGTATAGCCCGCAAGACCCACAGAATTGTAATGCAGAACATAATCCTGGCCATAGGGGTAAAGGTGCTTATAATGATACTCACCGCCTTTGGCATAGCCAACATGTGGCTCGCAGTATTCGGCGACGTCGGCGTAGCAGTAATAGCGATACTGAACGCCACGCGCGCAATGCACATCAAAAAATGACCTGCAAATCAGAACAGCCGCCGAAATCCTCGGTGGCTGTTTTTCATTTTTACTAATAACTGCTTGAACGAAGGAAAAGATTTGCAGAAAAACAGTGCCGATATCTGGCAGGCGTACTGTATGTACGCATTATCCGCTGCGCGGAAAACGCTCAAGTTTCTTTGACGACGATAGCGGTGCTGGATTTTTGCAAAGATGTCTATAAAATGATTTGGAATTAGTATCACATGCGCAGCGCCTCCACCGGATTAAGCGAAGCCGCCTTATAAGCCGGATAAGCCCCGAACAGAGCCCCGGTTATCCCGCTCGCAAGCGCCGCCGCAATAATAAACGCAGCATTAACGCTGAACGCCAGCCCCGCAATAATACACCCTATCCACGAAAGAAGCAGCCCGGCAGCGATACCCACCCCGCTTCCCAGCATTGTCAGCAGCACGCTCTCCGACAGGAACTCCATGCATATCACCGAATTTGTTGCGCCGATGGACTTCTTTATCCCGATCTCCCGGGTGCGCTCGCTGACGCTCATCAGCATAGTTGTCATAACAGATATCCCGGACACCGCCAGCGATATCCCCGCGACAAGCGAAAGCGCGGTGGTGACTATCCCGAGGATATCCTCCAGCTGCCCCTTCTGCGACAGCAGATTGTTCACGATATATGCGTCTGTTGTCCCATTTGTCTGGTTGAGTGCATTCTTGACTGCCTCCACCACCTGAACGTCTGTGTCCATATCGTTGAGCTTCACTGCCAGTTTATCGTAGGTAGTCCGCCCGCAAAGCTGCTGCATAGTCTCTATCGGGATATACATGAACCCCGGCATGATATTGGAAAGCATTCCCTGAAGACTTGAAAGCCCGGACTTCGCCACGCCGATTATCTCAAATTCGTGGTATCTCCCGCCGAGGAACAGCGACAGCTTCTTGCCCACTATATTGCTCCTGCCGTAGGACTGCCGCGCGAACTGCTCGTCAATAACGCACACCTTCAGACCCGCAGCAGAGTCGCTGTTGTTTATCAGCCGCCCATGCTCCGCTTCAAGCGAAATGAGCCGGTCAGCCGACTTGTCCACGCCCCACACATAGCAGTCCAGCCGCCTGCCTATCATCTTTGCTTCAGTCATGGACGCCATCAGCGGCATAACGTCGTCAACGCCGTCCACCCGCCGCACAGTATCCGCGTCCCCGTCTGTGAGCTTCACCGAAACGCTGTTATCCGCCGCCTGAACAAGCAGCGTATCCACCCCCATGGTGACAAGCGTAGAGCTTACCTCCGCCGTTCCGACAGTACCCACCGTGGACACCAGCACCACCGAGAACACCCCCACCGCGATACCCGCCATAGTGAGCAGCGAGCGGGTCCTGCTGCGGAAGATGTTTATGAAAATTGCGGCGATATTCATTCTTCTATCCTCACATACCGGCTGAGGGCAATGTTCTCCGGCTCGAGAATTACCCTCTCCCCGGCGGCAGCGCCCTTTACTATCTCCGTTCCGTCCGAGAACTCCGCGCCGGTGAATATCTTGCGGCGCACAGCAGTGTTGTCCTCAAAAACGTAGATATATTCACCCTCATCGTCCTGCCCGATAGCTTCGTATGGCAGCACGCAGATCTTCCGCGTGTCAGACACCTCAAACCTCACATCAGCAGTAAGCCCGGATTTCAGCCTCGGATCAGCCTCGTCCGGTGCAATAAGCACGTCCACCACCGTTTCCAGCACCGCCCCGCTGTACTGGCTGCGTGCAGCCGCAGCGATCCGCGCGACAGTTCCGGTGAACTCCTCCTCCGGGTAAGCTGAGCAGGTAAAGCGCACCCTCTGCCCCAGCTCGATACGCGCGATATCAAGTTCGCTTACCGCAGCGGTCAGCACAAGGTCGTCTGTTCCCGCAATGGTGCATATACTAGAGCCGGATTCCACCGAAGACCCGTTCCCTGCTGTCGAAATAACCCTGCCGGAGCGGTCAGATGTCACCTCGTCCGGAATAAACGCCATGGCGGTGGACAGGCTCGCCGAAGCCAGCTGCGACACCTTTCCAAGGCTTCCGATAAAGGACTCGGTAGCGTCACGATCGACCCTCGCCACAACGTCCCCCACCGACACAGTGTCCCCCGGCTCCACGGTAAAATCCTTTATCACCAGCGGCAGCGCCGAGGTCACGTCCGACTGACCGATATAGCAGAGCGACCCGCTCCCAAGCACATATTCGTTGTAATAGACTTCCTTCGGCGTGACAGTGGCGGCGACGGGCACGCTTGCCTCCACCGCCGAGGGGAGCGCGGTAATTCCTGCGACTAGGGCAGCGCAGACCACCGCAAGGGCAATATACTTTTTCAACGGCTTCATTCCTTTCAGGTTTTTATAACAGAAATATTGTGCGGTATTATTGCGGAATTATTCCAGAAAAAGAAATAAAAATTACCCTCCGCGTTTATCCGGGGATAATAAGGGATATGGGCGCAAACCCGCATTACAAAAGGAATTGTAGTGCCGCAAAAATCGCAGACCATACCTGAACAACGAATAAAGGACGCTTTTCGACGAAAGGTGTCCTTTTTCTTTACAATAGAATAGAAGCATACGCCTATGAAAATGCGTGTCTATTGCAGATACCATATTATAATAGGTACAACGGAGAGTTTTGAAAGAAGCTCTCCGCTTTTTTTATGCTCAAAATCAGACATTGTGGTATAGCATAGATACAAAAATCTATCTAATATATAAATTTCTGCTGACAGTCTTGTGCATTTAGACAGAAATGTTGTATCTTTGCACAGTTGGCAAGTAAACAATTTGGCACATCTTACAAAATTAAGGAGGATAGAATTATTATGAACGACAGCCTGAACGCTGCCTTGCCCTGTTGCAAGAACAGCAAGTGCTTTGCATATTGGGACGGAAAATGCTCCGCATTAACGAACACCTCATTCAGAGGTAAGTGTCCGTTTTTCAAGGATAAGGAAGAAAAGGCTATAGAAGATATTCGCTGTAAGGCGAGGGTTGAGAAATGGGAGGCTGCGAAGTAGAAACGGCACATCGGTTAGCAAAGAAAGATACAATGGTAAATCCTGCCAATTTCGACAATGGATAATTGCGCTTTTTGTCGAAGCCTACGAAAAATCTCGCCCTTGTTCGATTTTTTTCAAAAAGGTATAGACTTTAACGCTTTAATGCGTTACAATATGGTTGCAAGGCAAACAGACCTTAATAAATCAGTTTTGAGAGGAGAATTTCTATGGTACAGTTTAAGAACGACGAACACGAGGAAAGATACTACGCTG
>JBJFGA010000125.1:0-15691 GCA_051892275.1 Oscillospiraceae bacterium | reverse complement strand
CACAATGGCTTGATGTGCTTCAGCACGATGATTTCTCTTGATCCCACAGCGACTTGTATATTTCCACAATATCTTCCTTGGTCACCGGACGTATCGTGTTTGAGGGACTGCCGCTGGCAAGGGCGTCGTCAGCCATCTTGTCGATAGCGGCGAAGAACTTCTCCCGGTCAATGCCGTACTGCGCGAGGGTGGGTATCTCCACGGCGCGGCAGATATCTTCCAGCGCGGTCAGGAACGCCTGTGCCGCGGTCTGGTCGTCGCTGCTGTCGGAAGCGCCTATCGCCCGGGCTGCCGCCGCAAACCTGTCCGGCGCACCGCTCAATGCAAAGCCGAGGCACCTGATGTCCAGCATTGCGTTAGAGATACCGTGCGGCACATGGAACAGTGCCCCGATAGGACGGCTCATGCCGTGTACTATGGTGACGGAGGCATTGTTTATGCACACGCCCGCTTCGTATGCGGCGAGGGAAAGCTGTTCACGCGCCTGCTCGTTGTCCGGGTCGTTGTATGCGGTGGGCAGGTTGGCGAAGATACGCTTCAGCGCCGACAGCGCGAAGATGTCGGTAATGGGGTTCGCCCTGCGGGAGGTGTAGCTCTCGATAGCGTGAGTCAGGGCGTCCATACCGGTAGCCGCGGTGACGGACTTCGGCGAGGACATGGTGAGGGAGTAGTCCAGCACCGCCAGGTCGGGCAGCAGTGAGTCGCCCTTCAGCAGCATTTTGACGTTCTTTTCAGTGTCGGTGATTATGGTGAATTTCGTGGCTTCTGAACCTGTTCCGGCGGTGGTGGGGATAAGCACCATTGGCGGGAAATCGCCGTCTATCTCCTTTCCCATATAGTCCGCGATATTTCCGCCCAGCACCGACATTGCCGCGACAGCCTTTGCGCTGTCTAGGGCGCTGCCGCCGCCTATGCCGATAACGTAATCACAGCCGTTGGCGCGGTAAGCCTCCACCCCGGCGTCTATCATCTGATCAGTAGGCTCTCCTGTTATCCCGTCGAAGATCACCCCGCCGGGAGCATATTTCAGCAGTTCGGCAGCCGCCGGTGACTTGGCGGTGTACTTTCCGGTGACGATGAGTGGTCTGCTGCCGTACTTTGAAAAATCAGCCCTTGCGACAGCGCCTTTTCCGGCGATGGTTTTTCCTGGTAACACGATCTGAAAATCCATGGTATTGTCCTCCTTGTTTGTCCGCACGATCCTGTCCTGACGTCAAGCGTCCTTTGATTTGTATATTAGCACAGATTTCCGCGTTTTTCAAGAGTTTGCCGAAAAAATAACACATTCCGCTTAACAAAGCCGTTTGCGCAGAGCTTCACAGCATGTGCCGCAGCACAGTATTTCCGGCGGCGCAACACAGCTTTAACAGTAAAACCGCCGCAGTTGCTGCTGCGGCGGTCGGGTCATTCATTCAAATGGAGATCAGTATTATGCGAGAGAATACTCTGCAACGATAGCGTCAACTATCGGCGAGAATTCTGCACTGGTCTGCGTCCAGGAAGCACCGTTTTCTACAACGTCCATAACGACTGTTGCCAGCTGGCTCTGGAAGTCGGAGTTGAAGCCGTAAGCGTCCTCGTTGATGAAGGTGAAGTTGTTGGGATCGCACATCTCTCTCCACAGGTCATATTCCTGCTCGCCCCATGTGATCTGCCACTTTTCCTTGCCGATGTTGCTGCCCTTCTCGAAGTAAACCTTCTCCGGATTTACATGGTCGTTCTTTACCTGAGCCTGAATTACCGGGTCAACATCATAAGCGCGGTTGAGGTTGATGAACTCGATAGCGCCGTCCATGTTCTTAGCGCCCTTGGGAACGAGGTAGCCGAAGGTGTCGTAGCCGGAGTAGTAAGCGTCAGCCTGCGGATCTCTCGGGAACGGAACGAATGCGAACTCGGAAACGGTATCAAAGATATCGTTGTCTACACCCTTGGGGTTCTGGAGCTGCTCGGTAGCTGCTATGTAAGTCCACTCAGGCTCCATGCAGAGGAACAGGAGTCTGTCGCACTCGGTAGCGAAGGTCTGCGGAGGAACCCAGTCGCCCAGCTGCTTGCCGTAGGATACGCCGTCACGGCAGAGGGTCTCGATGAACTGCATTGCTCTGGTCACGTTCGGGTTAGCGATATTGTTGGTGATAACGCCGGACGGCTGTGTATCAACGATGGAAGTACCGGTGGTAAGAATAAATGCGTCAACAGTGGTGTCGGTAGCATAGAAACCGATGTTGTCCTCGTCCTTGTCGCAGAACTGGATCATCATATCACGCCAAGCGTCCCATGTCCACTGACCGTTTCTGTACAGCTCATAAGGATCGGGAAGGTCGTTCTCCTCGATGGTCTTCTTGCTGTAGTTCAGCGCGAAGGAGGTGGTTATTCTGTGCGGATAGTAATAGTGCTTGCCGCCCCATGCATAAGATTCAGCCACTTCCTTCATGTCCTTCCAGAGGGCGGAGTCGATGTCGATCTTGCCGTCCAGCGGTTCGAACATGTTCTTGGAAACGTTGCCCGGGTAGAGCATTGCGCTCTTCTCAACGAGGTCGGGAGAGTCATCAGAAGCGATGAGGTTGGACAGCTTCTCGTAGAAAGCGTCACCGGAGGGAGTGCTGGTGTACTCGATAGAACCGCCGAACAGGTCGGAGGTGAATATCAGGCACTGTTCAGTACCCTTCTGGTCTGAGGTGATATCATAGTAACCGAGGTACTTCAGTGTTCCTGCACTGCCGGAGGGCTGGAACAGGGAGGTATCGAACTCCTTGGTTCTCTTATCGGTCATGTCAAGCGCGTCGTTGGGGTCGATGGTGGTGGAAGCCTGAGTAGAAGTGGTCATAGGCGCGGGGGTAGCTACGGCAGCGCCTCCGTTGCTGCCTGTGTTGGGGGTTACGGCAGGCTCTTCGTCACAGGCTGTAAGTCCGGCAACCATAGTGAGCGCCAGACCGCATGCGAGTAATCTTTTTGCGGTATTCATTTTGAAAATTCCTCCTTAGAATTCATTGCTGATATAATATCCGGAAACCGGAGTATTAACGCGATCAACTGATAAACGGTGCGATAACGCCGTCTGCCACGGGTGCGAACTCGGTGCTGGTCTGCGTCCAGGATTCGCCGCGCTCTACAACGCCCATCAGCAGTACGCCGATATCGGAGTAGAACTCGTTGTTGAAGCCGTAAGCGTCCTCATAAACGAAGGTGAACTTGGTCGGGTCGCACATCTCGCGCCACATGTCATATTCGTGTTCACCCCAGGTCATCTGCCATCTTTCAGAGCCTTCATACTTGCCCTTCTCAAAATAGATCTTGGTAGGATTAACATGATCCTCGCGCACCTTTGCGATGATCTCCGGGTCGGTGTCGTAGATACGGTTGAGGTTAATGAACTCAACTGCGCCGTCGATGTTCTTTGCGCCCTTGGGTACAAGGTATCCGAAGGTGTCGAACTCGGTGTAGTACTTGTCAGCGAGGGGATCTCTCGGGAACGGAACGAAGGAGAAGTCCGATACCGTGCCGAAGATATCGTTCTCGACGCCGGTCGGGTTCTGCAGGTTCTCGGTGGCTGCTATGTAAGTCCACTCCGGCTCGGTGGTGGTGAACAGCAGGTTATCGGAGCAGGTAGCGAACACCTGCGGGGATACCCAGTCGCCCCACTGCTTGCCGTAGGTCAGACCGTCACGGCACAGACCCTCCATAAATGTCATGGCTCTGGAAAGGTCAGCGGAGAGGAAGTTGTTGGTGATAGTGCCGTCCGGCTCAACGTTTATCATGGTGGTGCCGGTGGTTGCGATAAAGCTGGTGATAGTGTCGTTGGTGAAGTACACCCCGACGTGATCCTCGCTCTTGTCGCAGAACTCTATCATCAGCTCACGCCATGCGTCCCATGTCCACTCGCCTTTGCTGTACAGCTCGTAGGGGTCGGTGAGATCGTTGTCCTCGATAGTCTTCTTGTTGTAGTTAAGGCAGTACTTTGTGGTGGTTCTGTGCGGGTAGTAATAGTGCTTGCCGTCCCAGCTGAAGCTGTCTACAACGCTCTTCATGTCGCTCCACAGCGGGGAATCGAGGTCAAATCTGCCGTCAAGCGCCTCAAACAGGTTCTTGGTGACGTTACCGGGGTAGAGCATTGCGTCCTTTGTTACAAGGTCGGGAGAGTCGTCGCTGGCGATGAGGTTAGCCAGCTTGTCGTAGAAAGCCGTGCCGAACGGTACGCTGGTGTAGTCGATCGTGCCGCCGTACAGGTCGGACTGGAATATCAGGCACTGCTCGGTGCCCTTCTGGTCAGAGGTGATGTCGTAGAAGCCGAGGTATTTCAGCGTACCTGCATTACCGCTGGGCGGGCAGGCAGAGGTGTCGATCACCTTTGTTTCTTTGTCAGTCATGTCCAGCGCGGCGTTTGCGTCGATGGTGGTGGAAGCCTGTGTGGAGGTAGTAGCCACCGGAGCGTTGTTCGGCGCGCCGTTTGAAGCGTTGTTTGCTGCCGGCTGCTCTTCGTCACAGGCGGTAAGCCCGAGTACCATTGCAGCAACGGCAACGCAGGAGATAATTCTCTTTTTTACAGACATTTTTTACTCCCTTTTCATGTTTTTTTGTGAAATTGCCAAAAGAAACCGAGAACCTCGCCGAATGGCGGTGTAATAGGCTTTTGTGAACATTTTACCTAAATTAACTTAGGCATTTCCGCCAATGTGTAATCGTTATCTTTTAGCAATATGCACAAATATTTTCGTCAATTCTATATAATATTATTATATTCTCTATAATCAAAATGAACAATTGACAATATTCCCGATTTATATTATAATATTCCCAAAGGCGTTTTGCAAAAAAACAGGAGGTAAGCAGATGGAAGAATTCCGAATGCCGCTAAAAGAGAATTTTCAGGAGCTTATCCAGCACGGAAAAGCCGACTTCCCTATACAATACTACGTTAATTCGCTGCATATTGCGGGAAACAACGTCCCGCTGCACTGGCACCCGAACCCTGAATTCTTTGTGGTGCACAGCGGGAGAGTTCATGTCCAGGCGGGAAACAGCAATATCATTCTGGAGCAGGGTGAGGGTATATTCCTCAACACCAACTGCCTGCACAGCTACGAAAGCTGCGGCGGAGCGCCCTGCTACTGCCCGAACGTGGTTTTCCAGCCGGAGTTCATCGCGCCGGTGAACAGTCTTATAAGCAATCGTTACGTCATGCCGCTGACGCTAAATTCACAGCTTCCTTATGTTGTGCTTGACCGTAATACCGACTGGAAGCGCAGCATTCTGGAGCGGCTGGACAGGGTGTTCTCTATGCTCCAGAGCTACGGCGAAATAGGAAGCTACGGCGAGAGCCCGCAGCTGGATTATGCAGCGTCCCCCGGAGAGCGGGAATGCTTTGAGATGAGGGTGCAGTGCGAGATAAACCGGGCGTGGGAGCTGCTGTATTCCCACCGCGGCGAGATGGAGCTTGCCCCCGCGGTGAAGAACGAGCATGTATTGCAGATACGAATGCAGAAGATGATAGGCTTCATACAGAACCATTACGCGGAGGACGTGTCGCTTCAGGACATAGCGAACTCCGCCAGCATAAGCCGCAGCGAGGCTTCCCGCTGCTTCCAGAGTTATCTTCACACCTCCCCGGTGAACTATCTGCTGAAATACCGCGTGGAGCGCTCCATGCAGCTTCTCCGCGACAACAACATGACGGTTGAGGCGGTGGCGCTGGAGTGCGGCTTCAGCTCGTCGGCGTACTTCTGCAAGATATTCCGCACCCACACCGGAATGACGCCGAAGCAGTACAGGAGCAAGTGAATTGTGATTTTTCTGTAAATCGGAAAATGTTAGGGGAATGATGTTTGATAATTCGGAATGCGGAATGCGGAATTCGGAATTCGGAATTAATGGTGCCGCCCTGCGGCGGTTATCAATAATGCTGTCGAATTAATATGCAGCATTGTTATCGGTCACAAAACAATAATTACATTGCACACTTCCGTTATCAGCAATTATGATCCGTCCGCGAAGCGGACACATTCAATTCCGCATTCCGAATTCCGAATTCCGCATTATAACAAGGCAGGCGCTGATAATTCAGCGCCTGCCTTGTTATATCATCTTCCCGAGTACATCGGAACGCTGTTCTTCTGCTGCTTGAATTTCAGCCGCAGATGGTCGGCGATGAGCGCGATGAACTCGGAGTTAGTGGGCTTGCCCTTGGTGGTATGTACGGTGTAGGAGAATATCCTGTTCAGCACGTCGATGTCGCCCCTGTCCCAGGCTATTTCGATGGCGTGACGGATAGCGCGTTCTACCCGGGAGCTGGTGGTCTGGTAGCGCTTCGCAACGGTTGGATAGAGCAGCTTTGTGATGCTGTTTATCATCTCGTCGTTGTTGACGGAAAGCATTATCGCGGTGCGAAGATAGTGGTAGCCCTTGATGTGTGCCGGAATGCCCACCTGGTGTATTATCTCGGTGACAGCGCATTCAAGGTCGGTTTCGTCCGGCACAGCCTCCGGTTCCTCGCTGGGAGTGCACAGCCGGGTGACCCTGCTGACAAGGTACTGCGGGTCGATAGGCTTCACCATTACCCCTGCCGCGCCTGCGTTTATCGCGTCGCGTTCCAGCCGGGGGTCGTCCGTGCCGGATACTATCAGCACGTTCGGGCAGTATTTCTTCTCGGTCTTGAGGCGGCGTATCACCTCAACTGCGTCGCAGTAGGGCATCTTTGCGTCCAGCACCGCTACGTCCGGCGCTTCGGACTTGATGGAGCTTAACACCGCGTTTCCGTCGCAGTGGCGGGTTATCGCGTACATTCCAGCGCCCTTCAGAGCGCCCGCCCATGCCATTCCGCAGTCCGCAGAGTCGTTTCCGATAAGTACCTTGATCTTGCTGTTCATGATTTTTTTCCTCCATTATTCCATTTTTTCCCGCGGCACCCCATTGCCCCGTTATTTTGCTGTGCGCATCTTGTTTCGGCGCGTTCTTTCCGCGTAATAACTGTTTCGGGATTTTTCGGTAACTAAATAATACCATATTCTGGATAAAATTGCAAGAGGTTTTTGGAAATTTCTTGAATCGGGCAAAGGGGGCAAAATTATTCGCAGGACTTGCCGCAAATGCGATAACAGCCGCATTTTCCGGACATTTCCGACCACAAGCTGATACTATGCTTCGGCTATCTTTAACAGAATCTTTACAGCTTGGGAATGTGAAAATCCGCTGGAAATGGAAATTCCCCCATAAATCCAAAATCCCCGGAGGATACCGGGGATTTTGGAAATTGGAGGATGAGGTTTCTATCATGAAATTAAGTAGAAGAATTCGTTTTCTTTTCTCTTTCTGGCTATATTGTACCACGCCGGAAAGAAAAAATCAAGATATATGACAGAATTGTAACCGGATTTTCCGGGATTGTCATTTTTCAGTAACTTTTTCACCGGTTTTGTTACCGTTTTGTAACCTTTTGTAATCCCGCCGTAATCACAATGAAATAAAGGTGAAAATTTTGAAAAAAGACTGTTCAAATGAGAAAAAATGTGCTATACTATTACAGTATATAAAATGCAATACTATGCACACAGGAGAAAGAAATGGTTTATCTGGACAGCGCCGCCACCACAAAGCCCTGCAAACAGGCGGCGGACGCGATCATCAATACAATGGAGCAGAGCTTCGGCAACGCAAGCTCGCTGCACGGAATGGGCATACGCTCCGAAAAGGTCATAACGGCGGCAAAGCGGACGCTGCTGGAAAAGCTTGGGAAGGGGGACATCATCTTCACCTCCGGCGCTACCGAAAGCAGCAACATGGCGCTTCTCGGGGCAGCGGAAACCTACCGCCGCACCGGCAGCAGGATAGTCACCACCGCGATAGAGCACCCCTCTGTTGCGAACACGGTGACAAAGCTGGAGGAGCGCGGCTTCACGGCGGTTCGGCTTGCGCCCAAGGATTTCACAGACTTTGAACAGGCGCTTGCAGACGCGGTGGACGATAACACCGTGATAGTCACCTGCATGGCGGTGAACAACGAAACCGGCTTCGCGGTGGACGTAAAGCGGCTGTACAAGCTGGTAAAAAGGAAAAATCCCAAGACGATAGTACATATCGACGCGGTGCAGGGTTTCCTGAAAGTGCCGCTGGAGGGCGACCTTATCAGCATTTCCGGGCATAAGATACATTCCGGAAAAGGCATAGGCGCGCTGTTCGTGAAAAAGGGTATTCGCGTTGCTCCGCTGCTGTGCGGCGGCGGTCAGCAGAAAGGGCTTCGCAGCGGCACAGAGCCGGTGGAGCTTATCGCCGGGCTGGACGCGGCGGTAAAGGCTTATCACGGCACAAGGGAGCATTTCGCGGCGCTGAAGGAGCGGCTGCTGGCGGGGCTTGCGGAGATGTCCGGCATTACGATCAATTCCGGCGACAATTGCCTGCCGAATATCGTCAATTTCAGTGTGGAGGGCGTGCGTTCCGAGATAATGCTGCATTCGCTGGAGGAACGGGAGATATACGTTTCCAGCGGCTCGGCGTGCTCCCGGGGAAAGACCAGCGGCGTGCTGGCGGCGTTCGGAGTTCCGGATAAGCTGGCAGACAGCGCGATAAGGGCGAGCTTCTGCGCGGAAACCACCGAAGCGGACATTGACGCGCTTCTTGACGGAATAAAAGCGGGAATAGAGCGTTTCCGCAGATAAAATCAAAAAAGGAACAATACACATGAAAGAGATAATTCTTGTAAAATACGGCGAGATAGCCCTCAAGGGGCTGAACAAGTCCACGTTCGAGGACATGCTGCAAAGGAACATCAAGCGCCGGCTGAAAAAGCTGGGTACGTTTGAATTTTTCCGCAGACAGTCCACCATATACATCACCCCGCCGGAGGGTGCGGATATTGACGAGGTGATATCCCGGTTACAGAAGATATTCGGCATAAGCGCGATACAGCGCTGCGCCGTGTTTCCGAAGGATTTTTCGGTAATAGCTGAACACGCCGGGGAGTATCTGGAAGAGTCACTGCGCGACGCAAAGACCTTTAAGGTAGAAGCCCGCCGCAGCGACAAGAGCTTCCCCATGAAGACCCCGGATATCCAGCAGGAGCTTGGCGCGGTGGTGCTGGACGCATTCCCGCATATCGGGGTGGACGTCCACGACCCGGAGGTCACTGTCCGGCTGGAGATACGCGACAACGGCGCGTACCTCAGCGCAAAGCGCATTCCCGGACCCGGCGGAATGCCGGTGGGCAGCTCCGGCAAGAGCCTGCTCATGCTGTCCGGCGGTATCGACAGCCCGGTGGCTGGCTACATGATGGCGAAGCGCGGTCTTATCGTGGACTGCATACATTATGTCAGCCCGCCCTACACCTCTGAAAGAGCCAGAATGAAGGTGGAAGCGCTCTGCGAGAAGCTGACGGACTGGTGCGGCAACGTGATATTCTACTGCGTGCCGTTCACCGAGCTTCAGGAGGCGCTGCGGGACAACTGCCCGGAGGAGTACTTTACGGTGCTTATGCGCCGGCTGATGGTGAAGATAGCCAACCGTATCTGCGAGAAGTACGACTACGGCGCAATAATCACCGGCGAGAGCGTAGCTCAGGTAGCAAGCCAGACACTCCCGGCGATATACTGCACCAACGCCGCCGCGGAGTACCCGGTTTTCCGTCCGGTGATAGGCATGGACAAGCGGGAGATAATCGACATTGCGCGGAAGATAGACACTTTTGACGTTTCAACGCTGCCCTACGAGGACTGCTGCACGGTGTTCTCGCCGAAGCACCCCCGTACCCGCCCGGATATGGCTGATATACTGGCGGCGGAGGCTTCCTTTGATTTCGAGCCGCTGATAGAAAAGGCGGTGGCGGGTATCGAGGTTAAGCAGTTCAAGTACGGCGTGAAGTCGGCAGAGCTGGATATATGACAGCGTAAGAGTGTGACAACTGAAGGATATGACAGCATAAGAGTGTGACAACTGAAAGATATGACAACAGAAGAATGCTATAAGAAAACAGCGGAGCTTGCGGTTCAGCTTGTGGCGGAATGTTCCGCCCGGGGCGTGAAGATAGCCACCGCAGAAAGCTGCACCGGGGGCATGATCTCCGGGGCGGTGACTGCGGTGTCCGGCAGCTCGGCGGTGATAGAGCTGGGGGTGTGCTCCTACTCCAACCGCATAAAGCGGGAGGTGCTGGGGGTCAGTGCTGAAACGCTGGAGAAGTACACTGAATACAGCATACAATGCGCCGCCGAAATGGCGGAGGGCGCTCGCAGGCTGTCCGGCGCGGACTACGGCGTTTCCACCACCGGAGTTGCGGGACCCACCGGCGGGAGCGAACAGCACCCGGTCGGCGAGGTGTGCATTGCGGTGAGCGGCGGAGAAATCCGCAGCGAGCGCTTCCTGTTCACCGGAAACAGAGAGCAGGTAAGGGCGCAGGCGGCTTTGACGGCGCTGGAGCTTTTGCTGAAGGCGATAAACGATACATGATACAGGGGTGAATATATTTTGGCAAATTACACAGAAAAACCCAAGAAGAAAACCTCGGCTTCGAGGGATATTGCGGTGGATAAGCTGGATTTCTATTCCGAGCCGCACAGTTCTCACAAGAAGCAGGACAAGATAAAGGGCAGACCGAAGTCCGGCTGGCAGCAGTTCTGCTATGCGGCGTTCCCGCAGGCGGACGACAGCACCGGCGAGAAGCTGCGCAAGGTGGTGCTTATCGCGGCTATAATCGTGTTTATCGCGACAATAGCGCTGCTTATCTGGCAGCTGGTGGGAATGGGCGCTGATAAGGGGACAAACTCGCAGATAGCGGATATCGCGGGTGTGCCAACCGACAGCCTTGTGAACGTCAACCCGGACTACGACCCGTTCAATACCAACGCCAATGTCACCGTTCCGGAGGAGGGGACGGAGGAGATAGACGTCACGCCGCTGGTGAACACGCCTATCTACCCCAACTGGGCAGAGCTGAAGGCGACTAACGACGACGTCCGTGCGTGGGTGAAGATAACCGGCACCTGCGTGAACAACGTAGTGGTGCAGTCGGACGACAACGCATACTACCTGACGCGCAACCTGTATGACGAATACAGCATCTCGGGAACGGTGTTCTCCTCCTACAAGAACAAGTGGGACGGCACGGACGAAAACATCGTGCTTTACGGACATAATATGATAAGCGGCGAGTTCTTTGCGCATGTGACGCACTATGTGCCGAACGACGCGAGCCGCGAGCCGCTGGCGTTCTATAAGGTGCACCCGACGGTAATGCTCGCCACCCCGGACGGCGGCTGCCAGACCTACAAGATATTCGCGGGACTGCTGGCGAACACACAGGAGCAGTACGGCGAGGTGTTCAACTACGCCAACAAGACCTCGTTCAGCAGCAAGGACGATTTCAACAAATTCGTTCTGGATATAATGGACAGAAGCTGGTTCTTCACTGACGTTGACCTGACCTACGGCGACCAGCTGCTCACGCTGTCCACCTGCTGCTGGCCTCTCGGCAAGAGCGTTGACACCCGCTGGGTGCTGTTCGCGAGAAAGGTCCGTCCCGGCGAGAGCGAATATGTTGATGTTACCGTGGCAGAGCGAAACTTAAATCCGAAATTGTTTGACTACTATTATAATAGGATCGGCGGATACTGGACAGGGGAAAGCACATGGGATAGGTCAAAGCTGCTCAGCTACTGATCTGCGGCTGTGGCTGACGCCCGCAAAGGGGGATAAATTATGGCTAATTACGTTGAAAAAGAGAATGTATTCCTGCGCATAGTAAAGTACCTCGTTCCGTGGAAGGGCGACAAGCCTGCGGAGATAATCCGCAAGGTGATATTCCTTGCGGCGGCGGTGGTGCTGGTGGTGTCGCTGGTGACTATCATCACATTCTTCAGCGGCAACGCACAGGATAACAGGTTCAACGAGCAGATAAGCGAGATATATCACGGCTCGGCGAACGTCACCATTGACACCCAGAAGCAGGAGCAGCTGGTGAAGGAATACCCCGAGGTGAACGAGAAGTTCCTGCCGCTGCTGGAGCAGAACGATGACGTTATCGGCTGGATAACCATGGGCGACCCGGAGGACCCGTTCATCGACTATGTTGTGGTGCAGGGTGACGATAACGAGTTCTACCTCGACCATAACCTGAACGGCGAGAAGAACGTCGGCGGCACGATTTTTGCGGACTACCGCGAGAAGATAACCCCGGAGCACACCCCGGCGAACACGATACTTTACGGGCACAACGTTCAGTCCGGCGAGTACTTCGCCAAGCTGACACGCTACTTCAACTACCGCAGCGTGAACTATGGCAGCGGCAGCGGACTTGACTGGTATAAAAAATACCCCACCATCACCTTCAATACGCTGTATAAGGACTCCACCTACAAGATATTCGCCGGAATGCTGGTGAACACGGAGGAAAAGGACGGCGAGGTGTTCTACTACCTTCAGGGCAGGAAGTTCAGCAACAAGGCGGCGTTTGATGATTATGTCGCGCAGATACTGGACAGAAGCACCTTCTATACTGATGTTGACTTACAGTACGGCGACAACCTCATCACTCTGTCCACATGTATCCTGGACTACGGCATCAATGCCCGCTGGGTCATCTTCGGCAGGGAGGTCCGCGAGGGCGAAGACCCCACCGTTGACGTGGACAAGGCTTACGAGAATCCCGACCCGCTTTATTTCGACTATTACTACCGCGTTTACGGCGGCGAATGGGGCGGCAGAAAATGGGACGAGGATATGATCTACGATTATCATTATTGATATACGCATAAATCAGGCAGAACTCTGAAAGGACGATTCACCAATGGCAGAAATGGACATGGGGCTTTCCCCGAATAACAACAATAAAAAGCGCAAAAAGAAGAAAAAACAGAGCCTCGGAAAGAGCATAGTCACCGGGCTGTTCCCCTGCAAGGGCGACAGCGGCTCGGAGGTAGCCAGAAAGATAATCTTCCTCGGGTCACTGTGCCTTATGATAGTGGCGCTGGTGGTCATCGCGATACACTTCATCACGCTGCTGAAGCCGGAGGAAGCTCCTATCGGCACGAATGTGGTGAACCAGGACGGCAATCAGGTCATTCAGGACGGTCAGGTGGTCGTGGTCAACCCCAACGCCCCCACCAAGGAGCAGATAGAGAAGCTGCCGGAGGGGTCTATCAACGAGGAGTATGCGGCTTATTACGAGGCTAACAACGACTTTGTCGGCTGGGTGACTATAAACGGCACCAACGTTGATTACCCGGTGGTTCAGGGTGAGGACAACGAGTTCTATCTCCACCACAACTTCAACGGAGAGGACGAGTTCGCGGGTACTATCTTCACCGACTACGAGGGCGAGTTCGGACCGGGAAAAATGCCCAACAACACGATACTGTACGGACACAATATGCTGTACAGATACAAGTTCGCGGCGCTGAACAACTACAACAACAATATCCAGTTCCTGAAGGACACCCCGGTCATTGACTTCAACACACTGTATCAGGACAACAAGTACAAGATATTCTCCGTGTTTATCGTGAACACTAACGAGGAGCACGGCGAGGTTTTCGACTACACCAAGTATGTTTACTTCAAGAACAGCGACGAGTTTTACAGCTACGTCCTTGAGGTAATGGACAGGAGCAAGTACAACACCGGCGTTGACGTGGAGTACGGCGACGAGCTGCTGACGCTCTCTACCTGCGACGGTTCTACCGGTTTCGAGGACATGCGCCTTGTTATCGTGGCGAGAAAGGTGCGCGAGAACGAAAGCCCGGACGTTGACGTGTCCAAAATCACCAGGAAGGACAGCATAAAGTACTTCAAGGCGTATACCGATATTTTTGGCAGCAAGTGGAAGGGCAGAACATGGGACATCTCCCTTGTCAAGGGCATGAAGGAGTACCTTGAGGCGAACGGTCTGATGGACGAGCCGGAGAATTATTGAGAGGGACAATGAAGAAGCTATCACTGGTAAAAACAGCGGCGGCGCTGCTCATCACCAACTGCTACCTGTTTACCTGCAACGTCATGGGAACAGTAGGCGGTGCGGACATGACCGATCCCGCCGGTATTCCCGACGGCACCGCCGAAGCCGGCGAGCCTGGCTCTGACCTGGCGGGAGGACAGGGTACGCTTGACTTCCTTGTGCCGGACGAGACCGGCAGGGGATATGTGGAGCTTAGCCTGCTGAATATTGCGCCGACATCGCTTTCGGACAAGGCGGTGCAGAGTACATACGGCTCTGTGGTCGTGATAGAGAACGACCCGGAGGAGGTCACCGGCGAGAATGCCCGGGCAACAGCCGAAGCGCCGGACGAACAGGAAACCGATGAGCTTATCATAACGCTGCCGGAGGAGACAGAGGAACTGCCGGAGGAGACCCCGGCTGCCACCACCGCAACTACCCCAGCGACCACACCCGCGACCACAAAGGCTACTACCGCGGCGACAACTCCGGCGACCACAACGACCTCCGCACCGGTAACCACCCCTGCGACAACCGCGACCACAACGGTGTTCTCGGGTATCCCGGTAGATGGCGACGCCACGGCTGCAACGACGACCGCAGCTACCACCGCTCCCGACGACCAGCCGGACGCAACAGAGCCGCCCGAAGACGAACCGGACAACACCGGCGGTGACGCGAGCGAGATACTTTATGTGAGAAGCAACGGCGGCGTTGTTTCCGGCACTGCGCTGGATATAGTATCAAGGATAACACAGAACGAGGTGGGTCACACTTTTGCGCCCGAAGCGATAAAGGCGCAGGCTGTCGCGGCATACACCTACGTCCGTTTCTGCAACGATTACGGCACATATCCCAGCGTAATACTGGCGAGCAGCGTTTCTGATTCAGTTCAGGTGCTGGTCAAATCGGTCATCGGGCAGGGGATATATTACAACGGTTCGCTGATACAAGCGGTGTATTCCGCTTCCAGTGCGGGATATACGGCTTCCAGCAAGAACGTCTGGGGTTCGGATTACCCCTACCTTGTCAGCAGGTTCTGCGACCTTGATTCGAGGTATGACCCGAACTATGGCAAAACGGTGCAGTTCTCATCCGAGGACATAAAGAGCCGTGTGAAGTCGGTGACCGGTATCGAGCTTTCCGGCGACCCGTCCGGCTGGATAACCATTGAGGAGCGGCTGGACGGAAACTATGTCGGGCAGATGAGCGTCGGCGGTTACCACAGCTACACCGACAGCGATGGCGACAACCTGAAGATAACGGGACGGCGCTTCCGCGAGAAGATAATGAGCTTTGACCTGCGTTCCAGTGCGTTTGACGTGGACTACGACAGCAGTACGGATATGTTCACGTTCACCACCTACGGCTACGGTCACGGCGTGGGAATGAGCCAGAACGGCGCGAACGCGCTTGCGACCTACCTAGGATACGACTACAAGCAGATACTTACATATTACTACGCCGGCACAGAGGTAAGATAAATTAACGACCTGAGCGATGATACGTTCAGGTCGTTCGTTTCGGTTCTCTCTGTCACTGGCGGATATATATTCCCTGTTCCTCAATGTAATCCTCCAGATCCTGCTTCATGTCGTCCACCCATGTGTCGGTGGCAGGTGCTGCGGGCTTGTCCTGGGTGGATTCGGGGGTGGTGAGCTTGTTCTTGTCGTCTGTCATGGCGGTACTCCTTTCATTTTTATAGTATATCATATTCTACTCAAATTTGCAACTGATACTAATAACCATTTAAACTCAGGAAATCTTTACAGAAATCCAGCACCG
>JBJFGA010000124.1:0-3810 GCA_051892275.1 Oscillospiraceae bacterium | reverse complement strand
CTGATAAAGAATATGCCAAACCAATTACGATTGGCAACAACTGTTGGATTGCGGGAAATGTCGCCATATGCGGAGGAGTTACTATCGGCGAGGGTTGCGTTATCGGTGCTGGAAGTGTAGTTACAAGAGATATTCCGCCAAATTCGCTTGCGGTGGGTGTGCCTTGCCGTGTAGTTCGTGAGATAACAGAAGCAGATTCATTGGATAATCATCCCGAACTGTTCTGAAATTGAACATCTCGGAACAGCAAAGCAGGTTACCGTTTAGGTTTCCCATGTCTTAACAAAGCAAGCGGCTCAGAGCGTGGAACTCTGAGCCGCATTTTGTTTATTTAGATAATGCCAACCGTATAATCTCCCCGGCTCTGTCGATAAGGAACAGCGGGATATTCAGCAAATTTCCGTCCAGAGATAGATTCATCAGCGAGAATCTCACTATAAGCGGAGTCTGCTCTTGATACTGCTGCGAGTACTTCTTCAAACTGGTTGATTTCACATTCGTTCCCGCTTTGCATTCCACTGGAATTATATCATTGTCAAGCTGAACAACGAAATCCACCTCATAGGGAGCTTCCGCCCAGTACCTTGGCGCAGTTTCAAATTGCCTTGACAGGCTTTGCAGAACGAAATTCTCGGTAAGCGCACCCTTGAACTCCGTGAACAGCCGATTATACTCAGCAAAAGCGGTGGTAGCAAGGTGAGAATGCTTACGGAGCAGTCCTACATCTGACATATAGATTTTGAAAGCTGTCAGGTCGTCGTATGCCGACAGCGGTAGCCCGGGTTTGCTTATCCGGAATGTTTTACGCACCAAATCCGCATTGTATAGCCAGTTGAGCGCATTCTCGTATTCTCTTGCTCTTGCGCCGTCCTTTACTGCGCTGTACAGGAATTTCTTGTTTTCCCGTGCAAGCTGTGACGGCAGCGAGTCCCATATAAGCTGTATTTTCGGAACGTCTGTCGGGTCAGCGTGCTTGGCAAAATCATTCTCGTAGGACATCAGAATATCAGACAGCACACGGTCGGTTTCCTTGATGTCACCGTCCTCCGTCCAGACAAGAACAGGCTCCGGCATTCCACCGACAACGAAGTACATTTTCAGCTTTTCGACTAACGGGTTGAAAAATGCGTCCGGTATCGCAGATATCTCGTTTATCCCCAACAGATATTCAGCGAGATTTTCCGCTCCGTCCGCAAGGAGATACTCCGTGAAAGTCATCGGACCCATTTTCAGAAAATCCACCTTGCCAACAGGGAAGCCCTGCGACAGCTTTATTCCCAGAAGTGAACCTGCGCTTGCCACATAGTATTCCGGAGCGTCCTCACAGAAATATTTCAGCGAGTTGAGAGCATCCGGACAAGCCTGTATTTCGTCAAAGATTATCAGCGTGTCCGTGGTTATTTTCTGCCCGCTTGCCATTGCGAGGTTCTGCAATATACGGCGGACATCTTTTGTTGATTGGAAAAACTGCCGGTACTCGGCTTCCTTGTCAAAGTTGAAATAAGCGTAACCGTCCGGGAAACTGCGCCCGAACTCCTGAAGCGCCCATGTCTTGCCGACCTGCCGTGCGCCCTTGACTATCAGCGGCTTTCTTCGCTTTGAGCTTTTCCATTTCTGAAGTTCATCCAGCACAAATCGTTTCATAAGCTCACCCCCATATAATCATTATACCCTCAATTTACTCTTAAGTCAAGAAGAAATCACAATATTTCCTGTAATTATGTGATTATTCTCACATAATCTATAAATAATTTGTGATTTAAGCGGACAGAGGCAAGAGCATTACGCTCTTGCCTCTGTTGTTTTCATGGTTCTAGCCGCACCGACCGATTACATATTCAATCACTGACTTCTTCGGTATCAGCCATACTCTGCCGTCGTGGAGAGCCTTGATATGCCCACTCCTTAGCAGCTGGTACGCCTTACTGCGACCAATACGCAGCATATCCTGCAATTCCTCTATTGTAACTATATCCTTATACTCACTAAACATTATTCTGCTCCTTTCCGTCAAGCAAAGCGCTTATGTGAACGCCTTGTTTATCCAGCATTGCGTGAATTGCTTCAATAATCTCCGTTCCATTGGCGTGAGTCACGGCACTGAATGGCTCGGAGAGGAAGAAACCCTCTATTTCGTTGATTCTGTTCCTAGCGTCCCAGTCTGTGGGATTTTGAATGAGACGCTTAACACATTCGGAATATTCACGCATTGGCTTGGTGATTATTGATTCAACAAGAAACTCTTGTATCTCGTTGTTGTTCATCTGAAAACCTCCTTTGGCATTTATTACTGATATGTTAAAGCGTAGAAGATTATTGAGGATTTCTTCTGTTGTTCTGAACCAGGCTAAAACTATTTCTTTTCGGCAAGGGAATAAACCGTTAAAAATCACTTTCACCGCATTAGAACACTAGGTGTTAACTATATGCAAAAGTGAATATTCACTGAAAATTCACTTTATTCACTGTGGGATAGTGAATAGCTGTTGCCGTGAGCAACTTAGACCGTTAACCGAACATAAGATGTAACATAAAAATTGCTTCAAAATATGTGTTTCTACTTGATTATTCTTTCAAAACGTGCTATACTATATATAAGTTACAACAAAACCGTTGCAAATAAGAGGTGAAACACATGGTAAAAAGAGAACGCTACCTTGACCGACTCGTTCACAATATGTGGAACGGGGAAATAAAGGTCGTTACCGGAATACGCAGGTGCGGAAAGTCTGTTCTGCTGTTTGATTTGTTCTACAATCATCTTCTGGAACAGGGAGTTGCTGAGGATCACATTCTAAGGATTGAGCTGGATCAGCGTCGCTATTACAAATACAGAAATCCTATCATGCTGTGCGAGTATGTTGAAGCAGCTCTGGAGGGTCACAAAAACGAAAAGTTCTTTCTGTTCATTGACGAGGTACAGCTCACAACAAAAGTCACAGATACAGAAAACGGCGGTATTGAAGTAACCATTTACGATATGCTGAACGAGCTGAAAGCATACAAGAACCTTGATGTATATGTCACCGGAAGCAATTCCAAGGGACTGTCAAAGGATATTGCGACTGAATTCCGCGGCAGAGCAACTCAGATCCATGTTTTCCCGCTTTCTTTTGCTGAGTATTACTCCTATGTCGGCGGAGATGAACGCAAAGCACTTGACAATTATATGCTGTTCGGAGGTATGCCGCGTCTGCTTGCGATTGATGACGAAAAGGACAAAAAAGATTACCTTTCCTCGCTTTATAGTGAGCTTTATATCAGAGATATTGTTGATCGCAACGGGATTGAACGCGAAGACCTGCTGAACGATATTCTTGACTTCCTAGCGTCACAGATAAGCTCGCTAACCAATCCCACAAATATTGCAAATTCAATCGCCAGCATGAAAAAAGAGAAGGTCAACCCTGCGCTTGTTTCAAACTATATTCAGTACACCATCGACTCTTTTCTAATCTCAATGGCAAAGCGCTATGATGTCAAGGGAAAGACATACTTCAATTTCCCGAACAAGTATTATTACTCTGATGTGGGACTTCGCAATGCACGGCTTAATTACCGCCAGTATGACCCCGGGCATCTAATGGAAAATATCATCTATAATGAGCTTATCATGCGTGGATATTCTGTTGATGTTGGAGTTGTGATTGATCGTTCCGGCGGAAGTACGACCCAGAAAGAGATAGACTTTGTGGTGAACGACGCTGACCGTAAGCTCTATATTCAATCTGCGCTGCGAATGGATACTGACAAGAAAGCTAACTCCGAGCTGGATTCGCTTAAGCTCACAAAGGATTTCTTCAAAAAGGT
>JBJFGA010000123.1:0-15834 GCA_051892275.1 Oscillospiraceae bacterium | reverse complement strand
AAGATAAGAGCCTGCGAGATAATCAACGAGCTGGAGAACAACAAGCGCGGCGTTTACGGCGGCGCGGTGGGATATATCGATTTCCGCGGCAACCTCGACACCTGCATCGCGATACGGCTCGCGTTCAAGAAGAACGGCAGGGTGTTCGTGAGAAGCGGCGCGGGTATCGTTGCGGACAGCGTACCGGAGAACGAATTCAACGAGTGCATCAACAAGGCAAAGGCGGTTATGAACGCACTTGAAGCGGCACAGGAGGAGCAGTTATGATACTTCTGATAGACAATTACGACAGCTTTTCATATAATCTTTTCCAGCTTATCGGAGGCATAGATCCGGACATCAAGGTCATACGGAACGACGAGCTTTCTGTTGATGAAATACTGGCACTGAAGCCCTCGCACATCATCGTAAGCCCGGGTCCCGGCAGACCCTGCGACGCGGGCGTCTGCGAGGACGTCATCAAAGCGGCGGCGGGGAAGATACCGGTGCTCGGCGTCTGCCTCGGGCATCAGGCGATATGCGAGAGCTTCGGCGCGGAGATAACCTACGCAAAGCAGCTGATGCACGGCAAGAAGTCGGTAACGGAGCTTGATACTTCCAGCCGGCTGTTCAGGGGGCTTCCCGAAAAATGCGAGGTCGCACGTTATCATTCGCTGGCGGCTTCAGAAAACGGGTTCCCGGACTGCCTGAAAGTCACCGCCCGGACGGACGACGGCGAGATAATGGCGGTGGAGCACAGGGACTATCCCATTTTCGGGGTACAGTTCCACCCGGAGTCGATACTTACACAGAACGGCAGAAAAATGGCAGAGAACTTTCTGGAGGTAACATTATGATAAAGGAAGCAATAATCAAGGTAACAAACGGCACTGACCTTTCATACGACGAAGCGGCGGAGGTCACCCGCGAAATAATGACCGGGAACACCACCCCGGAGCAGACCGCGGCGTATCTCACCGCGCTTCACATCAAGGGCGAGACCCCCGATGAAATATCCGCAAGCGCTTATGTAATGCGGGACTGCGCGACCCGTGTTGATTACGGCGGGGACATTTTGGAGATAGTCGGCACCGGCGGCGATGGTTCGAACTCGATTAATGTGTCCACGATTTCGGCGATAGTCAGCGCTGCGGCGGGGGCGAAGGTGGCAAAGCACGGCAACCGCGCTGCTTCCAGCAAGTGCGGCACTGCGGACTGCCTTGAAGCACTGGGCGTAAACATTGCGACCTCGCCCGAGGGCTGCGTTAAGCTGCTGGACGAGGTGGGAATGTGCTTCCTGTTCGCGCAGAAGTACCACAGCGCAATGAAGTACGTCGGACCTGTCCGCAGGGCGATAGGCATTCCTACCGTGTTCAACATACTGGGACCGCTCACAAACCCCGCTCACGCGAATTTACAGCTGCTCGGCGTATACAAGCCGGAGCTGATGAAGCCGATGGCGCAGGCGCTGACAAAGCTCGGTGTAAAGCGCGGCATGGCGGTGTACGGCAACGACCGGCTTGACGAGATATCCGTCAGCGATTCCACAAAGGTGCTGGAATTCAGTAACGGCGAGTACAGGGAGTACGAGATCACCCCGGAGCAGTTCGGGCTGGAACGGCACGTCAAGTCGGAGCTGGTGGGCGGAACGCCCGAGGAAAACGCTGCCGCCGCAAGAAAGATACTTTCCGGCGAGAAGGGCGCAGGTCGTGACGCGGTTCTTCTGAACGCAGGCGCGGCGCTTCATATCGTAAAGGAAATTCCTATTGAAGAGGGCATAAAGCTGGCAGCTGAAACCATTGACAGCGGCGCGGCGCTTGCCACCCTTGATAAGTACATCAAGGTATCCAATGAGGTCGGCGCATGATATTACAGGAAATTGCAGAAAGAACAAGACAGCGGGTCGCGGAGGAAAAAGCTGCGGTTTCGTTGACCGAAATGAAGAAGCAGGCGCAGGAAATAAGCCCGGATACGGGATTTCCGTTCAGAAAGGCGCTCGCAGCGCCGGATATCTCGTTTATATGCGAGGTGAAGCGCGCTTCTCCCTCAAAGGGAATGATTGCGGAGGACTTCCCCTATCTTGATATCGCAAAGGACTATGAAGCGGCGGGTGCTGCGGCGATATCCTGCCTTACCGAGCCGTTCTGGTTCAAGGGCAGCGACAGGTATCTAACCGAAATCGCGGCGGCGGTGAAGATACCGGTGCTTCGCAAGGACTTCACCGTGGACGAGTACATGATATATCAGGCGAAAACGCTGGGGGCTTCGGCGGTGCTGCTGATATGCTCGATACTAAGCCGGGAACAGCTTGCCGAGTATCTTGAAATTGCGCACAGTCTGGGGCTTTCCGCGCTGGTGGAGGCTCATGACGAGGAGGAGGTCAGAACGGCGGTGGAAGTCGGCGCAGGCATTATCGGCGTGAATAACCGCGACCTCAAGACCTTTACGGTGGATATAAACAATTCCGCGCGGCTGCGCAGGCTCGTACCGCCGGAGATACTGTTCGTGTCCGAGAGCGGCATAAAGACAGCTTCTGACGTGCAAAAGCTGCGTGAAAACGGCACTAACGCGGTGCTTATCGGCGAAACGCTGATGAGAAGCCCCGACAAGAAAGCGGCTATCGCGGAACTGCGGGGGAAGGTATGAACACAAAAATCAAGCTGTGCGGAATGTTCCGGGAGTGCGACATCGACTACGCGAACGAAGCGCAGCCGGACTACATCGGCTTCGTGCTGGAATTTCCGAAAAGCCACCGCAGCATTGACATGCTCACCGCAGAAAAGCTGAAGCGGCGGCTCTCCCCGGAAATAAAATCTGTCGGAGTTTTCGTAAATTCTCCCGAAACCACTTGCGCAGAGTATGCAAATCGTGGTATAATAGACCTGATACAGCTTCACGGCGGCGAGGACGCAGAGTACATCGGACGACTGCGGGAGCTTACCACAGCGCCGATAATAAAGGCGGTGAAAGTCCGCAGCGCGGAGGACATCGCGCAGGCGCAGTGCCTTGGCGCGGACTTCCTGCTGCTGGACAACGGCACGGGAACGGGGCAGAGCTTCGACCACTCGTTGATAGACCGGGCGGCGATACGGCAGCCGTTTTTCCTTGCCGGGGGACTTGACCCGGAGAACCTGCGGCGGGCGGCGCTGGAGATCCAGCCCTATTGCGTGGACTTATCCAGCGGGATAGAAACCGACCGCGTAAAGGACAGAGAGAAAATGCTGGCGGCGGTGAGGGCTGTACGGGATTAAACAGGGAAGGGCGGGGTCGAATGACTCTTACAAGGCAAAAAAAGAAGCATAAACATCTTGCGGTGAAAATCACCGTTATCGCGCTGGCGGTCGTTATTCTGCTGTTCGCGGTTCTGACGATCGTCGTTGCGGTGCTGATGAATATGAAGTTCGGGCGCGGCGATTACATTTCGCAGCAGCTCAGCGCGAACTATTACTATCCCAAATATGAGAGCGACTACCCTCGGGTGAACGTCAGCTTCAAATCGGGCGAGAATACTCTTCAGGGGTACATCTACGGTGCGGACAACGACAAGGCGCTGTTGGTTTTCGCCCACGGGATAAACAGCGGTCATGAGGTCTACATGAAATCGCTGCTGTGGTTCGTGGACAACGGCTGGCGGGTCTTCACATACGACGCGACCGGCAGCGGACACAGCGAGGGCGCGGGCACAATGGGACTTCCGCAGTCTGCGGTGGACTTGGACGCGGCTCTGGACTACATAGAAGCTGACCCGGAGCTGTCAGTTCTGCCGAGATTTCTCATGGGGCACAGCTGGGGTGGCTACGCGGTTACGGCGGTGCTGAACCTCGGGCATGAGGTGGACGGTGTGGCAAGCGTTTCCGGCTATGCAGAGCCGATCGAGATGATATACGAGTTCGCCGGGCAAATGATTGGCGGCGCGAGGGTGCTTGCATATCCGTCAATGTGGCTGTACAACAAGCTGCTTTTCGGGGAGTACGCCGGGCTGTCTGCTGTGGACGGTATCAACTGCACGGATACCCCGGTGCTGATCATACACGGCACCGAGGACGAGGTCATCGGCTATGAGGAATCGGCGATAATGCACAAGCGTGACCTTATCACCAACCCTAGTGTTGAATATCTTACGCTGGAGGGCTGCAACCACAAGGATATGTTCGACACCCCGGAGGGCATTGTGATAAAGCAGGAAATTAAGGAAACCATCAGCGGCATGAAACAGGAGCGAGAGCCAAGCGAAAGCGAGATAGCCGCAGTGTATCAGTCTGCTGATCTTGACGCGGCAAATCAGCCGAATGCTGAGTTCCTGTCGCAGATAGAGAGCTTTTTTGAAGAAATACTTGAATAACAGAAAGGAAACAAATCATGTCAAACGGACGTTACGGCGAGTTCGGCGGACAGTATATCCCCGAAACGCTGATGAATGAGATACACAAGCTGGAGGAGGCCTACGAGTTCTACAAGAACGACAAGGACTTCAACGACGAGCTGAACACACTGCTGCGGGAATACGCCGGCAGACCGTCGCTGCTGTACTACGCGGACAAGATGACTAAGGACCTAGGCGGCGCAAAGATATACTTTAAGCGCGAGGATCTGAACCACACAGGCTCTCACAAGATAAACAACGTGCTGGGGCAGGCGCTGCTTGCGAAGAAAATGGGCAAGACCCGTATCATCGCAGAGACCGGCGCAGGTCAGCACGGAGTTGCGGCGGCGACTGCTGCGGCTTTGCTGGGGCTGGAGTGCGAGATATTCATGGGCAAGGAGGACACTGTGCGTCAGGCGCTGAATGTCTACCGCATGGAGCTTCTCGGCGCAAAGGTGAACCCTGTCACCTCGGGTACAATGACCCTCAAAGACGCGGTAAACGAAGCAATGCGCGACTGGACGACACGGGTGGACGACACGCTGTACGTCCTCGGCTCGGTAATGGGGCCGCACCCGTTCCCGATGATAGTCCGCGACTTCCAGAGCGTTATCTCAAAGGAAGCGAGGGAACAGATACTTGAACGGGAGGGCAAGCTCCCCACGGCGGTAATGGCGTGCGTGGGCGGCGGCTCTAACGCGATGGGCATGTTCTACAACTTCATAGGCGACAAGGACGTAAGGCTAATCGGCTGCGAGGCTGCGGGGCGCGGTGTAAACACCGGCGAAACTGCTGCGACTATCGCCACCGGAACTATGGGTATCTTCCACGGCATGAAGTCGCTGTTCTGCCAGAACGAGTACGGGCAGATCGCGCCGGTGTACTCCATCTCGGCGGGGCTTGACTACCCCGGCATTGGGCCTGAGCACGCTTATCTGCATTCGATAGGCAGGGCGGAGTACGTCCCCGTGACCGATGATGAAGCGGTGAATGCGTTCGAGTACATAGCCCGCACCGAGGGCATAATCTGCGCTATCGAGAGCGCACACGCAGTCGCACACATGATGAAGATAGCTCCTACCATGAGCAAGGACGACATCATCATCTGCTGCCTGTCCGGGCGCGGAGATAAAGACGTTGCGGCAATTGCAAGATATAGGGGGATAGATCTTCATGAATAAGATAAAGAACGCATTTGAGAATAAAAAAGCATTCATCGGCTTCCTGACGGCGGGCGACCCGACCTTTGAGGACAGCTACAACAATATCATGGCTATGGTAAGGGCGGGGGCTGACCTCATTGAGATAGGCATTCCGTTCTCCGACCCTATCGCCGAGGGCGTAGTCATTCAGGGCGCGAATATCAGAGCGCTCAGCCACGGCATGACCACCGACCGCGCATTTGAGCTTGCGGAAAAGGTGCGCAGCCAGACGGATATCCCGATATGCTTCATGACCTACCTGAATCCGGTGTACAAGTACGGCTACGAGAGGTTCTTTCAGAAGTGCAGGGACATCGGCGTTGACGGACTTATCTGCCCGGACATGCCGTTCGAGGAGAAGCACGAAGCGTCTGACGTGGCGCAGAAGTACGATATTTCCGTTATTTCGCTGATAGCCCCCACCAGCGAGGAGCGCATAAAGATGATCGCGGAGGAAGCGGAGGGCTTCATCTACATAGTGTCCTCAATGGGCGTCACCGGTATGCGCAGCGAGATAAAGACCGACCTCAACCACATCATGGACGCGGTGAAGAAGTACGCGAAAGTACCGGCGGCGATAGGCTTCGGCATCAACAAGCCGGAGCAGGCTAAGAACATGGCGGACATCTCCGACGGTGTTATCGTCGGCAGCGCGATAGTTAAGCTGGTGGAGAAGTACGGCAGCGAAGCGCCGGAGCATATCTATGAGTATGTCAAGAGCATGAAAGACGCGATAAGATAATTCGGAATTCGGAATGCGGAATTCGGAATTATTGTGCCGCCTGCGGCGGTGATATAAAATGATGTCTTTGTAATTTGTGATACCGCTTCAAAAAACAAAAATCGTGCAACTGATTAATAACTGTTGCACGATTTTGTTTTTTAGCATTTAAAAATCTGTCCCGCGAAGCGGGACACCTTCAATTCCGAATTCCGCATTCCGAATTCCGAATTAAAATACTGGTTTCCCTTGTTTTTGCGAATAAGCCTTATTTTTTGAACAGCTTCTTAAACCTCTCCATAGCCTCCGCAGTAAGCTCGTGGGTGCTGAACGCGGTCAGTCTGAACCAGCCGTCGCCGTTTGCACCGAAGCCTGCGCCGGGAGTTCCGACAACCTGTATTTCATTGAGCAGGTAGTCGAAGAACGCCCATGAATCCATGCCGTTCGGGGACTTCAGCCAGATGTACGGGGAGTTTATGCCGCCGGTGTACTTTATGCCCAGCTCATCGCAGGTCTTTGCTATCATGCGGGCGTTCTCCTGATAGTAAGCGATAGTCGCCTTTGTCTGAGCCTGTCCCTCCGTGGTGAATACGGCTTCTGCCGCGCGCTGAACGGGGTAGGATACGCCGTTGAACTTGCTGCCCTGACGTCTGTTCCAGAGGTCGGCAATCTTTACGTCCTCGCCGGCGCTGTTCTTCTGAACCAGTTCCTCGGGAACAACGGTGTAGCCGCAGCGCGTTCCGGTGAAGCCGGCGGTCTTGGACAGGGAGCATATCTCGATAGCGCACTTCTTCGCACCCTCAATGAGATATATGCTTCTGGGCAGGTCGGGGTCGGTGATGAACGCTTCGTAAGCTGCGTCGAAGATGATGACAGCGTTGTTCTCCAGCGCGTAGTCCACCCATTCCTTCAGCTGCGACTTGGTGTAGACCGAGCCGGTGGGGTTGTTCGGGGAGCAGAGGTAGATAAGGTCAGCCTGGATGTCCTTGGGGGGCATTGCGGCGAAGCCGTTTTCCTCGGTGGAGTTCGCGTAAAGCACCTCGTTGCCGCTCATGATGTTGCTGTCAACGTAAACCGGGTATGCCGGGTCGGTGACTACAACGGTGTTGCCTGCGCCGAAAATGTCGATGATGTTGCCGCAGTCGCTCTTTGCGCCGTCGCTGATGTGAATTACCGCCGGGTCAACGTCAGCGCCGAAGCTCTTGTAATAGTCGGAAACTGCGTCCCGCAGGAAGTCGTAGCCCGCGCCGCTGTCCTCATAGCCCCGGAAGGTCTCCTTTACGCCCATCTCCTTAGCCGCCTTTACCATTGCGTCAACAACGACAGGGGCGAGGGGCTGGGTTACATCGCCGATGCCCATTCTGATGAGCTTTGCGTCCGGGTGAGCGGCGGTGTACGCCTTTATCCTCTTGGCGATATCAATAAAAAGGTAGTTCTTTTTCAGCCTGAAAAAGTTTTCGTTCAGCTTTGCCATGTCTTTTGTCCTTTCTTGTGGGAATTTGGTGTAAGTCCAAACAATATTTTAATATATTTTGTGCCATTTGTCAATGCTTTTTCGCCCGAAGAAAGGATTTTTGCGGAAAATCACCCTATCATGCGTGTAAGCTCCGCGGACCACAGCAGTATAACTATCACCGACCCAGCCATCTTCATGAGTTCTGTTACGACCTTTTTTGTTGCTTTGTTCATGTTTATTCCTCCTCGTGAACGTTGTGGTTATATTTTAGCACGTTCATGGTTTTGTGTCAACATGAAACTGCTTCTTTTGAGATACAATTAGAAATTTTTTTCGGACTTATGAAGTCCGTAAATTTATCTTGACAAACGGGGTGCGATATATTATAATAAAATATGTATGGATTTTTAGCGATAAATGGGGGTAATATTCTTATGATACGGGAAGTATGGATAGATGAATGCCAGCAGCTCATGGAGCTGTATCTCCACCTGCACGAAACGGAGATACCGCCGCAGAAGTATACCTGCGACCTGTGGGAGCGCCTCGTGAACGACCCGGACTACCACATTATCGTCGCCGAGGAGGACGGCAGGCTGGTCGCGACCTGCACCTGCGTGATCATACCGAACCTGACCCACGGACCCCGCCCCTACGCATGGGTGGAGAACGTGGTGACGCACCCCGATTATCGGGGGAGAGGATTAGCAACGGCGTGTCTTGACTTTGCCAAGGCGATAGCGCGGTTGAATAACTGCTACCGTTTAGTGCTGATGACCGGCTCAAATCTGGAAAGCACTCTGCGGTTCTACGAGCGCGCGGGCTATAACCGCACGGATAAGACTGGATTTATTCAGTGGCTTTAGTATAATTCGGAATTCGGAATGCGGAATTCGGAATTGATTGTTCGCCTTCGGCGATTATTATAATTATATTACGAAAGGAACACAATACTATGAACATAAAACCTCAGAAGGGTATGCAGGAATTTCTGCCGGAGGCTGCGGCGCAGCGTGACCGGCTGATGAATATTATTCTTGACACCTACACCAAAAGCGGATTCACGAGAATTTACACCCCGGCTATTGAGAGCGCCGAGAATCTCGACAAGAGCGACGGCGGCGATAACCTGAACCTAATCTTCCGCATAATGAAGCGCGGCGACAAGCTGGCGGAGGCTCTCGGAAGAACCCCGGTGGACGAAAAGGAGCTGTGCGACCTCGGTCTGCGGTACGACCTCACACTGCCGCTGTCGAGATATTACGCGAACAACCGCAACAGCCTGCCGAACCCGTTCAAGGTCATTCAGATAGACAAGGTGTACCGCGCGGAAAGACCCCAGCGCGGCAGACTGCGCGAGTTCGTGCAGTGCGATATCGACATTCTCGGCTCGGATTCCCCCTGCTGCGAGATAGAGCTTATCTCGGTAACCGCAAAGGCGCTGTCCAAGATAGGAATAGGCGAATTCACCGTGCGGGTGAACGACCGCCGGGTGCTGCGCAATTCACTGCTGACTATGGGCTTCCCGGAGGAGGCGCTGGACACCGTTTCAGTAAGCTTCGACAAGCTGGACAAGATAGGCGCTGACGGCGTTGCGGCGGAGCTTCGCGAAAAGGGTATGCCGGAGGACGCGGTGAACAGCCTTTCCGGGCTTCTGGCAAAGGGTAAGCTCACCCTTGACGACATGGCGCAGTACTGCTCCGAGGACGCAAAGGAAACTCTGGAGCAGCTTCGCAATATCATTGAAACTGCGGACAAGCTGTCCCCGGACTACACAGTAGAATTCGACCCGTCGCTGGTAAGAGGTCAGGGCTACTACACCGGCACAGTGTTCGAGGTCGCAAGCAAGCAGTTTGGTGGTACTGTCGCGGGCGGCGGCAGATACGATAATCTTATCGGCAGATTTTCCGGGGACACAGTTCCGGCGGTGGGCTTCTCCATCGGGTTTGAGCGTATCTTCTCGATAGTCACCGAGAACAATATCCAGCTTTCCGGCAGCAGAAAGAAAACCGCTATCCTGCACAGCCCGGAGGCTATCCTCGAAGCGATCGCAAAGTCCGACGAATTACAGTCGGACAGCGATGTCACCCTTATCGCCGCCGCAAACCGCAAGAAAGCGGACAAGGCTTATTCCAAGGCTAAGGCGCAGGGCTTTGACGAGATAATCAAGATAGGTCTGTAAGGTGCATTTATGAAGAAACAATTTCTTGAAATAGGCAAGATAGTTGCCACGCAGGGAATCCGCGGGGAGTTCCGGGTGCAGTATTACTGCGACAGCGCCGAGGTGCTGTGCGACTTCGACACGCTGTACCTCGACAAGGGAAAGACGGAAGTCACGGTGCAGCGCGCCTACCCCCACAAGAATATCGTGGTGATGAAGCTTCTGGGTATCGACAAGATAGAGCAGGCTCAGCCGCTTATCGGGAAGATACTGTACCTTGACCGCGACGACGCGGAGCTTGAGGAGGGACTGTACTTCATTCAGGACATCATCGGGCTGACGGTGAAGGACGTGGATTCCGGCGAGGTTTACGGCAAGATAACGGACGTCTACCAGAACGGCGCCAGCGACGTTTACTCCATACGAAAGGAGGACGGGCGGGAGCTGCTGTTCCCCTGCATTGACGAGGTAGTCATAAGCACCGATATCGACTCGGGAGAAATGCTCATTCGTCCGCTGCCGGGGCTGTTTGATGAGGATTGATATTGCAACGCTGTTCCCGGAAATGTTCGACCCGGTGCTGAATCAGAGCATAGTCGGCAGGGGCGTCAAGAACGGCTATATTGATATCCGCACCCACGATATCCGTCTGTACACCGAGAACAAGCACAAACGCGTGGACGACAAGCCCTACGGCGGCGGCACGGGAATGCTCATGCAGGCGCAGCCGATCTACGACTGCGTCATGGCGATAAAGAGCCAGATGAACGTAAAGCCCCGTATCCTCTACATGTCGCCGCAGGGGGAAGTCCTCACCCAGAAAAAGGTGGGGGAGCTTGCCGCAGAGCCGTGGCTGATACTTCTGTGCGGGCATTACGAGGGGGTAGACCAGCGGGTGCTGGACGAGTTGGAATGCGAGGAAATTTCGGTGGGGGATTATGTCCTCACCGGGGGTGAGCTGCCCGCGATGATACTCTGCGACGCGGTGGCGAGATTGCAGCCCGGAGTACTCCCCAACGAGGACGCATACAGCATTGAGAGCCACTTCAACGGTCTGCTGGAGTTCCCGCAGTACACCCGCCCGGAGGAATGGCGTGGCAGACGTGTGCCGGAGGAGCTGCTCACCGGCGACCACAAAACCGTCACAGAATGGCAGCTCCATGAAGCGTATCGCGTTACCGCAACAAAGCGCCCGGATATGTATAATGAATACGCGAATGCACGCTTAGAGGATTTCTGGAAGGATTTTCTTGAAGCCAAGGGGCTTGACAAGGACACAGAATATTACAAGGTCCAGCGTATGGGACAGGACGAGAAAGCTTCTCAGCGGCTTATAAAGCTGACCATGCGCGGCAAGAAGCGTGCAACCATTAGTGCGTGCAATATTCGTGGAAGAGATGGCGGAGTACTCCCGAAAAAGGGAGCATACACGGTCATTGCCGACTGGTACGGTATTCCGTGCTGTGTGATAAAGACCGTAAGAGCGCAGATGATACGATTTAATGAGATAACCATTGAGCAGGTCTTGAAAATGGGCGAGGACACGACCATTGAGGACTGGCTTGAAAGGCACAGGGATTTCTTTAAAAAAACAGGCGCAGATTTTTCTGAAGATATGCCGATAGTCTATGAAGAATTCCGCTTAGAATACAAGGGTACGAAATAATGACAAAGAACGCATTTATCGCAATAACAGGGCGCGCGAACGCCGGAAAATCGTCGCTTACAAATCTGCTGGTCGGCGAGAAGGTCAGCATAGTCAGCGAGAAGCCCCAGACCACCAGAAACCGCATAAACGGCGTTCTGACGCAGGGGGACACCCAGTTCGTGTTTATCGACACCCCGGGTATGCACAAGCCCAGAACTAAGCTGTCAGAGCACATGGTGAAGTCTATCCGGCAGAGCGTTGACGACGTTGACTGCGCGATACTGATGGCGGACGTTACCAAGAAAATGTCCTCGGTGGAGCAGGACCTGATACGCAGCTTCGCCTCCCACGGGACGGCGGTGGTGCTGCTTCTGAACAAGATAGACCTGCTGAAGGACAAGAGCGATATTCTGAAGATAATACAGCAGTACTCCGAGCTGTACGACTTTGAGGAGGTCATTCCGATATCGGTGAAGAACCGCATAAACACCGACCAGATACTGCCGGTGCTGGAGCGTTACGCGGTGGAGGGGGAGCATTTCTTCCCGGACGATATCGCCACCGACCGTACAGAGCGCTTCATGTGCTCCGAGATGGTGAGGGAGAAGATACTCCGTGTTATGCAGGAAGAAATTCCCCACGGAACAGCGGTGGAAGTCGAGAAGTTCAAGTCCCGCATGAAGGGCGACACCGAGATAATCGACATAAGCGTTGTCATTATCTGTGAAAAGGACAGCCACAAGGGCATGATAATCGGCAAGGGCGGAGAGCGGCTCAAACAGATAGCTTCAATGGCGCGGGAGGATATGGAGGACTTACTCGGTACAAAGGTCAATCTTCAGTGCTTTGTCAAGGTCAAGGAGGACTGGCGCAATCGTGAACGGGTCATTTCCGACCTCGGTATGTTCGATGAATAACCAATATTTAATAATTCGGAATTCGGAATGCGGAATTCGGAATCAAAGGTGCCGCCTTCGGCGGTTATTTGAATGCTATCGTCTTGATTTGTGATACTATGTTCGGTCAGATATTATTAATTTAATTGCTTGTTTCGGCTTGTATCATTTTTAATCCGTCCGGCGCAGCCGGACACCGAAATTCCGCATTCCGAATTCCGAATTGATTTGGGGGTAGTTTAGTGCTTGTAACCTACGATGGAATTGTAGTCGGGCGGAGGGAAATCGGCGAGAACAGCTGTTTCCTGGATATCCTCACCGACGAGCAGGGCATTATCGAAGCCACCGCCCATGGCGCAAAAAAAATCAACAGCTCCCTGTTAGGTTCAGCGGGGCTGTTTTCCTATGCCACATTCTGCCTTAACAAGAACAAGGAGCGCTACACCGTGAACTCCGCCCGCCCGAAGCGCAGCTTCCACGAGCTGGGCAGCGATATTGAGAAGCTGGCGCTGGGGTCGTACTTCGCGCAGGCGGTGAAGTTCTGTACGCCGCAGGAGCAGTCGCAGCAGGACAGCATCGTGCGCTTCTTCGCAATATCGCTGTATGAAGCGGAGCAGGCGAAGGATTCCGCGCGGCTGCGGTGTGTGCGGTCGGCGTTTGAGCTGCGGTATTCCTGTATGCTGGGGTACTTCCCTGACCTTCGCGGGTGCAGCAACTGCGGCAAATTTGAGCAGGAGGAGATGTTTTTCCTGCCGGACAGCGGCGAGATGATCTGCGGCGAATGCTTCGACCGGGACTTCGGCGGGAATTACTTCGTGCTCACCCCGGAAATACTCTCGGCAATGCGTAATATCGTGTACGCGAAGCTGGACAGGGCGTTTAAGTTCGGGATCTCCGGAGGCGGTGCGGCGTTGTTGGAGAAAATCACCGAAAACTACTTTCTGACAAGGACAGAGCGGTCATTTCCGGCGCTGGATTATTATAAAGGTATACGAATTGTTTGACAAAATACACAAAAATCAAACGCACATTTGTGCATTATGGTAAATTGTTGTATTATTTATGTGTTTTTTTAACAAAAACTATTGCGATAAGTTAAAAAATGTGTTATAATTGAATAAAATAAGTAGCAAAAGGGAGCGGTGTTTGTATGTCTGCAATAACTGAAAGGGATAAAAGCATATTTATTGAAATGCTCGACAGAGATAAGCGCTCGCTTCATTTCCTGTGGGACTGCGTTGAGGGGCGCGTTGTGACTGCCGGGAGCGATCTTTTCGAGAACGTCAATTCCGACCCGCTGGATTATCTGCGTGACAGCGGACTTATCGACGAGCAGTATATGCCGTCGTTCAACGTTTTCACCGCAAGGATAGAGGAGGGCATAATCTCCGGCATTGACCGCAGCAGCATGAGCGTGGAGCTTAAAATGAAGTTCCGACCGGACGGAGAGTCTGCTATGGGAGGACTGTACGCACATTTCCTGCGGGACGAAAAGAACTGTATAACCGCAGTCCATGGGACTATCAGACCCTATTCCCAGAGGGAGATATTTGACCGCAAGGTGCTGGCTGCGTTTTCCTCCGACAGAAAGCCGCAGATATTCGGCGGGGAAGTTGCGGCAATGATGGAGCGCCACCCGGACGATGAGATAGCGTTCATTCAGTTCGATATCGAGCGGTTTAAGATGATAAACGAGAACTACGGCGTGGAGGCAGGCGACGAGCTGCTGAAATTCATCAATGATTCGCTGGCGCTCATCTGCAATGAGGAGCAGCCCTTCTGCCGTCTTACCGCGGACGTTTTCATGCTTGTCACCGCGTATGACAGCGACAGCGAGCTGTTGGACTTTATACACAGACTAGAGAGCATGCTGACCGGATTCATGGGCATGGAGTACCGCCTGATATTCGGCGTAGCTATCGCCGAGGACAGAACGCTCCACACCCGCAGACACGGCGACAATGCCACAATAGCGCGTCAGTCGATAAAGGGCAATGCGCTGAACAATATCGGATTCTTCAATGGAAGAATGCGCACCGAGCTGAAAAAGAAGCAGACCATTGAGGAGGACATGAAGTCCGCGCTGCTTGGCAATCAGTTCGTTATGTATCTCCAGCCGAAGTACAGCATTTCCACCGGCAGGATAATCGGCGCAGAGGCGCTGGCGCGGTGGATACACCCGGAAAAGGGCATGATATCCCCGGCGGATTTCGTTCCGGTGTTTGAGCAGAACGGCTTTATCCTGAAGCTGGATCAGTTTATCTGGGAGTGCGCCTGCAAGAAGATACGCGACTGGATAGACAAGGGCATGACCCCTGTTCCGATATCCGTGAACATTTCCAGAGAATACGTTCATACCTTCAATGTTGTGGAGTGGCTTAGCGAGCTGGTTAAGAAGTACGATATCCCTATAAAGTATCTTGAGCTTGAGATAACCGAATCGGTAGACGCAGAGGGCGTTGCGGACGTTGTCAAGAGAATGAAGGCGGCGGGCTTCACCATGCTGATGGACGACTTCGGCTCCGGTTATTCCTCGCTGAACATGCTGAAAACCACGCAGTTCGACGTGCTGAAAATAGACCGCGCGTTCCTGTCGGAATTCATGGAAAGCAGCCGCGGCAGGAAGATAATTTCTCACACCATCTCCATGTCCCAGGACATCGGTCTGGACATCATAGCCGAAGGCGTTGAAACAAAGGAGCAGGCGCAGTTCCTTAGCAGATGCGGGTGCGATTCGGCGCAGGGCTTCTATTACTCCAAGCCTGTTACCCAGGAGGAGTTTGACAGGAAGCTTCTGGAGGTCAATACATAGTTTCTGAATGAACGGCGGCTCTGCGTTATGCGGGCTGCCGTTACTGTTTCTGGAAAGGAGCATGAATGTCGCGGATAAAGAAAACTGACTGGGCGGCTGCGGGGGTTCGGGCGGTGGCAGAGTTCCTGCTGGCGCTGCTGAATTTCAGCCTGCCGCATGACATCAGAATATCGCTGCGGTCGGCGGTAATGGTGCTTTCGCTGTTCCTTGTTCCGGCGGGAGCGGGAGTGTTGCTGCGGCTGTTCATCGGGGACAAGGGTCGGACGGCGCTCGTTATGACGGCGGGGAGTATCGCGGGGCTTTTGCTGTATTCGCTGTGCTTTCATGCGGGAGGGGCTGTGCTTTTCGCGCTGGTATGGGCGCTTCTGTGGAGCGCGGCGGTGTCGGCGCTGTACTACTTCCTCGCCTACTGCATTCAAACCACCCGGCGCAGCAGAAAGGCGTTCGTTGCAGTGGTGAGCATAGCGACGGCGGTGGCTTCTGTGGTGATGTATTCGGCTCTCTGCCTGTTTTTCGGGCTACTGCAAATGGACTGATATACTGATACTAATAACCATTTAAAATCAGGAAATCTTTGCAGAAATCCAGCACCGCTC
>JBJFGA010000122.1:0-3834 GCA_051892275.1 Oscillospiraceae bacterium | reverse complement strand
CCCGGAGTTCCTCTTCAGATAACTCGTCGAGCTTTAATGACCGCTCCTGTGCCATTTTTTCAAGGCGGCTGAAATCTATTATAAACTGATTTGTAGAATATGTCAAGGCTTTTTCGCCATCAATTTTCAAAATTCTGTTCAAATTACAAAAATCCAGCAGTAAATTGCCAGATGTCTGTTGATTTTGCGAATTGACTGCATAACCTGACTGTTCCAGCTTATCCAGCGCGATGCGTATCCGTGCGACATACTCTGCGGGGTCGTTCACAGGAAGTCCGGCTCTTGAAGCACGCTTGCAGACCTTTTCACCCCTTAGCAGGGCAGGGAAAGTCTTTGGCACGCTTTCCAGTGTGTCGGTAAAGTTGTCCTGATGTTTCGACTCGCGCTTCAGCGCGTCCCAGTTTTTCAGCACCTCATCGCTGTTGTTCACCTTTATCTCGCCGAAAACATGAGGGTGGCGGTAGATGAGCTTCTGGCAGATGTCATTGCACACATCGTCGAAATCGAACGTCTTGTTTTCGCGTTCGATCTGCGCATGGAATACGATCTGGAGCAGAAGGTCGCCAAGCTCTTCCCGAAGCATTTCAGGGCTGTTGCTGTCAATGCCCTCGCATACCTCGTAGGTTTCCTCAATAAGGTCGGTGCGTATGGACTCATGAGTCTGGACCTTGTCCCACGGACAGCCGTTCTCCGAACGGAGGATCTCTATTATCCTCTGTAAATCATTGATCGTGTACCTGTCCTTGAAATCAAAATCCACCATAAGTTCCACCAGTTCATAATAAATAAAATACCCGGGCGGGCGAGTGCCGCTGCGCTGTCTGCCCGAGCGCCTTTAGGGCGATACCTTTTATATATTACCCTATTTTAGAGGATTTTTCAAGTGGTTTTATGAATTTTTTTTGCTGCAACCTATTAATCGGCGCTTTTTACGAAAATCAGAACTAAAAATTAGTGATAATATATAAACAAAACCGCCGCAAATCACCGATAAAATGACGTTCAGCGTCATTTCTGATTTGCCAGGCAGCAGGTGGTGTACCACAAAAGCCGCCGCTCCGCAGGAAACGGCACCGATCAGTGGAGCTTTTACGCAGCGGAATATCCGTATTTCTGGCGAGAGATGCTTTTTCAACAGAGCCACCCCGGCGACCGCCATCAGCATATACCCCAGTGCAGTTGATACAGCTGCGCCGGAGATATTGAGCCTTGGCACAGACATCAGAAGCGGGTTCAGCACAGCCTTTACCGCCACCGACACGCACATCAGCAACAGCGGGATATACGCCTTTCCGATAGCCTGAAACACCCCGAACAGCGCCGAAGCGATTATCATAAACATACCGCCGATACAGAGTATAACAAATGCGTCCGAGCAAACGCTGACCTCGGCGGCGCGGCTGCGGTACAGCATTGAGAGCAGCGGCTCACCCAGCACCGCCGCCCCGATACATGCCGGGAACCCTATGGTCGCAGCCGCCCGGAACAGGGTGCAGCACCCATCAGCGGCGGCATGAATGTCTTTGCGCTCCCATGCGGCGGCGATCTCGGGGATAGCGGTTTTCTCAGTCATTCCCGCAAATGAGGGGATAAGCATGAACATCGTCATGGCTATGCCGGTGTAGCTTCCATACATGAAGTTCGCAAGTCCGTCCAGCCCGCCGCAGCCTGGTAGGATATCCCCGAATTGCCGCAGGAAATAGTCGCTGTTTTCAAGTGCGGCGCTTTTCAGCGTCCGGGTGACAGTGAGAAGGTCAACGAAGGACACGCAGTTCATCACAAGCGCAGACGCTGCGACAGGAATTATCTCCTTTATCAGACGGATCGCAATATTGCGCAGCCGTTCCGGCGGAATGTTGTCGTGGGGCGCTTTCCTGCGGGTCTTTCGGTCGGAGATGAGCAGCGACAGCAGCCCGCACAGCTCGCTTATCGACACTGCAAGAACCGCCCCGGCGGCGGCGTAGGGAAGCTCCGCGGAGTATGCGTCCCCGTAGCTCGCGTAATTGCACCCGAACACGTCCAGCCCGCTCTCAAAACGGTATTTCACCCAGAATATCACCCCATAAGCAAATCCCAGCCCGAATACCGCCCGTGACACTGCTTCAGCCACCGCCGCTGTCGCTGAGGGCATCACGTCTGACATGCCCTCGTGGTAACCTCTTATCACCGAAGCAATGCAGCAGAGCATTACCGCCGGTGAGATGGCGATTACAGCCATGGTGCTTTCCGGCGAGCAGGCAATGTGCTCTGCAAAAAAAGCCGAGAAAAGTGCAACCACAAGCGTGCCGATAAGCCCCACGGCGGAGAACAGCAGCATAGCGGCACGGCGGGTCTTCAGCGCGTTTTCAGGGCGGTTTGCAGCGTAATTCTGCGCGGTCAGCCGCATCATCACGGTGGGGATACCTGCGGCGGTCAGTGCGAACACCGGCGAATACAACCCATAAGCGGTGGAAAAATAGCCCATTCCTGTGCCGCCGAGGACGTTCGCCAGCGGTATTTTGAACACTGCTCCCACGACCTTGGTTATTGTCATTGAAGCAAACAGAATCGCGGTGTTTTTAAGGTACTTGTTGCTGTTCATGCTTATCCCTTTCCTTGCGCTTATTCGGACATGTCTTTATAGATTTTATTTGTGCGGCGGCGGGATTATTACAGCAGGACAGCAATTGTAACCAAAAAACCGCAGGATACATACTATTAAACAGCGAAAGCTATGCAATACGCGCCCCAGAGCGCGAGAACTGATGAGAGGAGGACGATCTATGAACAGCACAGACGTAAAGAGTATGCTGAAAAAACCGGGTTACGCTTTTGTTCCTGTTCAGCGCATGGAAAAGGTTTATTCTCCGAACAAGGCGCTTAAAGCGGGAACTATCTTTCCGGAGTTGAACATCACCATGGACGAGTACGAGAGGGGGCTTTACAATGGGAAATAATATGTACCGCCGCCCCATGCAGCCGGAGCGTTCAATGCGCAGCCACTACCCGGAGCGCCCGATGCGCCCCGAGCCGCGGCAGGAAATGCCCACCCGCCCAGGCAATAGCATGAGCTGCGAGGAGCTTCTCCGTGCGGTAGCAGAGGCGGATTTCTTCGCAACAGATCTGAAGCTGTACCTCGACACCCACCCGGACGACACCAGAGCGATGGAGATGTTCGTGGAGGCATGTCGGCAGTACAAGGCGTGCAAGGCTGCATTCGAGGAATGCTGCTATCCTCTGACCGCATGCAGCGCAGGTCAGGACGGCGATTGGGACTGGCTCGACGGCTCATGGGCGCCGTTCAGTTGCAACTGCTGAAAGGGGGAGCTTCATGTTTATTTATGAAAAGAGAACCCAGATACCGGTTTGCATACGGAACAGAAATCCCAAACTGGCAGGAATTATATTAAGCCAGTATGGCGGTCCTGATGGGGAACTTACCGCGTCGCTGCGGTATTTGTCCCAACGGTTCACAATGCCGGACGAAATGGGGAAGGCGCTTCTGACTGACATAGGGACGGAGGAACTGGCTCATCTAGAGATAATCGGCAGCATTGTTGGTCAGCTGACCGACGGCGAGGGTGCCCGCAGTTTCGACAAGTACGGCAGGGCGGACTACTATGTTGACCACGCGAACGGCGTATATGCCGCGAGCGCGGGTGGCGTTCCGTTCACTGCGTCCTATTTCCAGGTAAAGGCAGACCCCATCGCAGATATCGTTGAGAACATGGCTGCGGAGCAGAAAGCCCGGGCGACCTACGACAACATACTCCGCCTGTCGGACGACCAGGACGTAAACGAGGTCATAAGATTCCTTCGTGAGCGCGAGGTGGTTCACTTCCAGCGGTTCGGCGA
>JBJFGA010000121.1:14582-16089 GCA_051892275.1 Oscillospiraceae bacterium | reverse complement strand
AACGCATTTTCATCATGCTTGGCTCGAACGGTATCACCTCGGCGGCGGCAATGGAGGACAGCTACCGCACGCTCATTGAGAAGCTGGAAGCCAACTGCCCTGACAGCAAAATATATCTCCTGTCTGTCACCCCGGTGACGGACGACAGCAGTTCTGCGGCAAACGCAGGTATTTCCAACGACATGATCGTGGATTTCAACAAGTATATAAAGTCCCTCGCCAACGAGCAGGGGCTGACATACATCGACCTGTACACGTTGTTCTCTGACGACAACGGTTATTTCCTGCACGAATATGCAGAAAATGACGGTCTGCACTTCAAGGGCAACACCTACAAGGTCATGTTAAGCTACATAGAAAGCATTATTTAAGGAGAAAGGAACAACAACATGAAAAAGAAAACGCTTATCGCCGCACTTACCGCGGCACTTCTGCTCACCGGCTGCTCCGGTGGAAACACAAGCTCCGCTGGCTCTGGCGCTAGTTCTACCCAGTCCGAGGCGGAAACCATCAAGACCGCAGCCGAAAAGGCTGACGCGCTGCTTTCCGCTGTTGAGTTTTCCGGCGAGATGGTTGCAGTTGACAACGAGAGCATGGAGTTCAGAATGGGCTTTGGCAGCGACGTGCTGACGGACTACGCAGCATATATCTGCGGTTCAGGCGCGTTCCCGGACGAGTTCGGCATCTTCACCGCCGACACCGAGGAACATGCGGCTGAAATAAAAACCGCCCTTGAGAAGCGCATTGACGCCCAGAAATCTACCTACCAGGACTACACCCCGGAGGAGATGTACAAGTTTGACGACTGCTTCGTGAAGCAGAACGGCACGACCGTTGTTTACGCCGTTACCGCGGACAACACAACGGCTGCGGATATCCTCGGTTAACAATCTCAAAGAAAAAGGAACTGTCGCTTATTGAGTGCCCTTTTTGGCAGTTCCGCCGAGCACTTCACCTCATCTTTTTCGGTGGGGGGTGCTCGACGGGTCGATAACTGCTTTATTGGCAACGCTCTGATGGCGGCAGTCCTTTTTTGTGCATAAAAGCAAACTGCGCAAACCGTAATGGTCTGCGCAGTTTTGTTCAGTCTATACTAAGCCGCGATCACACGATCACTTCTTGCGCTTCTTGGACGCAAGTCCGAGAGCGACAACTGCACCCGCAGCAGCCAGACCTGCACCCACAGGAGCTTCAACACCCATGTCGGGGTTGTTGCCCAGCGGAACCTTGGACTTGTCGAAAGTGTACTCGTCAATTCCAGGGTCATCGGGGGTGTCGTCGGGGGTGTCATCGTCCGGTACAAATCCGAGCGGAACGCCGTCTCTGCCGAATTCATACTCTTCGAGGTCGGTGTCAGTATCCGTATCGGTATCAGTGTCTGTATCGGTATCGGTGTCAGTGTCCGTATCGGTATCTGTATCTGTGTCGGTGTCGGTGTCGGTGTCAGTATCCGTATCCGTATCCGTATCTGTGTCAGTGTCAGTGTCCGTATCGGTATCGGTGTCCG
>JBJFGA010000121.1:14415-14482 GCA_051892275.1 Oscillospiraceae bacterium | reverse complement strand
GTATCCGTATCCGTATCTGTGTCAGTGTCAGTGTCCGTATCGGTATCGGTGTCCGTATCGGTATCGG
>JBJFGA010000121.1:0-14315 GCA_051892275.1 Oscillospiraceae bacterium | reverse complement strand
TGTCAGTGTCCGTATCGGTATCCGTGTCCGTATCGGTATCGGTATCGGTGTCGGTATCGGTATCAGTGTCGGTGTCCGTATCGGTATCGGTATCAGTGTCGGTATCTGTGTCAGTGTCAGTGTCCGTATCGGTATCGGTGTCCGTATCGGTATCGGTATCAGTATCCGTATCTGTGTCAGTGTCCGTATCGGTATCCGTGTCCGTATCGGTATCGGTATCGGTGTCGGTGTCAGTATCCGTATCCGTATCCGTATCCGTATCTGTGTCAGTGTCCGTATCGGTATCAGTGTCGGTATCGGTGTCGGTATCAGTATCTGTGTCGGTATCTGTGTCGGTGTCCGTATCGGTATCTGTGTCAGTGTCCGTATCGGTATCCTCCTCATCAATATCATAATGAGGTGTTACCTGATGAACCTCGTTGTCCTGCTCCAGTTCGCTTGCGATAAGTGAACCGTTCACGCTGCCTCTGTCGGTGGTGACGAAAGCATAAGGAGCAACTACCGTACCGCCTGCGGGCGCGGAAAGCTTGCCCTTGTATGTACCGAAGTTCCATACAACGGTCGCGCAGGAGGAATCGAAGTAGGTGTTGTTAATATTTCCGACAGTGATATAATCACCGTCAAAGTTCTCTGTGTCAACGTTGAAGACAATGCTTGCACCGTTGTTGTCCAGAAGAAGTTTCTCGATCTTACTCTCGATATTTGAGGAGTTCATGAGGTCGCTGGCGTCGATATTTATAATGATCGTCTCGCCTGAGCCGACCTGACCGCCCTTGATAGCGCTGTAAGCGTCGTCCAAAGCCTGACCTACATCAGCCAGGGTGGTGTCCTCATCGTTGCTGGTCTTTGCTGCCTCAATAAGAGCCTGACCGGAGATGCCGATCTCGTCCAGCATTCCGACAATATCGTACTTTCTGTCGTCGGTAGCACGGGTAATGTCGATCTGACCGGGCTTAACGTTCAGTATCTCATACTGTACACCAGCCGCCTTGAATCCAGCGCGGTTGCCGTTATCGGTATTGGACAGCTCGAAGTCAAAGCCGAGCACCAGCTTAAACTTGGCGCCATCTTTGAGATCCAGATTGCTGAACATGATAGTTGTATCAACGGGAGCTGTTGCAAAGTATGCGGAATAGGTGACGTTCTTGTTAGCGTCGTTCTTTACCATGTTGGCATAATCGCAGTACGCCCTGTTGATACTGCCGATAGCTGCATTGCACTCCAGGTGGCTAGAGGTCACTGTATTTGCATACAGACCAAAGTCCTGGATCTGCGAGAGGGTGACATAATAGTCCTTCAGAGCCGCGGTTTTATTGGAAGTAACGCAAACATTGTCTGCGATCTTCTTGTACGCACCCTCGGATACCGTCGCTTCGCTGCTCTTAAGCTCGGGATCCTGGTTGATGTCGTTACCGGAAACCTCTTCCGCAGCAGCACCAACGGATAACGCATTGGTCGCCAGCAGGGTAGCTGCAAATGCTACCATAGCCGCCGACTTCTTAGTAAATCTGCGCTTTTTCTCACTCATGAAAATCGACCTCCTATACGGATCGCTCCGGGAAATTCTCCCAATGGCAACACTGCATAATTAACGGCTGCGCCTTTGCCGTCCGCTTGCTTTCATATTTCCCGCCATACAGTACAAATCCCACTTGACGGAAGAAAAGCCCGCCCGCGTTCGGTATGTACTATCTGATGGAAATACTGCGGTGCAAACAAACGACAATGATCATGCGTTATTGCCTGACCCGGAAACATATAGTATGACCCAATTGCTACCTATATTATACACACAATGCCTGTTTTTGTCAATAGTTTTGGCAAAATTGTCTGAATTTTTCTATCAATATGACCAAAGTAAAACATTAGTTACATGATACGTTTTGACATAATATCGGGATTATAGGCGTAATCAACCGCTGTTTGTGCCGTGATCCTTCCTGCCTTGTAGAGGTTCACTATACAGCTGTCCATGGTCTGCATTCCCTCCGAGGACTGGAGTATCGTGTCGATCTGGTGTGTCTTTTCGTCCCGGATAAGGGTGCGTATCGCGCTGGTTGAGGTCATTATCTCAAACGCAGGGATAAGCCCGCCGTCCACCGAAGGAAGAAGCTGCTGACACACAACGGCATTCAGTACCATGGAAAGCTGCACCCGTATCTGGTGCTGCTGATTGATCGGGAACACGTCAATGATACGGTCGATGGTGTTCGCTGCGCCCAGCGTGTGCAGGGTGGACAGCACCAGCTGACCGGTCTCGGCGGCGGTCATGGCGACGCTGATGGTCTCATAGTCGCGCATTTCTCCCAGCAGGATAACGTCCGGTGACTGGCGCAGCGCCGCCCGAAGCGCGTCAATATAGCTCTCGGTGTCGATGTTTATTTCGCGCTGGCTGACAATGCACCGGTTGTGCTTGTGCAGGAACTCTATCGGGTCCTCTATCGTGATGATATGCCCGTCGCGGGAATGGTTGATGCGGTCGATTATGCAGGAAAGCGTGGTGGACTTACCGCTGCTGGCAACGCCGGTTATCAGAACGATTCCGCTTTTGCTGTCCGCAAGCTGTATCACCTGGTCGGGAATGCCCAGCTTCACCGGGTCGGGAAGCTCGAAAGGGACGTACCTCAATACCGCAGAATAGGAACTGCGCTGCTTATAGATGTTCGCCCTGAATCTGCCTATACCCGCCACTGAAATAGAAAAATCCCTCTCCCGCTCAGGGAGTGCACTCTCGGCAAGTTCCATTCTCGCAAGCCCGTATATCTGGAGCACAAGGTTTTTTGTGTCATCGGACGAAAGCGGGGTGCTGTCCATCTGCACCAGCCTTCCCTGCGCCTTGTAGCTCAACACTGCGCCGGTAACTATAAAAATATCTGCCGCCTGGTTTTCCGCCGCAATTCTCAGTATTTCAAGAATATCCATATCCTGCTTTTACTCCTTATTATATGTCGCTGCCGTCCCAGACGTTCAGGTGACTGTCGCCGGGTTCCTGCTCTGTGGTGGTTTTCCAGCTCTGTACCTCATATCTGTACTCGCCGGCAGAAGTGTAAAACAGCACGCTCACCGAAAGCCGCTGGCGGTCGTTCATCTCCACCGAATAGTTCACCAGTACGCACTCTCTGCCGTCCTTTGCGGTCAGCGACGCCGTTCCGCCAGAGATATCCTCCGCCGCAGCCGCAAGTTCTTCGCCGAAATGAAACCCGCCGAGAAGCTCCGCTGATTTATAGTCAAGCTCGGACAGTATCTTCTTCGCCTGCATGTCTGCGGCATAGTACTGTTTTGTGAAGTCCTCGCCCCGCTCGCTCAGCCTGTCGTTGGAGTACGCCGCCTGGAAACTAAGCACCGCGAATATCGTCAGGCATATCACAGTAAAAATCAGCATTATCGAGATGTAGCCCACGCCCACGACCCCGCCGGAGCCGGGCTTTCTGCTCTTTCCGCTTCCAAATGTATCCTTAGTCAAGAACAGGCACCCCCCACTTTTCCGGGATATACGCGGCGCAGTCAAGCGAGTAGAACTCCTCGCCGCCCCGCGTGAAGGTCATGGAAAGCTCGGAATAGCTCCCCGCGATCACTGGCTCGCTTCGCTGCTCCTCGAAGGTCAGCGTTATCTCGCCGCTGTCAGACGGGGCGAAGCTGTCGTCAACGGTAAACTCGCACTTTCCGTCCGTGAAGCTGACGCCATAGCCCAGCGCCTGTTCCAACGCCCACGCCGGGTCGCCGCTTACTGAATATGCTTCCGCCGCAGACTGCGCTATAAGCACCGCCTTTTCGCGGCGGCGATCCTCCCGCCCGAGGTTATCCGCGCTGGCAAACACACGGATTATCACCGTGAACGAGATAACAAAAAACAGCAGCGCGAGTATCATTTCCGCGAACAGAATATTATTTGGTTTTCTGTAAGCCTTCAGTGATATCACCCTTTCCGCACAAGCACCGAGGAGCTTTCTCCGCCGCTTTTCACTGTTATTTCGTACATGCCGTCACGCTCGGTTATCAGCATACCGTCAATGCCTGCTATCCTGTCGCCGCCCTCTGCGGAGATAAGACCGTCCGCGGCGGTGTTTATTTCGTAAAGCCCGTCGTCCTCGCAGTAAATGACGCTCACCATGCCGTCGCACTCCACCGCAGCCGCGGTGCCGTACTCAAAGATGGTCACGCTGTCCGCGGAACGCAGCTTGTTTGTGATGTATTTCATGGAAGTGACCGTGCCGAAGGTCTGCTGGTAGCCGCTCTTTATCCTGCCGTAGGTATCCGCGGCTACCGCCACAACCATCAGCATACAAGCCGCAAACAGCACGAAAAGCAGCATACTGCCCATTGCGGAAGCAGTGTCCGCAAGGCTGCGCACCCGGTATTCCGACCCGCCCTGCGCAGATTTCCGGAGGTCAGCCGGAGTTTTGTCGCCTGTCATATCAGCTCTCCTTTTCTATCACGGCAACGGTGGGGCGGACGTTCTCCGCGAAGCACTCGTAATGCACGATATACCGCTGCCTGTCGTAGGTCACGCCGTAGCTTTCGGTGAGGTAGTCAAGGCTCATGGGGTAGACGCCCTCGGTGGCGTAGCACAGCGTTATGCCGTTCTCCACCGACTGCCGCACCTGCGCACGCCGTTCCTCGTCGGACGCAGTGGAAGCATTCCCCAGCGCAAGCACCAGCCACACTATCATTGCCGCAAACAGCGCTATACCCAGCGCGTAGGGCAATGCGGACATTATTCGCTTCATTGTATCACCTCGTTCAGACCGTCAGCCCAGCACCGACATAATGTTCATCAGCGGTATCATCAGCATGAGGAGTATCGCGCCGATGAGCACGCCGAGTATCACGATTATCGCCGGCTCAATGACCGCCGTCACGTTCATCAGGCTCTTGGAGGCTTCCTCGCCGTAGGTGTCGCTTATCTTGCGCCACACCGACTCAAAGCAGCCGGAGTTGTACGCCAGCTTCAGTGAGCGCGCATACAGCGGCGGGAGCAGCCTGCTCTCGATTATCGCGTCCGGGAAGCTCTCTCCGTCCATCACGCGCTTCTCGCAGTCGTCATACTTCGCAGCCAGCCGCTTGTCGCGGATAAAGCTGCGAATGTTTGAATGCAGCATCATCTCTGTGGGGGAAACGCCAGCCGACACCGATATGCTCACCGCCTTTGTAAGGTCGGCAAGAGCCAGCTTCTGGGAAATGCCCCGGGTGAACGGGAATGCCGCAGCAAACCGCCGCATAAGCTCGCCGGACTTGCCGAACACCGACAGTATCGCGATCACCGCGGAAACTGCGATTATAGCCAGAAGCACGATCATGATGATAACGCCCGCGTTGTAAGCAAGGCTCATGGTCTGCTGCACCGTTTCGTTCACCGAACTGTCGAACTGGGAGAAAATGTCCCCGAACATGGGTATTACCGCCACAACAAGCACGATTATGACCACGGTCATCATCAGAAGCAGCATCATCGGGTGCAGCACCGCCGAGCGCAGCGTCCTGCGGATAGCGTCGCGGTCCTCGTAGTACTCCGCAAGTCCGCGCAGCACCTCCTCCAGCTTGCCGTTGGTCTCACCAAGCTTCACCATATCCGCGGCGTAATCCGGGAAGCGCCCGGTTGTGCGCATTGCCTCGGACAGCGGCACGCCATTGTCCGTCTGTTCAGAAATATCGGCGCACACCTGAACCAGCGCCTTATCGGCGGATTCGACGCACAGAAGCTCCAGCCCGTCGGAAATGCTCATTCCGGAGCTAAGTATCATCGCAAGCTGGTCGCACAGAAACTCGACCTGAGCATAAGTCAGCTTTTTCTTTCTCATCACAGCACCTCAATAGTAGTACAGCGTGGAGTAGTTCCCGCTGTTTGTAATGAAGGCAGCAGCCTTCGCTTTATCGGTGTAGCCCGCATAGAACGTTGCGTCCAGCAGGTTGTAGCCGCTCTTTTTCAGCAGCAGCTCCGGGGTCACCCAGCCGGTCTCCTCGGTGTAGACCTCGTCCCACGCATGGAAGATGTCCGGCGAGGCATAGCCAACCGCAAGCCTTGTGGGGATACCCTGGGAACGCGCCATTGCCGCAAACAGCGACGAATAGTCGTAGCAGATACCGGACCTCTTCGCCAGCACCTTATCCGGGTCGGGGACATATCCCTCCTGAACTGTTGCGGCAAGCTGGTTGTCGTAGGTTATATTCTCGGTTATCCATGTGAATATTGCGCCTATCTTCTCTATCGTGCCGGTCTTCCCTGCGCACAGCTCCGCCGCCTTTTTCACCACATTGGACTGCTTGTTGTAGTTCACATACTTGTTCGGATAGGTGTAGGGCGCGGTATCCCTGGATATCGTCACGCTGAAGGTCTGGTCTATCACCTTGGCGTACTTGCTGCCGGTGGTCTGCTCGTACACCTGCACGGTGTAGGTGCCGCTGCCGCAGTTCAGCGGGAAATATTCGGTAGTTCCCGCGGTCACCTCGTGGTCGAACACCCTGTCGCCGCACATTATACGCAGGTTCAGCATCTTGCCGTTGTCTTTCCATGTGACCGAGATATACCCATCGGAAGCGTTGCTGTAATCCATCACGCCGTTATCGGCGCAAGCGGTGTTTGTTCCCGGCGACTGCGGCATTTTAACGTCCGGTATGACCACCTTGACCGGCTCGTCAGGCTTTTCGGCGGTCGTCGCCTTAGTGGTCTGCGCCGTTGTAGCCTTTGTGGTAGTTGCCGGCGTTGTCTGTGCGGTTGTCTGCACCGCTGTGGTCTGTACCACCGGCGCGGTGTCAGGCTGCGTCGGCTGTGTGGAAACGTCCTCCGGCTCGGCGGTGGGCTGAAGCTCCCCGGCAGGCTCGGCGCTCTCGCCGCAGGAAGGCTCGTCAGTCGCCATGACCGGCTCAGCGGTCGCTGTCTGCGTGCCGGAAGTGTCCGCCGTTGGTTCTTCGGTATCTATCGTACCGAGGTCGGGCTTGCCGCCGTTTTCTCCGGTGTCAAGCTCCACCGGTACGTCCTCCGGGGCGCTTATCTCAACAGGCTCGCCGACGGTCTGAAAAGACGACGGCGTGCCGCCGGGCACTGTACCCGGCACGCTCTGGCTGGTCGAAGCGCAGCCCGACAGCAGCACGAGAGCCATCGCCGCCGCGTAAAGCCGTGCTGATCTCTTTATGTCCACAAAGTCGCCCCCTCTCCATTGTAGTTATGTTTCATCGGTTGAGCCTCAAATTTCTCATAAGCAGGTAGTTGTCGTCCACCGTGCTGAACACCCTCCGGCTGCTGCCGGATATTATCTCGTTGATGTACTCCCCCGCCTGGCGGTAGAACTCCTCCTCATAATGCACGATATGAGCGCCCCCCAGCGGGAAGCTGTCCGAGGAATAGAAGTGCTTCGAGATGTCGATGACATAGCACCCGGTAACGCTCGCAAAGCGCTCCTCGCACAGCGAAATGAATTTTTTCTTTATCTCGAACATTCCATCGTCCTCCAGCGGCTGAAGCCGGTAGTCGAGGTCGATGAACATGTCCTTGGGTTCGGTCTTTATAAGGATTATATGCTCGCCGTATTTTTTCAGGATCATCTCGGCGAACCGGGTCATTGTTTCAAAACAGTACTTCATGTCCCGCTTCTCGAAGAGGTAGCACTCGGTGCATTCGGGCTGCATCTCCTTGTAGAAATCGGTGCGGCAGATGAAGTCGTCTATCTCGAACAGTGCGCCCTTGTACTCCGCCATGCGGCTGATGAGGTCGTAGAAGTCCAGCAGTATCCACCGCGACTCGCTTCCCTCGATATCCGCGTCGCCGCTGCGCAGGAAGGAATCCCGCATGGTGCGCCTGCGCCATCTGTTGCCGCAGAACTTATCCGCGTTCTCCGGGAACTCCGCCTCCACCGGCTTTTCAAACGCAAGTATCGGCGACTGCTTGAAGATATAGGTGCCGATGTAGGCGTCCTTGCTGTGGTTTGCGGACTCCCGCGAAACGCAGCTGCCCCAGATATCGAGGGTCATGCGGTTGAGCGCGTTGATGTAGCGCTTCATCTGCGGCTTGCCCTGAAGCAGGAAAACAAGCTCCGCGCTGTCCTCGTTCACCGAGGCGCCTATCTCTGAGGACAGTATCCTTACCATCTTGCGGATTATGTTGAAATGCCCCCGAAACGCCGGCGCGAAGAAGTCATACGGGCGGTCGATGCTGCCGCCGAGAATAACGCTGATGATATCCGCCGCCTGGCAAAGCTCCTCTGCGCCGCTGTCGCCCTCAAAGAACTCCCGGACGTGGGAAAGCTCCGCGCCCCCGGCGCGTTTCAGCCACAGCAGGCGCTCGCTGTTTCGTGCCGCGAACTCTGCGGTGGTGTGCGCGATTATCTGGTCCGCGGCGCAGCCCATGTCCAGCAGCCAGCTCTGGTAGGCTCTGGCGGTCATGTTGTCGTAGTATTTCATCACCCGGCTGAACCAGATGTCTAAATCCGGCTGGTTCACGAACGTCCGCCCGGAGCCGTTGGTCAGCTTCTCTGCGGCGCGGTATGCGTCGAGGTAGTAGCCCTCCTCAAAGCCCATCACGCCGTCCTCCTGCAGGAAGTAATGCTCCGACAGGTCAACTATGAGCGGCTTCACCAGCGTGATGAAATAGTCCTCCATCGCTGTCATGAAGCGGTTTGTGCTTGCCTTCGGGGTGTAGTTTCGCAGCTCGCCGTGGTTCACCATGTGGCTGCCGAATTTATGGCGGAACAGTATTATCCGCTCCCCGGGCACCGCAGACAGGAGCTGCGCGGCATAACGCTCCACCAGCGGCTTCCATATCATCTCGCCGAACGGCGGGTTTATCCGGGTGAATTTGTCCTTGTTATCCTTGTAGAACGCCGAGCGCTTGAAGCTCTTTGAGCCGGTGAAGAAACACGGCTCCCCGCCGATCTCTCCGTCCAGCTTGTAACAGGCGATAGACGCCGCCGAGTAGAAGTCCACCGCGACATAATCCGCGCCGGACCTTCTCACCGCAGAAGCGAGGTCCTTTTCAATGTCCAGCCGCAGCCGTTCCTCGGTGATGTCCTCCGCCGCGGCACTTCCCTTGCTGCCAAGCGATATCTGCGACAGCAGCAGTCCCGTCCGGTCGGTGCGGAAGCCTGTTCCCGACCGGAATATTCGCCCAAGCAGCGACGAGCCGCAAAGGAACACCCTCGGTCGGGGGCTGAACACGTTAATCTTATCCCCGAGCACGGCTTTTGTGCGCTCCAGTGAGCTTCTGCTTTCGGCGCTGAACGCCGGGTACACCGGAAGCACCTCCGCGCCGAAGTCACGGTCTGCGGTCATGCAGGGGATACAGCTGACCCTTGTTTCGATCTTACCGTCATTACGGCGAAGTTCCGCCCGGAGTATCACGCCGTCACGGTTTCCGTCCATCTCGGACATGGTAGAAAGGAAGTTGCCCAGCGAATAGGCACAGGGGACCCGCCTTCCGTCTGCGGACTTTATCCAGCTGAACCGCTGTATCATGTGCGGGTGCGAGCCGATGATGATGTCCGCGCCGGCATCCGCCATGAACTGCGCTTCCTGAACCTGCGACTGCCTTACCCGGTCGGAATTCATGCAGCCCCAGTGCTGGTACGCTATTATGTACTCCGCGCCCTCTGCCTTCGCGCGGTTGATAAGCTCGGTGAAGTAATCACGGCTGTAACTGCCCGCGGGGTTGACGCAGTGGATACCGCTGTCCTCCGCAATGCCCGCCTCGGTGCCGTTGGAAATCATGGTGCAGGCTATCACCGCAGCGCGGAAGCCCTTTACGCTGAAGAACACCGGGTTGTCCCCGAGTGTACCTGCATTTCTCATGCCGCAGCGCTTTATCTCCGCCACTGTTGCGCGAAGCCCCACTGCGCCGGTGTCGCAGCTGTGGTTGTTCGCCGTCACCATAAGGTCAAAGCCCGCCGAAGCCGCCGCCGAAACAAAGGTGGACGGCGAATTGCAGTTGGGAGAGCCCGCCGGCAGCCGCAGCATCTCGTGCTCGTAGGGCGCGCCGTCAAAGCAGGAGGTCTCAAGCACCCCGGCAGCAAAATCAGCGCCGGAAAGCAGCCCCTTCACCTGCCTGAAGGTGTCGTGGAAATCATAGCCGTACTTTGCCGCTGTACGCTGGTGTTTTACGGCGCACATAAGGTCGCCGGTGAACATCAGCACCGCCCGCTGTGAGCCATGGGGCTGGCTGCGCCCCACCTCGATACGGGTGACGAAACTCTGACCCCCGGCGGTTATCTTAACCGCAGCGCTGCCGTTTGCCTTCGCGGTGACCAGACCCCTGCCGTCCACGGCAGCCACCGCGGTGTTGTCCGAGGAAAAGTCCGCTTCCGGTCGTGTGTTCGCCTGCTCCCATTCTATCTGGGCGGATTCGCCGACGTTCAGGCAGATGGTGTTCTGCGCCTTCAGCTTCCGCGACATCGGAACAAAGGGGAGCTTCTCCGAGCGCTTCCCGCACTGCTCCTTTCCGTCCTTTATGCGGTAGGCGCACACCTGCGCTAAGTACTCCGTGCCGTTCGTGAAGCCCAGAACTCCCTTTTCGCACCGCTGTGAATAGCGAGACTTCACCGTTTTTTCCGGCTCGTCAGACTTGTAGAAAAATATGCGGTAGCCCACCGCGCCGCTGACTTCGTTCCATTTCAGAGAAGCGCAGCCGTCCTTTCCGGTCACGCTGAACCCCTCCGGGGCTTTAAGTAGCTCTGCCATTTCACGACCTCTTATCTCTCAAAGCTGTCCCTTAACTGCGACAGCTTGTCATAATTCCTGTAAAACGAATAGTACGCGCCGCAGAAATGCTGAATGTCGTCTATTCTTATCCGGTAACCGTCATGCCGCACGAAGAACGCGCCCAGAAGCTGATTGGGGTATTTCAGATACATCACATACTCCGGGTAGCCGTAGCCGTTGAGCATATATTCCGCCCGGCGGTAGATAGCGTCCACGAACTTTTTCGTGTTGAACTGCTCAAGATAGGAGCACTCAAGCCCCTGCTCCTTAATACGGGAGTACAGCTCAAACGTGACCGTCAGCAGCTCAAGGTAGGTGTGGTAGGTCGTGTCCTGCCTGTATATGCGGTCAAGGTTGACGTTCGCGTTTTTCAGCCCGAAGCAAAGATATTTGTCCTCCGGGCGGTACTTTGTCAGCTCGTTCACCGCGTAAGCCACCCAGTGGTCGCGGTACTTTTCGTACCCCTCGCGGATAAACCTGTCCACCGCAAGCGAAGCCGCGTCAAGCCACTTCTGCTCACGGGTGAGCGCGTACAGCCTGCTAAGCGCAAACGCCGCTTCTCCGTCGTAGTACACGGTGCGGTATTTGTCCTTCGGCGACAGCTCGGGGAAATTCAGCACATGGAAGAAGCTGCCGTCACGCTGGTCAAACAGCTCCAGAATGCCGTTTCCAAGCTCCCGAACGAGCTTTGTGTATGTATCAGTGCCGGTGGCGTCCATGAACTCCGTCAGCATTATTATCGCCACAGCGTTGCCGCCAAGTTTGACCTCGTTCAGCATACGGTCGGCGAGGAAAACGGTGTTGTCCTGCCCCGGTCGGTCGGGGTACTTTTTGAAGGTCTCACGCACCATAAAGCCGATAGCCTTCTGTATCTGCCCGAGAGTGAACCTGTCGCCGGTCAGCCGGTAGGCGCAGATAAGGCTCCAAATTGAGGACGCATGCCGCTGAATGTTGTACCCGGGTATCTCCTTGTGGAATATCGGGTAATAGCCGTAGTCGAACCTGCCGTTCATCGCGACCTGCATTGAAAGGTACTCGGAGGAGGTCGAGATGACCTCCAGCGCAAGCTTTTCGTCCATGCCGGAGATGACCCGCCTGCCGTAGTTGTTGCGGTCAGGCTCGCCATAGCCGTACAGCGTATGTACCACATTATCCTCACCGCAGAAGCGGCTCTCGCAGTCGAACAGCAGCACATTCTCCGGGAACTCCTTGAGCGTGTTGACGCCGTTCTGTGCGAGGTATCTGTTCACCCGCTTCAGCTCAATCGTGTGCTGCTTGTAGGTAATGAGCCGGTTGCCGTTTATCTCCGCTTCAATAAGCGCCTTTTGCAGCCTGTCGTCAAAGGAAATGCCCCGGCGGAAAAACTCGTTGCGGCTTCTGGTGACCTGCTCCATCAGCCCGGTGAAGCTCACCCGCTCCACCGCCGCGGTAATGTCCGCTTTTACCCACGCGGGCAGGAAGTCGCCGTGCTGCACGAACTTCATCGCTGACCTGCAGGCGCTTTCCCATGCGGCTTCCGGGGTGTCGCCGTTCCCGCGCAGCACCGTGGCGCGCTCGGTAGTGTTGCACACCGAAACAAACGCAGCAAAGCCGTACTCAGACTCCCCGGCGTTCTCAAAAAAGCCACGGTAGCTTTCCCGAATCAGTTCCAGCTTTTCGTAAAGTCTGTTGGAAAAATCAGCCATAGCGACCTCCTGCCGTCAGCGAGATTACAAAATTTGTAAGCAAAGCATTCCTATTATCACATATACATTATAACATACTTTTCCTGGTTTGTAAAGTGTAAGTTTTATATAGACATTATAATTTAACAAAAGAAAAGGGTGCTGCCGAAAACTGCGACAGCACCCTGAATACTAATATAAATCACGCCAAAGCCGGTCAGTCTTTGAATACTGCGCCTGTGTTCGAGCTTGTAACCAGACCAGCGTAGCGCTTGAGGTAGCCGGAAAGCTCCTTGGGCGGGAGAATTCCCTTTTCCTTGCGCTTTGCAATCGTTTCATCATCAACAAGCAGAGTTATGCTGCGGTTGGGAATGTCGATGTGTATTTTGTCGCCGTCCTCAACGAACGCGATAAGACCGCCTTCTGCCGCTTCAGGTGAAACGTGACCGATAGCGGCGCCTCTGGAAGCGCCGCTGAAACGTCCGTCGGTGATGAGCGCAACATTTCCGTCCAGACCCTTGCCAACGATAGCGGCGGTCGGAGCCAGCATTTCCGGCATGCCGGGGCCGCCCTTCGGACCTTCGTAGCGGATAACCACAACGTCGCCAGCCTTGATGTCGCCGCCAAGGATAGCGTCACATGCAGCCTGTTCGCCGTCAAATACGCGTGCAGTGCCGGTGAAGTCCATCATCTCCGGCTTTACTGCGCCCTGCTTTACAACAGAGCCGTTCTCCGCGAGGTTGCCGCTGAGTATCGCGATACCGCCGTCCTTGCGGATAGGAGCGTCCAGCTTGTGGATTATCGTGCCGTCAGCGTCCTTTGCCTTTGCGATACGGTCAGCCTGTGTGCCGGAAACGGTCTGTACATCAGTGAAAACGTGGTTGCCCTTGGACAGCTCGCGGATAACCGTCTGGATACCGCCTACCGCGTTCATGTCGGTGATGAACACACTGGAAGCCGGGTTCAGCTTTGCAAGCTGCGGGGTCTTTCTGCTCATCTCGTCGATATCGTTGAGGGTGATATCGACCTTTGCTTCGTGTGCAATTGCGAGCAGGTGGAGCACGGTGTTGGAGGACGCGCCTATCGCCATATCGGTGGCAAGAGCGTTCAGCATGTTCTTCTTGGTGAGGATATCGCTGGGGCGAATGTTCTCCTTTACCAACTCAACGATGCGCTCACCGGACTCCTTCGCCAGTCTGCGGCGGGCGGAGTTCACAGCCGGTTCAGTGCCGGCGGTAGGGAGCGCAAGACCGAGCGCCTCGGTAAGGCAGTTCATGGAGTTCGCGGTGTACATGCCGGAGCAGCTGCCGCAGGTAGGACACGCGTTGTCCTCAAAATCCTTGATAACATCGTCGCCTATCTCGCCGTTGGAGTACTGACCGATAGCCTCGTAAATTTCAGAGTAGCCAACACGCTTGCCCTGAACGCAGCCGGGGTTCATAGGTCCGCCGCTGCAGAAGATAGACGGAAGGTTCATTCTGGAGGCAGCCATCACCATTCCGGGAACGATCTTGTCGCAGTTCGGAATGAACACAACGCCGTCCAGCGGGTGCGCGGTAAGCATGACCTCGATGCTGTCGGCAATAAGCTCTCTTGAAGCAAGAGAGTATCTCATGCCCCTGTGGTTCATTGCCAGACCGTCGCAGACGCCGATGGTGAAGAACTCGAACGGAACGCCGCCCGCGTTTCTGATACCGTCCTTGACCGCCTTGGATATCTCATGCAGGTGCATGTGTCCGGGAACATAGTCGCTGGCTGCGCAAACGACTGCGATAAAAGGCTTGTGCATTTCGCTGTCGGTAACGCCGAGAGCCTTCAGCACCGCTCTGTGAGGGGTCTTATCTACGCCCTCTTTGATCAAATCACTTCTCATGACTTTTCCTTTCCGCCCGGTTTTCCGGGTATGTGATATATTTAGGTCACCTCTAAAAACCTTGTTTGAGTGAAAATGTGCAGAGCACACCGCCT
>JBJFGA010000120.1:0-3894 GCA_051892275.1 Oscillospiraceae bacterium | reverse complement strand
TGCTGCGGCGCTTCGGGGGCAGCGGGGGCTTCCGGCTGCTGGGGCAGGAAAGAAGCCTGCTGCGGCGCTTCGGGGGCAGCGGGGGCTTCCGGCTGCTGGGGCAGGAAAGAAGTCTGCTGCGGCGCTTCGGGGGCAGCGGGGGCTTCGGGAGAGGCGGGTTTCTCCAGTACAGCTACTGCGGCTGCCGGAGCGCTCACAGGAACAGTGGACTCGCTTACCGGAGTGGTAAAGTCTTCCGGATTCTCGACCTTCGTCCCGCAGCCAGGACAGAATTTGGCACCGTCATTAAGCTGACGGCCGCATTTCATACAAAACATATTGTCACCTCTTAAATTAGTTTAAAATGATCTTGGTATTTGTGAAATTCTTTCCGTCAGAGCTGATGTAAAGCTCATCGTCGGCATTGACAGCAAAGATGTACGTCTTCGCCCTTATGCCGGAATTGGAGAACCAGTCAAGCGTAGAAACGCCGCTGCACTTTTCCCTGTTACCGCCGCTGACGGAATAGCTGACATAACCCTCACCGCCGGAACGGTCATATATGAACGGGCACGCGCCGGAGGTGCTTAGTACTACGCTTGAAACACTGTCATTGTCGTAAACAGTTGAAATGCCGTCCTCCCTGCCGTTGCTGTACATAAGCTCATAGTCGTAGTTTATGTAATAGATGTTGTTAAAATTGCTGTCTGTCGCGAAATAATTAGATTCAGTCGAAAGGACGCTTCTTGCCACAGTGATTTTATCGCCGTCTTCAGACGTGGTGTCGCGCTTGTAGACCTTACCGTTGTTGTAATACAGCAGGCTCTTTCCGTCTTCGGAAATGAATGAGTAACTGAAGGATGAGATCAGATCAATGGAGTCATCATACTCGCCGCCCTTTCTGATGTACCTTTTTACGCCAGAGCTGCTTCTTCCAACGAAGTTATCGAAGTTGTTCGCGGTGTAGTATCCGTTTGCCGGGTACATAGCCCTTACTGTACCCCTGCCCAGCTTGACCGGGCTTTCCATTGAGGTATCATAGACATAGGTGCTTCCGTTGCTCACAAACAAGAGCTGGCGGTTGTCTGCGGAAAACTCTGTAACGCTGTCCATCGACTTGACGCTCTCAATGTCCTCGGACATGTTTCTGATATAACCCAGCTTGCTGCTGTCGGTTTCGCAGTATATAAGGTCGCCGCCGTTGGTAACGCTCAGCACCCTGTTCATCTTATCAAGCTCGGAGACCTTGCCGCCCGCCCAGGCATAACCGAGGATATCTCCATCATCATAGATAGTCCATGCGCAGGCGCTTCCGTCAGGGGAAGAAACAAACGAGCGCGGGTCATTGTCGAGTTCCGTTATCCTTGTTGCCTTACTGCCATTATAGACATATAGCGTGTCGTCAGAGGTATAGAAGATCGAGCTTCCGAAGCCAGCGACCGCCTGCACTCTGCATTCGTCGTTCACCTCGTTGAGTTTATCGCCGGACAGCATATAAAGCGCTCCGTCGGACTCAACATAGACCGTTGACTTGTCGTTATTGGCGTAAACTGTCGCGTTGTTTCCGTCAAGCTCTGTCTTGACCTGCTTGCCGTTGTAGAAAAAAACTGTGGTGTAGTCCTCGGTACAGAACTTGTCTATCTGGTTTTTCGCGACCGCAAACGGTGTTGAAGAAGATCCCGCGATACTCACGATAATGATGACTACTACAGCCAGCACCACCGCCGCAAGCCCGGCAATGACCAGCTTGTTTTTCAGCAGCGAACTTATGCTGAACTTTCTGACCGCCTTCTCCGCTGTAACAGCTGCACCTGCATTTACCGGCACCGGCTGCGCTGCAGAAGCCATGTCAGCCATCGGAATATCTCCTACAGACGGCGTACCGCAGTTCGGACAGACCTTTCCGCCCTCAGGTATCTGACTGCCGCAGTTTGAACAAAACATAGTTTATCCTCCACTTTCTGTGTCTCTTTTCCGGGACTTTGTAATGGCTATTAGTATTAAATGCCCCATCTTCCATTTTAACATTGTTGACATATATTTTCAATAGCTTTTTTGCGCAAACAATGCTTTTTTTATGGAATTTTACATTTTTTGTATGACAGTATTGCCGAAAACACAAAAAGCGCCCCTCGCAGGAACGCTTTTGTATTGTCCGCAGTTGGGCGGTATCATCAATTGAACGGCAGCAATCATTCGACATTGCCTTGAGCCGGATAACTCACGCATTGCAGCCGACATAGTATTTCGCCTGCTCCGCGAACATTCCGGCGTATATTCCGCCCGGCAGCGCGACAAGCTCGTCATGTGTGCCGTTCTCCATGATGGTGTCCTCGGCGAAAACCACGATACGGTCGCAGAATTTGCAGCTGGACAGCCGATGGGAGATGTACACCGCCGTTTTCCCGCCGACCAGCGTGTTGAACTGCCGGTATATCTCGTATTCAGCCACCGGGTCAAGCGCCGCTGTGGGTTCGTCAAGTATCACCACAGGCGCGTTGCGGTACAGTGCCCGGGCGATAGCGGTTTTCTGCCGCTGACCGCCGGAAAGGTCGGTGCCGTTCTCGTCGAAGCTCTTGTACAGCATGGTGTCCAGCCCCTGCGGCAGCTTCTGCGCGTCCTCCCAGAGTCCAGCAAGCTTCAGAACCCGTTCCAGCTCCGCGTCGTCTTCCTGCCCACCGAACGCGATATTCTCACGCAGGCTGAATGCGAACAGCTGGAAGTCCTGAAATACCACTGCGAACAGCTTTCGGTACTCCTCGTCCGAATACTCCTTTATATTCACGCCGTCAACCAGTATCTCGCCCTCAGTGACATCATACAGTCTGCACAGCAGCTTGATGAACGTCGTTTTCCCCGCGCCGTTCAGACCAACTATCGACAAGTGTTCCCCGGACTTTATCGTCAGGTTTATGTCCCGCAGCACCAGCTTTTCGGAGCGCGGATATTTGAAGCTGACATGCCGGAATTCTATGGTATGTTCGCCGGACTTCACCGGCTTCGTGCCCTTCTCCATTGCTGCGGGGAAGCACATGAATTCAATGTATCGGTGCGCGTAGGCGCATTTCTGGGTGATGTCCTGAATGCCGCTTACGATGCCGTAAAGGCTCCAGTAGAGCGTTCCGGCGGCGCTTACGCACATTGAGAAATCGCCGATGGTTATCGCCTTTGTGACCGCAAGAAAGCCGATGTAGAAGTAGCTTATCCCATCACGCAGGGAATTTGCAATGTCTGTCACCCAGCTGTTTTTGCGCTGTTTTTTCGCCTTGTCGCTCCATATTTTCATCTGTTCGTCGGTGTACAGCTTTGCCTTGTCGCCCATCATCTTTGCGCTGTCATAAAGCCGGATATCCTTTCCCAGCCTGAAATCCGCCAGCTGGTAGAACACATAGCCGAATACGCGGTTGAATTTTGCAAGCTTTAAAAAGCTCTCCTGGTCGATTTTTTTGTTCTTTGCGTTGAATATCGTGATGACCACCAGCGCCGCCGCCTGAACCGGCAGCAACCACGGGCAGGTGAACAGGATTATCACCGAAACACCCAGCAGAGCCGCAGCGTTGTTCACCAGCCCGAACACCGCGCCAAGTACACCCACAATACCGCCGCTGTACCAGCTCATTCCCTCCTGAGCCTTTTCCAGTGCGTCAAGAGCCTTGGGATCTTCTGTATGCTCGAAGTCCATGCTCATGGTGTGGTCGGCAAGCTGAATGTCGATATGCTCGCTGAACCACTCCGCATGCACCGATTCAAGCTGGTTTGCGGCATTCCGCAGAACGCCCGTCAGCAGCTGCACTCCGATATATATTCCCGCATAAACAACGGCATTCGTGAGATGCTTTGAGATGTCGCCGCCGCTTATTATCAGCACCAGCTCGTCAATGATGAACTTCGCCATTATCGCGTTCTGCATTTTAT
>JBJFGA010000119.1:0-3895 GCA_051892275.1 Oscillospiraceae bacterium | reverse complement strand
CGACGATAGCGGTGCTGGATTTCTGTAAAGATTTCCTGAGTTTAAATGGTTATTCGTATTACTTGCAGGTGACGTGAAGAAAAAACAAGGCAAAAAAATTTTATAAAAGTTTTTATTTTGTGTGACCTATGGAAACAAAACGCTGTCTATTGTAAGGAACAAATATATTTATTGCGGAATGGAGGATCAAAATGGAGGACGAGCAAATAATCGAGCTATATTTTTCAAGATCCGAGCGTGCGATCAGCGAAACTGATTTAAAATTCGGACGGTACTGCACAGTTATCGCATACAACATACTTCACAATAACGAGGACAGTGAGGAGTGCAAAAACGATACATACATGAAAGCATGGAATGCAATTCCCCCGAAAAAACCCGACAATCTTAGGGCATATCTCGGAAGAATAGCAAGGAACATCGCTCTGAATATGTATGAGCATATGCACCGGAAAAAGCGTGATGTAAATAGCACCGAGGCGATACTGGACGAGCTTTCAGAGTGCATTCCCGACCCGAACACCGACGCTGAGCGAATAAGCGAAAGCATGGAGCTTCGTGACAGTATCAATTCCTTTCTCGGGACGTTATCAGAGGACAATCGAAAGATTTTTGTCAGAAGGTATTGGTATTCAAGCTCTATTGAGGATATCGCAAGGGATTATGGCTTTAGTTTGAGCAAGGTAAAAACAAGCCTGATGCGGACACGAAAAAATCTGAAAGAACATCTTGAAAGCGAGGGAATAGTTGTATGAAAGAAATGCGAATAATGAGGGCGATAGGCGATATTGATGACAAGTACATTGACGAAGCAGCCCCTGTTCAGACAAAAAGAAACGCCATACGGCTGGTTTCGTTGGCTAAGTATGCCGGAATAGCGGCTTGTGCGGCGCTTGTTCTGGGCATAGGGGTGTTCATGGTAAAGCAAAACGCTAGCATTGTTGACGATCCTGCTCAAATTGGATCGGATTCCTCACAGCCGGTTACATCGTCTGAAAACTCCGACTTAGTACAGGTAGTGTCCCCCTGCGTGGAATACAATACCATTGAAGAAGCCGAAGAAGCAGTCGGGTTTGATATCGAAATTCCCGACAGCTACGGCGATTTTTCCGACAGATGCATTTCGGTATTGTTCGGAACTATGATAGAAGTTCAGTATCGCGACGCCAGCGGGAATGTGGGGCTTTGTATCAGAAAAGAAAGCGGCACAGAGGACATAAGCGGAGATAACAACACATACGATAATGTTTCTGAAATCGTTGTTGGTGACCACTCGGTAACGCTTAGCGGAAACAAAAACAGGTATTTCCTGGCGGTATGGTCTTATGAGAATTATTCCTATGCCGTATCGGCAGATCAAGGCGCACCTAAAGATGAATTGCTGGAGATAATTAAAAAAATCCAATAATTTTTATAAACTCCTGTGACCTGGCGAAAAAAACACTGTCTTTTAGGGTGAAAGGCAGTTGAACCGCTGCCAATACACAATTAATACTAATAACCGTTTGAACGAAGGAAAAGATTTGCTGAAAGACAGTACCGATATCTAGGAAAAGAAACGCAGGCGTACTGTATGTACGTCAAGTTTCTTTGACGACGATAGCGGTGCTGGATTTCTGCAAAGATTTCCTGAATTTAAATGGTTATTAGTATAACATCAAAGGAGAAAACATCATGAAAAAGACTATCAGACTTACATCAGCAGCTATGGCGGCAATTATTGCTATGTCCTGCGTATCCTTCGCGGCTTTTGCGAACGACCGCTCGGAAAACATTGACAGCGACGCAGGCTATGTAGAGGTACTCTCGGGCGGATGGGAGGTAAGCGGCGGATACACCGCAATGAGCAAGAATCCCGAAGCTAACGCCGCTTTCAAGAAGGTAACCGCAGAACTTGACGGCGTAAGCTACAAGGCTATTGCGGTTCTCGGCACACAGGTCGTTGCAGGAACGAACTATGCGATACTCTGCAAGGCGACTCCGATTTATCCCGACGCAACACCCGAAGTCAAGCTTATGTACATCTATGAGGATTTAGCAGGAAACGCCGAAATAACGGGCTTTCAGACCATAATCGGCGAAATGCTTGACGGCGGCTTTTCTGCAAACACCGGCAAGTTTTTATTTGGCAAAAACAAGGACGTTTACTCTGTTTACAAGCAGGCTATGGAGGGGATCACCGGCGTTTCTTACAAGCCCATAGCGTACCTCGGAAGTCAGGTCGTGGCAGGCAGCAATTACCTCATTCTCTGCCGCAGCAGGGTAGTTTATCCGAATGCTCCCTACGGGTGGTCGCTTGTGACAGTAAACAAGGCGCTTGACGGCAGCGTTTCCCTCGTTGGCATAGAAACTCTTGAGCTTGGCAATACCGATAACGAAATCTCGCTGGGCGATAACACGGGTGTGCAGATCCCAAATCCGTGGCAGGAATACAAGTCTGTTGCCGAGGCAGCAAAGGCGGCGGGAATCAGTTTCACTGCCCCTGACAAGCTGGGCAAGCACAAACTCTCGAATATTCAGGCGGCAGACGGCATTGTCGAGGTAAGATACACAAAAACCGGCAATGAGATATGCATTCGCAAGGGTGCGGGAACAGACGATATAAGCGGCGACTGTGAAATTTACAAAAACACCACCGAAAAGAAAATAGGCGGCTGCGCCGTGACCCTTAAAGGTAATGGAGAGGGCATTATTTCTGCAACATGGACAGACGGTAAGTGTTCCTATTCCGTACACTCCGAAAACGAATTGACTACAAAGTTCGTGGAAAGCATTATCGCTAAAATAGGAAAATAACTCAAAAAGCGTGGCAGTAGGGTACTATCTTATTGGCAACACGCTAAAAGTGATATCTTACGGTTAATATAAAGAAAGCGAGACTGTTTTCAGCCTCGCTTTAGTATTTAGTATGTGAAGGGGAGATAAGTCCTTAACCTATCCCATGTTCAGACCATTCCTTTGCCACAAACTCCGTAACCGAAGAGAGCGGCAGCCGCTGGGTGTAGACAGCGGGATTCTTTGTGGTGCTTGTCACCGCCTTGGCTGATATGTTTTCTGAGCCTGCGAGCGCAAGCCCGTCAAGTTCCAGATTCTGCCGCGAATAAGCGATCCTGTCGCTGCCGTCAAGACGAATGTCATAGCGGTAGCCGTATACCGCCTGCATACAGCCTTTATCGGCGTCCTCCATCATTGCGCAGGTAAACTGCTCCCTCGGAGCGTATATCGGGTCGCCCGTTTTCTGAACCTCCGGCGAGCCCATCGACATTACAAGCATTACGGTTTTGTCCGGTTTCTCTCCGGTGATGAGATTTTCGATAATCTGCACCTCGTAGACAGTTCTGTCACCAGAAGAGCCAATATATGTTCGCGCCTCATTATTCGGCAGGACGCGCACCGTGCGGCATAAATTGAACTGTGCCTTTGAGCCATAGTGCGCTTGTGTATCCATTAAAAGGTACAGCAGATCCTCATAGGACGGATATCCCATGGTGACGGGGTTGAGGTCAAGCTCCCTGAATTCGTTGTCGTAATATGCCTCCCCCTCGGCGGGCGTGTTCTCATCGAGAAGAGAGTCCTCTGCGGCAGGTTTTTCTGCTGTGATGTACTGTCCGCTGTTCTTATTGAACAGCCACACGGTATTCTGACTGTCCTCAAAACGCAGAGCAAGTTTTCCGTCGGACTGTATCTCCATTGTAAGCTTATCGGCAGGGAGCTCGTGAAGCTCAAAGAAAGCTTGGTCAACCAGCGTTCTGTACTCGCCGTATTCAACCCTGTAAATGCAGTATCCCTGCTCTGTTCCCATAGCATAGAGCGTTGCTCCGTCCTCGGCAGCCGTCTCGCAGGAATCCTTCAGCACAACGCTGTATTTTTTGGATTCCGGGTCATAATAGTACAG
>JBJFGA010000118.1:0-3899 GCA_051892275.1 Oscillospiraceae bacterium | reverse complement strand
AAATTCTTTCAAATTAATTTGAATAAACGAATCCGGATTGCTTTCTATGTATTCGCTTATCATCATGTAATCTTTCTCGTTGCGTATTATGTGGTCGTGAAATGAACGCTGAAACAGTTTCCCACCACAATTGCACAGCCGTGTCGTTTGCGATTTCAACACACGGATAACATCTGATACCGTAGGGGAGGGGCTTGCCCCTCCCGCCCATTTGGCGGCGCGTCCTGCGCCGGTCTGGGGCGAGTGGGCAAACATCGTGTTTGCCCCTCCCGCCCATTTGGCGGCGCGTCCACTTTCATTCAGAATTATGATAAGATGAATATGATTTGGCATAATAACGTATTGTGGTATTGATACATTTGTAAAACGTTGTTGTACAAGTTTTATTTGTTCTTCTGCTATTTTTCCATATTCAGAAAGTCTTATCTCATAGGAATCAAGGATTTCAGACAAAACGCATTCTCTGTTTTGGGTACATATCGTTATAAAATATGCTCCATCGGTGCTGTAATCAAAATCTTTTAAACGGGTCGGTTTTCTTCGTGGGTGTTCCATATACAATACCTGCATTTTGTTGTGATTGTTTAGGTAAACGCTGATTAAAACAAAATCGCCCCGCTCAAACCTGTATACTCACTGGGCTGATTTTGTTACGTTTCGCTTTAATCAGCGTGTCCTTAGTGTTCCCGTAGGGGAGGGGCTTGTCCCTCCCGTTTCTATGGGTCAGCATTCTTGAAGCGGGAGGGGCAAGCCCCTCCCCTACGGGTGGTGGAATAGCGATATTGGTCATCATCCTTAAAGCGGGCGGCGGAATAACGATTGATGAGGTGAATTAGAGGTCAAAGTCCTCAAACCCGTCATTATGCTCCTCGCTCTCGCCCTCCGGCTTTGCGTACTCAAAGCTCTCCTCCCCCATAAGCTGGGCGATAGACTTGTCCGGGTTCTGCATGGCGATATTCAGAAGCTCGATGAAGTCGCGTATCATCTCGCGCGGGGTGATGTTGGTGTCCGCGCCCACCCGGCTGAATTCCGCCTTGATGAAGTATATCCTGTCCTCCAGCGTAATACGGTTTTCGTAGCCGTACAGCCCCGCGTGTATCTCCGCCAGCTTCTCCGCAAGCACCGTCATTTCCTCGTAGGTGAGCGGCTGGAGCTTGATTATCGGCGCGAGCATGTCGTGGGTTTCATCAGTCGCGAACCGCCCGCGCTCCAGCCTCGAACGCAGCGCGTCATAGCTGAATATGCCCCGGCGGGTGTCCTCAATGCACTGGGGAGTACCGCCCATGATTATGCCGAGGTGGGAAGCCTTGCCCTGCATTACGTCGTTGTACATCATCAGTATCTTCTCGTAGTTGTACTGCCTGGTGACTGCGTGTGGTATCTTCATGATGTTCACCAGCTCGTCTATCATGATGACAAAGCCCTTGTACCCGGCGCTGACAAAGAACGCGGTCAGCAGCTTGATGTAGTCGTACCAGTTGTCATCAGTGATGATGACGTTCACGCCTAAGTCCTGCTTAGCCTCGGTCTTGGTGGAGTACTCGCCGCGAAGCCAGCGTACCGCACAGGAAGCCTTCTCGTCATTGCCTGCGGTGTACGCCTTGTGGTAGGCGTTTATCACCCGGGCGAAGTCAAAGCCGTGAACCATGTCCTCCAGCCCGCTTATCCGGGTGTATATCTTCTTCTCCACCGCCGCGTCAAAGAACGGATTGTCCGGGCTTGTGCCCTCGGAGATGACCTCGGTGCGCACCGCGGTTATCCACTTCTCCAGAATCAGCGGCAGCGCGCCGCCGTCCGGTTTTGTGCGGACGCTCATGTTCCGCATAAGCTCCCGGTAGGTCGCAAGCCCCTGACCCTTTGTGCCCATCAGCCGGCGCTCCGGCGAGAGGTCAGCGTCCGCGGTGACGAAGCCCCTGTCCATCAGGTGCTGCCGCATGGTCTGGAGCATGAAGCTCTTGCCGCTGCCGTACCTGCCCACAATGAACCGGAAGAACGCGCCGCCCTCCTCGGTGATGTCCACGTCATGCAGCAGCGCCTTTATCTCCTCGGTGCGCCCTACTGCGATATATCCAAGTCCGGTTCTCGGCACAACACCGCCCTTCAGCGCGTTGATTATCCCGGAAGCAATTCTCTTTGGTACTGCAACAGCCATAATATTCAACCTCCAGCAAGCATATTTATATCCTATCTCTTTATTCTATCATATATCAACGGAAAAATCAACTGTATTCTGCCCCGGAAACGGCACAATTAAGGCAGTAATTCTTTGTGAAATACTGCTAAAACTGCGTGTTGAAAACTATGCAAAAAGAAATATATTTAACAAAGTTGCAAAAAAAAGCCCGTTTACCCCTTGATTTTTTCTGAATAATGGGTAAAATAGAATTAGCACTCGGAGAAACAGAGTGCTAAAACGACAAAATCGTACATATTTTTTAAGGAGGAACTATATATGACAATCAAGCCTTTAGCAGACCGCGTAGTTATAAAGATGGTTGAAGCAGAGGAAACCACCAAGAGCGGCATTATCCTGACTGCTTCCGCAAAGGAGAAGCCCTCTATCGCAGAGATAGTTGCAGTAGGCCCCGGCGGAATGGTTGACGGCAACGAGGTCACCATGAACGTTAAGGTAGGCGACAAGGTGCTCATCAGCAAGTACGCAGGCACCGAGGTAAAGGTTGACGGCGTTGAGTATTCCATTCTCAGACAGTCCGACATTCTTGCTATCGTAGAATAATCACAATTTGTTTTAAGGAGGATATCACATCATGGCTAAGGATATTATTTACGGCGAGGAAGCCCGCAAGGCTCTCCAGGCTGGTATCGACACTCTGGCAGACACAGTAAAGATAACTCTCGGTCCGAAGGGCAGAAACGTAGTTCTGGACAAGAAGTACGGCGCTCCGCTGATCACCAACGATGGTGTTACCATCGCAAAGGAGATAGAGCTTGACGACGCATTCCAGAACATGGGCGCGGCTCTCGTCAAGGAAGTTGCAACCAAGACCAACGACGCAGCCGGCGACGGTACCACCACCGCTACACTGCTTGCGCAGGCTCTGGTTCGCGAGGGTATGAAGAACATCGCAGCAGGCGCAAACCCCATGGTAGTAAAGAAGGGCATGCAGAAGGCTGTTGATACCGCCGTTGAGGAGATAAAGAAGAACGCTCACACCGTTGCAGGCAGCAAGGACATCGAGAGAGTTGCTACCGTTTCCGCAGGCGACGAGTCCGTTGGTAAGCTTATCGCAGAGGCTATGGAAAAGGTAACTGCTGACGGCGTTATCACCCTTGAAGAGGGCAAGACCGCTGAAACCTACAGCGAGGTCGTTGAGGGCATGCAGTTCGACCGCGGCTACATCTCCCCGTACATGGTAACAGACAACGACAAGATGGAAGCTGTTATCGACGACCCGTACATTCTCATCACCGACAAGAAGATATCCTCCATTCAGGACATTCTGCCGCTGCTGGAGCAGATAGTACAGTCCGGCAGAAAGCTGGTCATCATTGCAGAGGACGTTGAGGGCGACGCGCTCACCAACATCATTCTGAACAAGCTGCGCGGCGTGTTCGTATGCGTTGCAGTTAAGGCTCCGGGCTTCGGCGACAGACGCAAGGAGATGCTGAAGGACATCGCTATCCTGACCGGCGGCGAGGTCATCACCGAGGAACTCGGTCTTGACATCAAGGAGACCCAGATCAGCCAGCTTGGCCGCTCTAAGCAGGTAAAGGTAAACAAGGAGAACACCATCATCGTTGACGGCGCAGGCGACAGCGACGCGATCAAGGCTCGTGTATCCGAGATCAGAAACGCTATTGAGAATACCACCTCCGAGTTCGACAAGGAAAAGCTTCAGGAAAGACTTGCAAAGCTTTCCGGCGGCGTAGGCGTTATC
>JBJFGA010000117.1:0-3901 GCA_051892275.1 Oscillospiraceae bacterium | reverse complement strand
CCTCCCCTACGGTATTCTGGTAATTTTAAATAGATTTGTTCTTGCAACATAATAATCCCGCCGTTAGTCAACCTATGGCAAATTTCATGGGTTTAAAAGGCGGAATCGCCGGCGAGCGTACCCGCCTAAATTACGATTTATCATCACCCTTTTTCAACTTGATTTTTGTCATCTTGCGTATCCTCGAATAAATAAACGCCAGCGCCACCAGAACAAGCTCCGGGATAGTCTGCCACAGTCTGGACACCACGGAAACCACCATTGCGTCGCCCTGCGGCATTATCAGGCACAGCCCCGCTACGATTATACCCTCTCTTACGCCAAGCCCGGAGGGCGCGAATATCGCCAGAATGCCCATTATCGCCGAAACTCCCCAGATACCCGCGCAGAACAGCAGCTGCGACATCTCCACCGCCGGGTAAATGGACTTCGTGAGGATAAAGAAACCAACGCCCACGATAAGCCAGTTGCCGATAAACAGCAGCACGACTTTAAGCATCTGCGAGTACTTCATCGGTATCTGGAGGTCTTTCTTGAACAGCTTGCCGATAAGCCGAAGCACCCAGTTGATTATCTTCGGGTGAATGCACACGAAGAACACCACGATAAGCGCCAGCGTCAGCCACTTGTAGTTCTCCAGAAGCTCGTTCGGGAAGAACAGCAGCGACACGATGAAAAGCATAGCCGCTCCCAGCAGAGTGCAGACGTTCTCGATAAAGAAGCACACCGTCACCTTGGACAGCGGAGCGTCCTCTTCCTTATAGTATGTCAGACGCGCCGCCAGCATAAACACCTTGCCCGGGATATATTTTCCTAGGATAGAGTAAAGGTAGCTGGTCACCGCCTTTTCGTAGGTGATAGCACAGTCGTTCAGTTTTGTGATGTAATGCCACAGCGACGCCAGCGTAATTTTGTACACAAAATAGAACAGCATTGAGAACACGAATATCCCCATATCCACGTTCATTATCTTCTCGGAAAACTCGTCCCAGTTCTTCCAGAAGTACCACACCAGAAAGACCACGACCAGCACGCCGAAGATTATTTTCAGCGCTTTGAGTATCTTTTTCTTATCCAGCTTGATTTTCATTCCTATCTCCTATCAGAAGCTCAGCAAAACTCTTATAAAGCACATATAATAGTATATCACCCATGTCGGCAGCTTTTCCAGAGTTTTCAGGTGCTTTTTGCTGAACTCCATGTTGCGCCAGCCCAGCCTGAACGCCAGCCGGTGGTTCCACCTGCACTTGCCGGAAACGTCCACCGCAAGCTTCTTGCCTTGCTTTGTGAACATATCCTGCTTTGCCTTTGCGCAGTTGAATTTGAACACAAGCGCCCGCTTCTGGCTGCGCAGCATTTTGCTGTCGTCTATCCTTGAAGCGGCATTTTTCCCCGCATTCACCGCAGAATTGAACATTTCCAGCGCTTTTTCGTTCCGGATAACGCAGCTGGTGTGCTTTATCGGGTTCTTCTTCATCTCTTTCAGCCAGATGTCTCCGAAGCTGATGTCAGCTTCGTTGCAGTAGTGGTCCTGGCAAACCATGCAAGCCTCGCGGCTGAAAAAGTACGCGTTCTTGTAGGCACATATCGTCTTGGGGTAGCTGAGGGTCTTTTCGCTGCCGTCCTCGTACTGCACGGTGGACAGCCCTCTCCAGTGACCTCTGCGATAGTACAGCCGCTTTGCGCCGTCAAGGGATATTTTCTTCTTTCTCAGCGGGACGAGAGTAGCGTTTTCCTCGTGGCTTCCGCTGCAATATAACCCCAGCTTCAGCACGATTTTTTCTTTCAGCGCGGGATTCTTTTCCAGCATTGCGCTGAACGCCCTCATCTGGCAGGGAACAAGCACCACCGCCAGCTTTCCGTTGAAATCCTCCAGCATCTTGACATGCTTCATCAGCGGCATATACATATACACCGAGGAGGAGCTTTCCATAAGCTGCTCCCTTGTGGTTGCGATAAAAGTCTTGTAGCCCAGCTTGCCGTCCTTTATCTCGCTTCTCGTGACCCATGCGCCGTCTATCTGCCCGGTTTCCAGCAGGTGGCACAGCAGCGCAGTCACCATACCGCCGGAGGCTGCGTTGGCGCGGATATTTTCGTCCGCGGCATAGCCCATTCGGCAGGCGATATGCCCGCCCATGTACTTTTCCGGGTCGTTGAAGTCCAGCAGCTTCACCTTTTTCGGCTTGGCATAAACCTTGTCTATCTCCTCGCTGATGAAGCGTATGTTATCCCGGGAGCTTTCCAGCACCTGCGGCAGATTCTGCGCTATTTTTTCGCGGATATTCGGACTTTCCTTGATGAAGCCCATGAACTTCAGTTTAAGCGAATCCAGTTCCAGCGCCGAGAAGTCCACCGCGTACTCCCCCAGCCCGAACATATCCAGTACTTCCTTGTACTTGTGGCTCCAGCCGATAAGCAGCACCGGGACGCACTTTTCCAGCGCTCCTATCATCGCGTGGAAGCGGGACGCCACCAGCACCTCGCACCGCGCCAGAAGCTCCCGTATCTCCTCCGGAGCCATCTCCCGGGGTTCCCACATGACCTTTGTCTTATCCCGGACTGCGTTGTACACCTCTGTGCATATAATCAGGTCGTTGTTGCGGGGCTTTTCGCTGCCCTCCCGGGCGGCGTTCGCTATCAGAAGCACGTTGTAATCCTGCTCGTTGAGCCAGTTGATAAACTGCACCATGCAGCCCCGGTAATCCCTGCCCAGCTTCTCGCATTTCCCCTGAACAACGCTGCTTATTGACAGCGCAACAACTCTTTTGCGGAAAAACGCGCTGTCCTTGCATAGTGCGTCAACCTTCTCCGCCCAGTATTCACTGTCCGGCATGGAGAAAGCTCCGTCCGCGCACAGTTTGACGTTTTCGGTCACGCCTATCCCGGCGAGGTTTTCCTGCGTTATCTTACCACGGGCGCAGATAAGCTTTATCTTCGGCAGTATCCACTTGGCAAGGAACTTGTTCCAGCCGTTTTTGAACGTACCCAGCGCCTGGGAGTACTTCACCACCGGCACTCCGCACAGCATAGGCACAGCCGCGCATACGAACGCATAGGTATTCATCACGAATCCGCGGCTGTCCACAAAGGAAATTCCCGCCTCGTCAATGACGATATCGCACTGGGAGTACGCCTTGATTATCTTGCACATCTCCAGCAGCTTCTTAAACGGCGGTATGAACCGCAGAAAGCTGTACAGTATCGCCAGCGGAAACGCGATGAACAGCAGCCGCTCCGGCTTTGTGTTGACTACCTTGATGAAGTCGTATTTCTCCGGCATCTCGGCAATGAGCCTTCTGTCCGCTTTCGGGTATGTAGACATCAGCGTGATGTTCAGCTTCTCGCCATAGCGCTCCTTAAGCTGCTTTATAGAGCTTTGCAGCATTGCCGCCGCGCCCTTGTTCCCGCTGAAACAAGCGGCGGTTATAGCTATATTTATCGGTTTCATTTAATTTACGCTTCCCTCTCAAAAAAATTTTACACAAAAGGACATAAAAATACAATTATATTGTATCACATAAGAGTAAATTTGTCAAAAGAAATATTTGTGAAAACCGAGTTTTCGGAAGTGTTTGATGAATTCACGCAGAAAAAAGCGGCGCATCTATACTGCGCCGCCCCAGACCGGCGAAAAAGTCCCTAAAGGGACTTTCTCGCCGAACATCCGCCCTGCGCGCACGGTTTGGCGGCATTGCCGCCAAACCGCACACTTGTGCGGATAGAAGTGTTTTTTGCCCCGGCAGAGCTGGGGCAAAAAACGGATTTCAAAAGCCCGCTTCGCGGGCAAAATTAGGTTTTTCGACAAGCTGAAGCGGCGCATCTATACTGCGCCGCCCGGCTTATCGTAAAAACTCTTTCGCGAAGCGAAATGGTTTTCGCTTCCTTTTGACACAAAAGGAAG
>JBJFGA010000116.1:0-3907 GCA_051892275.1 Oscillospiraceae bacterium | reverse complement strand
GGCGGTGGTCTTGCTCTGAAAATGCAGAACAAGACCGCAGAGCGCGAGGAAGAGGCAAAGCAGAAGGTCATCGCGGCACAGGCAGAGGCTGACTCCCAGAAGATAAAGGCGGACGCTGAAGCCTACGCTATCCAGGCAGTTCAGGAGCAGCTCTCAAAAAGCCCGAACTACATCGACTACCTCAAGATAAACAACTGGAACGGCGTTCTTCCGCAGGCGATAGGCACTGAAGTCAACCCGTTCATCGCACTGGACAGCAGCACTGTTTCCAACAGAGTTACCGGCACCTACGGCGGAACTAACGCAGCGGGCAATACCACAGCAGCTGAATAATACCAACAGATATACAGATAAACACGCGGAAATGCCGGGTGGCTCGCCTGCCCTGCATTTCTGCTTTTAAAGGAAGGGTAAAATATTGGACTACAACACCTTAAAGCGCAACGCGCTCACCAGCTTTTTTTCGAGAACTAACGAAATGCAGCGCCGCGCCGTGTTCCACGTGAACGGCTCTGTGCTTATCATCGCCGGCGCGGGCAGCGGCAAGACCACCGTACTCTGCAACCGTATCGCGAACATGATGCGCTTCGGCAACGCGTTTCTTGATAATGAGGAGCGCCCCATCACCCCGGAGGAGGAACAGTTCCTTCGGGACTTCCCCACGCTGGAAAAGACCCCGGAAAACGCTGAAAAGCTGGCGCAGATAGTCGCAGTGAACCCCGTGAACCCGTGGAATATCCTCGCGATAACCTTCACAAACAAGGCAGCCGGGGAGTTGAAGACCCGCCTTATCGACATGATAGGCGAGGGCGCGGAGAAGATAAACGCCTCCACGTTCCATTCGGCGTGCGTTAAGATACTGCGCCGGGAGATAGAGAACCTCGGCTACCAGAAGAGCTTCACCATCTATGACGAAGACGACTCCAAGCGGGTCATCAAGGACGCTATGAAAAAGCTCCAGCTGGACGAAAAGGTGTACAACCCCAAGGTTTTCCGCAATATGATATCCCGCTGCAAGGACAAAATGCTCTCCCCGGAGGACTACGCACCGATGGCACAGGCTTCCGGCGAGCTGATGGAAAAGCGCTGCGCCGAAGTGTACACAGAGTATCAGGCTGCGCTCCGCAGCGCCAGCGCGGTGGATTTCGACGACATCATCTTCCTCACGGTCAAGCTGTTTGAGAACTTCCCGGATATCCTCGACCACTACCGCCATCTCTACAAGTACATCATGGTGGACGAGTATCAGGACACCAATGTTGCGCAGTACCGGCTGATATCGCTTCTTGCCGGCGACAGCGGCAACCTCTGCGTTGTGGGGGACGACGACCAGAGTATCTATAAATTCCGCGGCGCTACCATCGAGAATATCCTCAGCTTTGAAAAGCAGTACCCCGGCTGCGAGATCATTCGCCTGGAGCAGAACTACCGCTCCACCGAGAATATCCTCAACGCCGCAAACGCAGTTATCCGCAACAACCGCCAGCGCAAGGACAAGGCGCTGTGGTCTGACCTCGGCGAGGGCGAGAAGATAAAGTGCTGCAACTTCGGCAGCGAGATCGAGGAGTCCCGTTTCGTGGCGGACACCATTCTGGACGGCGTGAAGAACGGCAAGCGTTTCTCTGACTTCGCGCTGCTGTACCGCAGCAACTCCCAGTCACGCAGCTTTGAGAACACGCTGGCGCGTTCCGGTGTTCCCTACACGATAGTCGGCGGGCTGCGCTTCTACGACCGCAAGGAGATAAAGGACATCATGTCCTACCTCGCGGTGCTGAACAATCCCTACGACACAGTGCGCTTCCGCCGCATAATCAACGAGCCTAAGCGCGGTATCGGTGACGCGACCGTTGAGGAGATAATCCGCGTTGCAGACGGTCTGAACATGTCCCCGATAGAGGTCTGCCGCGAGGCGAGCCAGTTTGAAACGCTCTCCCGCAAGGCTGCGGCGCTGAAGGCAGCGGCGAACCTCTTTGACGAGCTGGACGAGCTTGCTGATACGCTTCGGCTGGACGAGCTTATCGACGCAGTAGCGGAGAAATCCGGCTACATAAAGGCAATGCAGGCTCTCGGCGAGGAAGGCGCAGGCAGGATAGACAACATCAACGAGCTGAAATCCAACGCCCTCACCATGATAGAGGAAAACGAGGACGTCACCCTGCCGGACTTCCTTGAGCAGGTGGCGCTGGTGTCCGACCTCGACAACTACGACGGCGAACTGGACAGAGTATCCCTCATGACAATGCACAGCGCAAAGGGTCTGGAGTTCGACACGGTGTTCCTGGTGGGCGCAGAGGACAACATCTTCCCCAGCTACCGCAGCATAAGCGACCCTGCCGAAATGGAAGAGGAGCGCCGCCTTGCCTACGTTGCGATAACCCGCGCAAAGCGTATGCTGTACATCACCCACACCTCCTACCGTGTGCTGTACGGTCAGACCATGAGAAACCGGCTGTCCACCTTTGTGCGCGAAATACCGGAGAACCTCATTGAAAAGACCGGCGAGCGCCAGAAGTCGGCGCAATCCACATGGAAGAAGCCGGAAAAGCCGAACTACCTCGCGCAGGAAGCTGCAAAGATGGTTTCCAAGCCTGCTCCGGTAGTAACCGGGATCATTTTCTCCGCCGGCGACCGTGTGAAGCACAATGTTTTCGGTCAGGGAACTGTTGAGGATGCAAAGCGCATGGGCAACGATACTATGCTCACAATAAAGTTCGACAACGGACAGCAGAAAAAGGTCATGGCGAACTTTGCCAAGATAGAGAAACTTTGATCATACTGACATTCAGAGAGGAGCTGGTGAAGGATTGTCTAAGGCAACTATCAACATGATGTCAAGCGCAACAAGCGTAAAGGGGCAGGGCGTTGGCTCTGCGTACATCGAACAGGTGGCACTGGTGAAAACCATGCTCTCGGACAAGTTTGAAGTTACCGAAAACCAACACACAAAGCCGGAAATAACGCACTACCATACAATTAACCCAAACTTCTACCTCACTATAAAATCCCGTACAAAGAACGGCAAGTCGGTGGGCTATGTTCACATGCTGCCGGAAACGGTGGAAACCAGCATTGACCTGCCGCGGTTCATGAAGCAGATCTTCTACAAGTACATGATAAGCTTCTACAAGCGCATGGACTACCTCGTGACGGTGAACCCCTATTTCATCGGCAGGCTGGAGCATTACGGCGTTTCCCGGGAAAAGGTGACCTATATCCCGAACTATGTTTCGTCCGAGGTGTTCCACCCGGTATCCCCGGAGGAAAAGCTGGCGCTGCGCGAAAAGTACGGCATACCCCGGGACAAATTCACAGTGGTATGCGCCGGGCAGCTTCAGGTGCGCAAGGGCGTGTTTGACTTCATAGAAATAGCCAAACGTATGCCGGAGGTGGAATTCGTCTGGGCGGGTGGCTTTTCCTTCGGCAAGATAACCGACGGCTACAACGAGATAAAGAAGATAACCGAAGAGCCGCCGGCAAACGTAAGACTACTCGGCATAATCGACCGTGAATTCATGAATGAGGTATACAACCTCGGGGACGTGATGTTCCTTCCCAGCTTTGAGGAACTGTTCCCCATGACGATACTGGAATCCATGTGCGTGAATATCCCGATACTTCTCCGGGATCTCGACATTTACCCGGATATCCTGTTCGATTTTTACAGCAAGTCGGACAGCGTGGACGGTTTTATCGCCGAGATAGAACGGCTCCGCAGCGACAAGGACTACTACGCGCAGCAGTGCGAGGCTTCAAAGCGCGGAAATCAGTTCTACTCAAAGGAACACGTTGCACAGATGTGGGACGAGTTTTACTCAATGGTGAGGGATTCGATAGGGAAATAAGATAAGGGCAGCTGATACTAATAACCATTTAAACTCAGGAAATCTTTACAGAAATCCAGCACCGC
>JBJFGA010000115.1:0-3930 GCA_051892275.1 Oscillospiraceae bacterium | reverse complement strand
CGAGCCGCCGGTGGTGAGAAGTTCGTTCTGCTGCGCGATATCCAGCAGCTGGTTCTGTGTTGCCTCATCAGCGCTCTGGTGCCATACCTCAACGCCGTCTATCTCGTGTGAAGCCGCCAGTTCCTGAAGCAGGTCAATGCTGTCGTAGACCGTCGGGTGCGCCATGACCGAGATACCGCCGCTCGCCTTTATCAGCGTGGTGACGAAATGCACGTCCGGGTAGAAGTCCGCCTCCGCTGCAACATCTGCCGCGCAGATACCCTCCTTCGCGTCAAAGATGGAGTCGTAAACGTCGCCGTAAAGCTCGGTGGTGTAGCCGTAGTCCATCAGCGCGTGCATTATGTGGCACTTGTAAATCGCCTTGCTGCCGGCGGAGTAGCGCAGTATGCTCTCCAGCGTTATCGGGTACTTGTCGAGTACCTTCACCGCCATGCGCTTGCCAAGCTCCATTCTCCCGGTGGAAGTACGCAGGCACAGACCCTCTAATCTGTCCGGCTTTGCGGGCATGTAGCAAATGATATGTACCTTGCGCTTGCGCGAATTGTCGAACGCGGAGAACTCGACCGCGGGTACGACCTGAACGTTGTACCGCTTACCGAGTACCGCCGAACGCGAAAGTGAAGCAAGGCTGTCGTGGTCTGTGATGGCAAGGCAGCGGACGTCGTTCCTGTCAGCCTGACGGATAACGTCTGAAATACCAAGAGAACCGTCGGAAATAGTAGTGTGGCAATGTAAATCTGCTTTCATTAAGTCACCTCGTCTGTATATCGCTCCGGCGCACCGGAGATGTTCACAGTTTTTGAGTACATACACTATTACTATTATAGCACTTTTTCAGTTCCATTGCAAGTGTTTTTTTGCAAATATTGAAAACACCTGTTTGATTCCCTATATGCAGAATACTGCCAGTTATGGTCGTGCTCCGCGGCTGCGGACTTGACAGAATGGAACGGCTATGGTAGAATGTACCTGTACATTTTATTGCGCTGCCCCGGTGATTATTCCGGCAGCGTTATTTCAGGAGATATCATGCCGTATATTGAGATAAACGATTTAAACGAACCCAGACTTTCGGTCTACACCGCCATCAATGAAGCCCAGCTGCTGCATTACTACGAGCCGAATGAGGGGCTTTTCATCGCGGAAACACGCAAGGTAGTCCGTCGGGCGCTTGAAGCAGGCTTCCAGCCGGAATCATTGCTGGTTAACCGCAGCTTCGCCGATCAGAAAGAGCCGCTCCTTGACATGGCGGGTGACGTCCCGGTGTATCTTTGCAACAGCAGCGAAATGCGTAAGATAACAGGTTACAACCTGAACGAGGGCTTCCTCTGCGCAATGCACCGGAAAAAACTCCTATCTGCCGCTGACATCTGCCGGAATGCACGGCGGATAGCAGTTCTCGAAAGCGTGGTCAATCCCACCAACATCGGCGCGGTGTTCCGTTCCGCCGCAGCAATGGGGATAGAAGCGGTGCTGCTGACCCCCGGATGCTGCGACCCGCTCTACCGCCGAGCTATCCGGGTGAGCATGGGGAATGTGTTCCTGGTGCCATGGACTTATATCGCGGACTGCGAGCAGGACTGGCGGGAGCACGGCGTGGAGCTTCTGCACGGACTTGGCTTTAAAGCCGCAGCAATGGCGCTGAGGGAGAACACCTTAGATATCCGCGACCCGTTACTGCGCATTGAGGAACGGCTTGCAATACTGCTCGGAACAGAGGGCGAGGGGCTGTGCGACCAAACGATAGAAAACTCCGACTACACCGTGAAGATACCCATGACCGGTGGCGTTGATTCGCTGAACGTAGCCGCCGCCAGCGCAGTGGCGTTCTGGGAGCTTGCTATGCGGTGATCTGTCTAAAATAATAACCCGCATACAGCGGGTCAACAGGAGGATAAAATATGAAATCAAACGTATGCAGGATAGGCAGGGACGGAAAGTGCCTTGCCAACGTACTTAGTGAGGTCGAGAAGGCGGCAGCCTACAATGGGCTGGACGAAAAGCATTCGCTGCGTCTGCGTCTTCTGGCAGAAGAGCTTGTTAAAATGCTCCCTGAGTTGGTTGATGTTTATAGCGGCAGCTTCTGGGTCGAAAACGACAAGCAGAGCTACGAGCTTCACGCGCTTCTCAAGGCTGACGAAATGAACCCGTTGAAAAAGGGCGAGATCATTTCGGTGTCGAAATCCGGAAAGAATGCGGCGGCGAGCGGTATCCTCGGAATGCTCCGCAACGCGCTGGAGAACTTGTATCAGTACGCCGACAGCGTTGGCGCTCCCATGCCGCTCGGCTTCGGCGACGGTTCCGCGATGTACTGCGACTACAGCTGCGCGTGGTCTATGGACTTATATATGCAGCAGGCGGAATTACAAAATAAAAAGAAGAACTGGGACGAACTGGAGAAGTCCATTATTGCCAGCTTCTCAGATGATGTCATCGTTGGAATAAAGGGACGTCAGATAGAGATAATTGTCAGAAAGGACTTCGGAAAATCCGGGGAGTAAATTCAGAAATACACAGCAGCGGCGGCAGAGAGCATCTGCCGCCGTTGATTTTGTTATACTGCGAACTGGCTGTTGTACAGTTTCGCATAAAAGCCGTCCTGCTTCAGCAGATGTTCGTGATCACCCTGTTCGATTATATGACCGTCTTTCATCACAAGAATGACGTCCGCTTCACGGATAGTAGACAGGCGGTGAGCAACGATGAAGCTCGTCCTGCCCTTCATCATGCGGGCGAAGGCTTCCTGTATCTTTATCTCGGTTCGGGTGTCTATTGAGGAAGTCGCCTCGTCCAGTATCAGCATTGGCGGCAGGCAGAGCATAACTCTGGTGATACAGAGAAGCTGCTTCTGACCCTGCGAGAGGTTGCCGCCGTCCTCGGTGATGACGGTGTCGTACCCCTGCGGCAGCCTTTTTATGAAGCTGTGTGCGTGGGAAGCCTTTGCTGCGGCGATTATCTCCTCGTCGGTGGCGTCCGGCTTGCCCATGACAATGTTGTCGCGTATAGTGCCGGATTTCAGCCATGTTTCCTGCAACACCATGCCGTAGCTGCTGCGCAGGCTGTTTCGGGTAACATTACGAATGTCGTTTCCCTCAACGCTGATAGCGCCGCCGTTCACGTCATAGAACCGCATCAGCAGGTTGATTATCGTGGTTTTCCCACAGCCGGTAGGACCTACGATAGCGATACGCTGACCCGGCTTAACCGAGAGGTTCAGCCCCTCTATTAGCTTCCTGTCCGGGACGTAGGAGAATTCCACGTCGGACAGCTCCACGCTGCCCTTTACGTCGGTGAGGGTGACTGCGTTCTCCGGTTCGCTGACCTGCGGTTCTTCCTCGATAAGCTCGAAGATACGAGCAGCGCAGGCGAGCGCGTTCTGAAGCTCGGTAATTACTCCGGATATTTCGTTAAACGGCTTGGTGTACTGGTTCGAGTAGGACAGACAGCAGGAAAGCTGACCTATCGTGAACGGGTTCGCAGTACCCGCCGTCGCAATGCAGATAAGCGCGCCGGACAGCGCAACTCCGGCATACACAACGCTGTTGACGAAGCGGGTGGAGGGGTTGGTGAGCGAGGAGAAGAAGGTCGCTTTCAGCGAGCAGTCCGCAAGGCGCTCGTTTATCTCATCGAATTTCTCCAGCGCCTCGTCCTCGTGGGAGAACGCCTGAACCACTTTCTGGTTGCCTATCATCTCGTCAATGAACGCCGTCTGCTGACCTCTTGTTTCCGACTGGAGATGGAACATTCTGTAAGTGCGAGTGGAGATGAAACGTGCAATAAACAGCGACAGCGGAGTTACCAGAACCACCACCAGCGCTATCTGCCAGCTTATCGAGAACAGGAACACAAGTGTGCCGAGAATGGTCACAACACCGGTGAACAGCTGCGTGAAGCCCATCAGCAGACCCTCGGCGAACTGGTCGGCGTCGG
>JBJFGA010000114.1:0-3935 GCA_051892275.1 Oscillospiraceae bacterium | reverse complement strand
AAGGCTGTGTGCCTTACTAGGAGGTTTGACGCAGAAGATGGTTTACACTGCACATCTTTGCTCACAAGAGGTTTTTAGAGGTGACCTTATGCCAGCTCAGCCGCAAGCGCTTCAAGCTGCGCCTTGTTGTCCTCGCTCACTGCGGAACGGATAGTAACCGTGGTGTCGGTGAAGGTGATGTTCTTGCTGTTCGCGAACATTCCCTTGATGACCTTCGCAGCCATGGGTGCCCAGGAGCCGTTCTCAATTATGCCGATGGTGCGGTTCTGATAGTTTCTCTCGGTAAGGTGGTCGATAAATGTGCGCATGAACGGAAAGATATCCGCATTGTAGGTGGTGGTTGCGAGAACCAGCTTTCCGTAACGGAACGCGTCCTCAACTGCTTCTGGCATATCATCGCGGGCAAGGTCCTGAACAGCGACCTTCACGCCCTTGTCAGCCAGCTTCGCCGCAAGGATATCCACCGCTTCCTTTGTATGACCGTAAACGCTGGTGTATGCGATAACGACGCCCTCGCTCTCAACACCGTAGCTCGACCATGTGTTGTACTGCTGGAGAACGTGGGGTATCATCTCACCGTTCAGCACCGGACCGTGCAGCGGGCAGATAACCGCGATATCCAGCGCGGCAGCCTTTTTCAGCACCGCCTGAACCTGCACACCGTATTTGCCAACGATACCGATGTAGTAGCGGCGGGCTTCGCAGTCCCATTCAGCGTCAATGTCCAGCGCACCGAACTTTCCGAATGCGTCCGCGGAAAACAGTACCTTGTCAGTGCTGTCGTAGGTCAGAATTACCTCCGGCCAGTGAACCATCGGCGCAGCCACGAAGTTAAGGGTGTGCTTTCCAAGCTCCAGCTTTGCGCCCTCGCCGACAACCAGCTGTCTGTCCGCGAAGTCAGTGCCGAAGAACTGCTTCATCATCGTGAAAGCCTGCTTTGAAGCCACTATCTGCGCCTGCGGGTACTTTTCGGCAAATTTCGCGATGTTAGCGGAGTGGTCAGGCTCCATGTGCTGTACCACGAGGTAATCGGGAGTTCTGCCGGCAAGCTCCTTTTCGAGATTTGCGAGCCATTCCCCGCCGAAACGCGCGTCAACACTGTCCATGACCGCGGTCTTTTCGTCGAGGATAACATAAGAGTTGTAAGCCATGCCCTCCGGCACGATGTACTGACCCTCGAACAGGTCGATGTCGTGGTCGTTTACGCCGATGTAGCGGATATCGTTTGTGATAGTCATTTCAGTTGTCCTCCGGTTTATATAAATAATATAGATATTATCCAGCTAACAGTATACAACATATCTGTGGTTTTGTCAACCCTGCGGAGCAGATTTTGTGGTTTTACTGAAATTGCAGCCAAATTCAGAACAGCACCGCTTTGACTATCACTGCCGCTGCCAGCAGCCAGAATACCACCACCGGAATCGCGTAATACCATCGCTTCGGCTTGCCGTTTTCCCACATATCCCGGGCTTCGGTGCGGCAGCGCTCCATGACTTCTGCGGGGATAAGCCGGATAGTCAGCGCCGCCAGCCCTGGAAGTACCAACAGGTCGTCAAGATACCCCAGCACCGGGATAAAGTCCGGTATCAGGTCTATCGGCGACAGGGCATAGCATACCGTTACGGCTGCGAGTATCTTCGCGGGAAGCGGGGTCTGCTTGTCCTTTAGTGCAAGATAAACCGCCGGGATATCGCTTTTAAGCTGCTTTGCGCGTTCCTTTAAATTCATTTCAACGTCCTCAGATACGCTTTCTGCTCGTCGGTTATGCGGTAGCTTTCTATCGCTTTCTGTATCGCTTTGCGGTGCGTCCACTCGTCCAGCCGGCGGTTCTCAAGGTAGGGCAATGCCGCATCATACTGCTTCGCCAGCGCCGTGGCGAAATACCACGCGACCATCATGTTGACGTAGTACTCATCGCTCCTTACCCCCGACGCAAGCTCCAGATATTCCGCCCGGAACTCCCTGTCAAGGTAGAAGTTCATCAGACACCCCAGCCCGTAGCGCACGGTGTATGTCCTGCCGGAGGCTATCCACCCGCGTACATGCCCTATAAGCTCCCCGGTGTGCTTTCTGAACAGCTTCACCGTCATCTGGTCGCAGGTAGCCCAGTTGTCCACGAATGGCAGGAACTCGTCCAGCCGCTCAATGCACCTCTCGAAGTCCTTCATGCCGGATATGACGAATGCATGCAGCTGGTTTTCCTCGAAATAACGGTGCGGTAATTCCAACAGGAACTCCTCGCCGCCTCCCATTTCCTTTGCCAAAGCCCGGAGCGCCGGTGTACGCACTCCGATAACGCTTTCCGGCGGGATATTCGGGATAAGTCTGCGCTGAAAGTCGCGGTACTTCTCGTCCTGCAATGAAAAAAGCCGCCGGTGCAGCTCTTCTGTTGTCATAGTCTGCCCTCTTTTCTCTGTTTTTGAAATAATTATACAATATCTCCCATAGAAAGTCAATGGCAACACCGCACAATTAACGGCTACCGCCTTTGCCGCACGCTTGCTTGCATCTTTTCCGTCATCTTGTACAAATTTCGCTTGACGGGCGCCAGCCCGCCTGCGCTCAATTTGTACAACCTGACGAAAAATCTGACTGCGCAATCGCACGACAATAATTATGCGGTGTTGCCCAATCAATTCCCAAAAAATGCAACCTTATTCCCGGTAATGCGGTATTATTATCAGAAAAACTCATTCGGGATGGATTGTTTTGAAGAAACGTATAGCAATAATTTCATCGGCACTTCTGCTGCTCAGCGGGTGTTCCTCGGGACAGGCAAGAGGTGATTCTGCTCCGGCAGACCAGCAGGATACCATGATGAATACTGCTCAGCCCGGAGCTGGTCAGGAGAACTCCGTCCCGGCTATTGCAGAAGTTCCCGCCGACACCGAAATCGCGCTTGAAATCGCATGGGTGACTGAGGAAATCCCAGACGAGCCCCGTACCGAGCCGCCGCAGCTTCAGGTAGTTTACAGCGGGGACGGGCTTGCGCACTGCGCCGCAATGACCCTCGGCACTTACACATGGGACACCGGGGACAGCATTGTCTGTGCCGACTCGATAGGACCTGTTGCCTGTGCCGCCGAGGGGCTTATCACTGCGGTGGTTGACCTCGACGCAGTATCGGAAAACGAACCGAAAATAAACCTCTGGGGCGGAGCTGAGATAACCGGAGTCCAGCTTTTCCCGATGGAGGGCGATGAAGTAATACCTCTGGAATTCACCCCTGACGGGGTCATCAGCTTTCCCACGGACGTGTACGATGGAGTGGCATGTGTTTATGCTGATTTCCCGGAGGGAAATGCAGGCTACTTCTTCAAGGTGAAGCGCAGCCTTACCGACCCGTCTTCTCCGCCGGAGCTGCGCGTATTCTCCGGGGACTACATCGGCTTCAAAATGACAAAGGGCGGGTTCAACTGGACATACACCAAGGGTGATGAAACCTGCACAGTCACCACCGACATCGCTTCGCCGTGGGAAATGTACCAGAAAGGTCGTGTTCGTCCTGACCTGTGGGTGCTGCCCGGGGAAGTTCTGTCAATAATGCTGCCGGAGGGCGGTGAGATAACCTCGGCAGAGTACCGGCGCTCGGAAAGCGATATCCAGCCGCTGGAATACTCCGGCGATAAGATCATCATGCCCCGAGAGCCGCTTGCGGCAGTGTGCAGCGTCACTGTCCAGATGCCCGGCGGGAGATGTGAATACCTGTTCTCGGTGAATGTGGGCGAATCTGCGTCCAGCCCGGCATACGAGGGCAGCGGAAGCTGACTGTAATACTAATAACCGTTTGAACGAAGGAAAAGATTTGCAGAAAGACAGTGCCGATATCTAGGGCAACACCGCACAATTACCGGCTAACGCATGTTGTCCACAGTTTGGCGGCATCCTGCCGCCCTTTTGGGACAACTGCGCAAACGTCCTGTTTGCGCCTT
>JBJFGA010000113.1:0-16347 GCA_051892275.1 Oscillospiraceae bacterium | reverse complement strand
GTTGGAGAACGCCATACCAGCGAGGCACTGTGCGTTGTGCATTCTAGCACGAGCAGCCATGTCGCCGTTGTAGGAGTCAACCAGGTCAGCCTGGATCATCTCGATGGCGTGGATAGCGAGCGGGTCGGTGTAATCGCAGTTAGCGGTGGAAACATACGCTTCGACAGCGTGTGTCATAGCGTCCATACCGGTGTGAGCGGTCAGCTTCTGGGGCATGGTCTCTGCGAGGTCGGAGTCAACGATAGCAACGTCCGGAGTGATCTCGAAGTCAGCGATAGGATACTTGATACCCTTGTCGTAGTCGGTGATGATGGAGAACGCAGTAACTTCGGTAGCAGTACCGGAAGTGGAAGGAATAGCGCAGAAGTGAGCCTTCTTACGAAGCTCCGGGATGCCGAATATCTTGCACATATCCTCAAAGGTACACTCGGGATACTCGTACTTGATCCACATAGCCTTTGCAGCGTCGATAGGAGAGCCGCCGCCCATTGCAACGATCCAGTCGGGGTTGAACTCCAGCATCTTGGCAGCGCCGTTCATAACTGTGGTAACAGAAGGATCCGGCTCTACACCGTCGATGATCATAACTTCCATGCCAGCTTCCTTCAGGTAAGCCTCTGCTCTGTCGAGGAAGCCGAAGCGCTTCATAGAGCCGCCGCCAACAACGATAACAGCCTTCTTGCCCTTCAGACCCTTCAGGTTCTCGAGAGCGCCCTTGCCATGATAAATGTCTCTCGGTAATGTAAATCTAGCCATTTTTATGTACCTCCATGAGTGATATAATGTATAAAACCAACAGAAACCAGCTTGACCCCCGTTAGTTTTTTAACAATTAAATTATACCATGTCTTTATTGCCTTGTAAAATGCTAAATTTGCATAACGTTTATTCTTTTATTGCATATTGCACACTATCACCGGATTTCAGAGAGTGTTTTCAGCCAATTTACACAAAACCGGCAAAGCAACATAAAAGCCCTTCTTATTTCATGAACAGGAAGCTGTCCAGCATGAGAAGCTGCCGTCCAGCCATGCTGTCCGCGAACCAGCCCTCGTAGCCTGCCTGTGCCGTGATATACACCGCATGCCGCCCGGAAGCCGCCTTTATCCTGCCGCCGATAACGCCGCTGTCCTCGCCGAAGTCCACCGTGCCAAGCTCTTCGCCGTCCTCGCTGTCAAGCCGGATATGAAGCCTGCCGCGGGAACCCATGCCCCGCACCTTCAGCCGTATCTGCATGGTCTTTGAGCCGAAGTCCTCGCCGAAATCGAAGTACTTCCACCCCATCACGCAGCCGTCTGTGATGTTGGTCACAGGACGCTCGAAAACGCTGGTTTCGGTAATGAAGCAGCCGCCTTTCAGCACGCAGGCAGTGTCCGCAGGGGTCACAGCAAACGGGTCAAGCGCTTCGTCAAAGCCGAGAGAGGTCATCTCCACCTGCGGGATACTGCCGTCCGGCAGCAGTTCAATGCGCTCAACACAGCCCCGCCGTGACATTATCGTGCCGTTGGTCATGCGGTGGTAGAAGATGTACCACTGCCCGTTGATGCAGCAGACAGACCCATGGTTATTGCCGCCGGGGAAATCAATGCCGTTGTCCACGATAGTGCCGCGATAGGTGAAAGGTCCTGTCGGGCTGTCCGAGGTGGCATAGTCCAGACAGCTTCCCCGCTGGGGTGAGTAAATCAAATAGTAGGTGTCGCCTATCTTGCGGGGGGAACAGGCTTCAAAGAACCTGTGCGGCTCGGCGGTGGGGATTATGTCCAGCTGGTAGCTGCCGGGCACTGCTTCGTACATGTTGTCCTTCAGCTCGCACATGTAGGAGCCCTGATAGCCGCAGTAGACATAAGTCCTGCCGTCGTCGTCCACAAGCACGCCGGGGTCGATGAACGTTCCATCGTCATAGTGGTTCGGGATATCGTAGACGTACTTCGACAACAGTCTGAACGGTCCCTCCGGGCGGTCGGATACCGCAACGCACCCCTTTGCGCCCACGATATAAGCGTAAAGGTAGTACTTCCCCTCACGCTCCACAACGTCCGGGGCGAACAGCAGGTTGTCCGTCCAGTCAACGTCCGAGGGGTGGTCGGCGCCGTCACGGGTGCGGAAGATGTCGCCGTGGCAGACCCAGTGGGACAGGTCGTTTACCGGCGCAGACCAGCATTTCAGCTTGTAGTCGCAGAAGTCGATGGAGTCAACGCGGTCATGAGAGCCGTAGACGTACACACGGTCACCGAACACTCTCGGCTCACCGTCTGGAATGTACTCCCAGCTGGGAAGATATGGATTTGGCATGATGTTTACCTCACATTTCAGTTTTTTGTATATTATAACATAATTGACGAAAATAATCTCTGAAAAAATAGACAAATATCTTAACTTTTTTGCCATATTTATACTGAAAAATAGAAATAACTATTGACTTTTATTTAACATAGTGCTAGAATAAAAGAACAGAAATCAACCGGTTTTTCCGGAATAAACCGCCTGTCGGAAAAGGAGAGTATTTATGAAGAACTTAAAGGTTTCCAAGAAGCTGCTGATTGCGTTCGGACTGCTTATCATCATGCTGGTAGCACTTACCACTACGGCTTCCTTCGGGATAAAGAGCATATCCGGAAATCTGGACGTTATCTACTCCGACCTGAATGGTCTTAGTCTGGTGAATGCGCTCAACGTGCGCGTCGAGGGTATCTCCCGGAACATTCTTTCAGCCGCCGTTTCAGCTGACACTGCACAGCGGGATTCCAGCATTGAGGAGGCTCTGTCCCTTAACAGCGAGCTGAAGCAGACCATCGACACCGTTGCGGGTACAGAAGGCTCCGAGGGGCTGAACCCGATGCTGGACGTCTGCCGTGCCATTTCAGACAGCATTCCTGCGGTAGCCGACACTGTAAAAAACGGCAGCGCAAATGCCGCTGTTGAGCAGTATAACACCACCATCGCGCCCGCAATTGAGCAGTTCTCGGGAATAGTTGACGCGATATACGACCAGATCGGCGAGGAGGCTCAGAATAATTTCGACAGCAGCAAGAAAGCCGCGAACGAAATTTACGCCAAGGTCTACATAATCGGTACCTTGGGCGAGGTGATCTGCGTTCTGCTGGCGGTGCTGCTCACCAAGTACTTCACCGGCGCTATAAAGCAGATAAGAAACACGATAATCGACATCTCCAACGGAAAACTGGACTGCGATATGCAGTACCAGAGCCGCGATGAATTCGGTCAGACCGCTGACGCGATGCGCGCCACCACCGAGAAACTGTCCACCATCATTCGGGACTCCTCCAGAATGTACGGAGAGTTGGCGAAGGGCAATTTTAACGTACACACCGAAGCACGGGAGTGCTACACCGGAGAATTCGCACCATTGCTTGAAAACCTGAGAGTGCTGTCCACTGAATTAAGCGACACCATGGCGCAGATATACCAGTCGGCGGATCAGGTGGATTCCGGCTCGGAGCAGGTTTCCGCTGGCGCACAGGCGAACGCGCAGGGCGCTACCGAGCAGGCTGGTTCTATTCAGGAGCTTGCGAACGCAGTAAACGAGATCTCCGACAAGATAAACAGGAACGCGGCAGATTCCGACGCGGCAAGCCGCAGCATTACCGCTGTCGGAAAGCAGGCGGAGGACTCCAACGCCCGCATGAAGGAAATGCTTGGCGCAATGCAGGAGATAAGCGACACCTCCGCAGAGATAAGCGACATAATCAAGACAATCGAGGACATCGCGTTCCAGACCAACATTCTGGCGCTGAATGCCGCTGTTGAAGCCGCAAGAGCCGGTGAAGCCGGAAAGGGCTTCGCGGTAGTCGCGGACGAGGTAAGAAACCTTGCGTCCAAATCGGCGGACGCTTCCCAGAACACCGCAGGGCTTATCCAGCGCGCTGTCAGCGCCGTTGAGAACGGCTCCAGGATAGCGGACGAGACCGCGGAGTCGCTTAGCGCCGTTGTGAAGAAGATTGAGGAGATAGTTGCCACCATCAACCGGATCTCGGCGGTTTCCGATGAGCAGGCGCAGTCCATCGCGCAGGTAACCTCCGGCATCGACCAGATATCCAACGTGGTGCAGACCAACTCCGCCACCGCAGAGCAAAGCGCCGCGGCTTCCGAGGAGCTTTCCGCGCAGGCTGCCGCAATGAAGGGGCTGGTTTCCCGGTTCACCCTCAGGCAGTAATGATCGCATAAAACAGCGCCCGGGGCGGTATCAAGCCGTTCCGGGCGTTTTGTGTCATTGCCGCATGTGCAGTCCCCTGCCCCGCTGCGGTTCTTCACGGGTGTTATTACAGCAGCATGAGAAGCGTTCCCGCCACTAGCAGCGCAAGTCCGGCAACGGCTTTCTTTGTGAGCTTTTCGTGGAACACTATGTAGGAGAACAGTATCGTCACAAGAATGCTTAGCTTGTCTATCGGCACGACCACGCTCGCGGGACCGTCCTGGAGCGCCTTGAAATAGCACAGCCAGGAAGCTCCTGTCGCAAGACCCGACAGGCAGATAAACAGCAGCTCCCGCCGGGGAATAGCGCGGACTTCCTGCTTCTTCCCGGTGACAGCCACCATGACCCACGCCATGACCAGCACGACCGCCGTCCTTATCGCCGTGCCGAGATTGGACTCCACGCCGTCAATGCCTATCTTCCCGAGGACAGATGTCAGCGCCGCGAACACCGCCGACAGCAGCGCATACGGCAGCCACACGCCGCCTTTCCCGCCGGTGGACTCTTTCCGCTCTACCATGAGCAGCGTTCCGCAGGCTATCGCCGCAAGGCAGACGCATTTCAGCGGTGTGACCTGCTCATGAAGGAAGATGAAGGACAGCAGTATCGTCAGCACTGTGCTGGATTTGTCTATCGGAACGACCTTGTTCACGTCGCCGTTCTGGAGCGCCTTGAAATAGCACAGCCAGGAAGCCCCTGTCGCAAGCCCGGACAGTACCAGGAACAGCCACGTCCGCCCGCCGATCTGCGTAATTTCGTCCGCCGAGCCGACGACCAGCACCATCACCACTGACATTATCAGCACGACCCCAGTCCGCACCGCCGTCGCAACGGTGGAGTCCGTCTTTCTGATGCCGCATTTCGCCAGTATCGAGGTCACACCGGCGAAGAACGCCGACCCCGCCGCAAGAAGAACCCACATAACAACACCGCCTTTTAAAGATGACTGCCCGTCCGACGTTTCGGCTTTTTCCGGGCTTTTCAGCAAAACAAAACCGCACTGTCGATCCGTTCGCCGTTACGCCGTGACCATGCGGTGAGAAATGTTGATAAATAAAAAAAGCACCTCAACGCGCGGAATGCGTGTCGAGGCACTCGACGTCGAATATCATACAAAATACATTCTAACGCGGGAAAAAACCTGAAAAACAAAAGTACCCCAACGCGCGAAAAAGCGTGTCGAGGCACTCGACTGGTGGAGATGGGGGGATTCGAACCCCTGACCTCTTACATGCGAAGCAAGCGCTCTCCCAGCTGAGCTACACCCCCATTACTTTATCATTATACCACTTTTTCGGAAAAAATCAAGGGGTTTTCTGAAAAAAGTTGAATTTCCGGCGGAGGTGGAGCACAAATCACCTGTAAAACAGATGATGCTTCGGCGAGGCGGATTTGCCCAAGGCGGCATTGATGTCGTCTATGCAATAAAAAGCATTTAACGCGGAAAAATAAAAACAAAAGTGCCTCAACGCGCAAAATGCGTGTCGAGGCACTCGATTGGTTGCGGGAGCCAGATTCGAACTGACGACCTTCGGGTTATGAGCCCGACGAGCTACCGAGCTGCTCCATCCCGCGATATTAAGTACTCAACTTTTGTTCTCTCCTTGAGTACTTAGATATTATATCACAGCAATTCAGATTTGTCAAGGGGTTTTTGAAATTTTTTTAAACTTTTTTTACTGGGTGGACATCACCTTGACCGACAGACTTCCAAGCTCCTCGCAGACCTCTGCGCGGCTGCCTGCGGGAAGTTCCCCGGATATCATCATGCGGGAGAGCATGTCCTCTATCTCCGAGGTGATCGTCCGGCGAAGCGGACGCGCTCCCATGCCGCGCTCCTTCCGGTCAAGGCAGTCGCTGCACAGCCGCTTCACCGCACCGTCTGTGAAAGTCAGCGCTATGCCGCACTGCTCCGCCCGGCGGGATAGCCTGCCCAGCAGTATGCGGCAGATGGACTCCAGCTGCGGTTCGCCAAGCCTGCGGAACACGATAACGTTGTCTATACGGTTGATAAGCTCCGGGCTGAACCGCTTCTTCAGGGAGCTCATCACGTCCGCTTCCCCCTCGTCCGGCTGCCCGCCGCCGAAGCCGAGAGTGTTCCTTGACAGCTGCTCCGCGCCGATGTTGCCGGTCATTATCACGATACTGCTGCGGAAATCCGCGCGTTTGCCGTCCGCAGAGGTCAGCGTTCCCTCTTCAAGTATCTGAAGCAGTAGGTTCAGCACGTCAGGGTGCGCCTTTTCCACCTCGTCAAACAGCAGCACGGAATAGGGGGCGCTGCGCACACGCTTTATCAGCTGCCCCTCCTCCTCGAAGCCGACATATCCCGGAGGCGAGCCTATCAGCTTAGACACCGAGTGCTTCTCCATGAACTCCGACATGTCGAACCGTATCATGCGCTTCTCGTCCCCGAAAACCGCTTCAGCAAGCGCCTTCGCAAGCTCCGTTTTGCCAACGCCGGTCTGCCCGAGGAACAGGAACGAGCAGGTCGGACGGTCAGGCTCTTTCAGCCCGGTGCGCCCGCGTCGGACTGCGTTCGCCACCAGCTCCACTGCCCTGTCCTGACCCACCACCCGCTTTCTGAGCTGCTCCTCCAGCCCGGACAACCGTGCCGCTTCGTCCTCGGACAGCCGCTGCACCGGTATCCCGGTCATTGCGGACGCAGCCTGCGCAATGTCCGCGCGGTCAACCACCCGCCCGCCGTTGCTGAACCCGCCCAGCAGCGCTGCTTCCTCGGCACGCAGGCGCTGCGCTTCCGCGGCAGACTTCGCCCCGGACAGTTCCCTGCGCACCTCCGCAAGCCGCTTCACGCAGCCGCCGTTGTCCTCGCCGGAACGCACCCGTGCCGCCGCTTCGTCCACAAGGTCGAGCGCCTTGTCCGGCAGCCGCCGGTCGGTGATATACCGCACAGACAGCCGCACCGCTTCTTCAAGCGCACCGTCCGTGATGGTGACCTGGTGGTGCTGCTCGTAGCTGCGCCGCATTCCCCGCAGGATATCCAGCGACTGGCTCTCGGTGGGCTGCTCCACCGTTATAGGCTGAAACCTCCGCTCCAGAGCGCTGTCCTTCTCGATGAAACGGCGGTACTCCTCGGTGGTGGTCGCGCCGATAAGGCATATCTCTCCCCGCGCCAGCTGCGGCTTGAGGATATTCGCCGCGTCAATTGCGCCCTCGGCGGCGCCGGTCCCGACAATGCTGTGCAGTTCGTCAATGAACAGTATCACGTTCTTGCAGCCGGCGGCTTCCTCGATGACGCTTTTCAGACGTTCCTCAAAGTCACCACGGTACTTTGCCCCGGCAAGCATTGAGGTCAGGTCAAGGGCGAATATCCGCTTGCCAAGCAGCCCCTGCGGCACTGTCCCCGCAGCCACCCGCTGCGCAAATCCCTCGACTACGGCGGTCTTGCCTACCCCCGCGTCGCCCACAAGGCAGGGGTTGTTCTTGCAGCGCCGCAGCAACACCCGTATCAGCCGGTCGGTTTCCTGCTCCCGCCCTATCACCGGGTCGAGTTTCCCCGCCAGGGCAAGCTCCGTCAGATCTCGCCCGTACTTCGACAAAGCCGGGTATTTTGCGCGGCGGTCTTTCTCGGTCTGCTGGAACTCCGGCTCGATATAGCGCTGCGCGCACAGCTCCCCGGCGATTTTCACAGTGTCCGCACCATATTCCACCAGTATCTGCCAGCCGCAGCAGTCCTTATCAAGAACTATCGCCCGCAGAAGGTGCTCTGTACCCGCCCGGCGCTGCCCCTCGCCTGCCGCAAAGGACAACGCGTTCTCCATCAGCCTGCGGCTTCGCGGGGTGAGTTCGTTGAAGGTCAGGCGGGTAGGCTTTCCCTTGCCCACCAGCGTTTCCAGCCGCCGCAGCACCTCGCTGCGCCCGACGCCGTACTTCCTTAGCAGCACCGCCGATGGGAAGCTGTCGTCAGAGGTCAGCCCATAAAGTATGTGCTCGCTGCCGATATAGGTATGTCCGTAACCCATTGCCGCCCCCAGAGCCGCATTGAGCGCCTTGGCAGCACTATCCGAAAATCCGCTTATCGCATTCATGTTCATGCCCTCCTTATGGTTCTAGTATGCACCGATATCTGGAAATTATTTCAGCGGGAGAGAAAAATAATCTATCACAAATCCCCGCCGCCTGCATAATATGTACTAAGAAACGGAAGCTTCAAGGGGAAGCGGAAATTTCTGAATTGACCTAAGGAGGACACGAATATGTCATGCTTCAACTTTGGCGGTAACAACTGCTGCTGGATCATTATCCTTATTATTATCCTGTTCTGCGTATGCGGTAACGGCGACCACTGCGAGCCTAGCTGCCCCTGCCAGAATCCGTGCGGCTGCTGATAGCTTCTGACCCCCGCCCACCCGCAAGGTAGGGCACAGGGCTTCGATAAGCCGCCGTCTTTGCCTGATGTAACGGCTTATCATACTATTATTTAATCGACTTATAGACAAAGTCTATAAGTCGATGCCGCAGAAGCGGCGGCTGTCAAAACCCTTGGTTTTGACAATAATAGTATTGAACGGCTTCTTCTGTGGCTTCGCCGCAACCCCGCTTTGCGGGGTAATCTTCCTATAGACTTTGTCTATAGGAAGATTGAAGAATAGTATCAAGCCTGAAAAAGCGCCGCTCCCGGGCGTGGGGGCGGCGCTGCTTTGCTGCAAACAGTGCAACAGAAGCGCCGCCCCTGTTCATTCGGGAGCGGCGCGTTGCTATTTAAGACTTGACCTCGGTTCCAGCCGGGAGCATATCGTAGCGGGAGAACTGCGCGGTGAACTCGCCCAGACCCTGTGTTATCTGCCGCAGCACCAGTGCGAAATCAGCAAGCTCCGCTTCGGGGGCTTCGGCGATAAGCTCGGTAGTGCCCTCGCCGTCGGAGTTCATTCCGAGGACAGAACCGCGCTTCTTGGACAGCACGCTCATCACGTCGCCCTGCTTGTCGTCCGGAACGAACACGCTAAGGCTCTGTATCGGTTCGAGCAGGTACGGTTCAGCGACCTTCATGCAGTCCTTGAACGCCATGGAAGCGGCGGTCTTGAACGCCATTTCGGAGCTGTCTACCGGGTGGTAGCTGCCGTCGATGAGGGTAGCCTTCAGCCGGACAACCGGGAAGCCGCCTACCGAGCCATGCTCCGCAGCTTCCTGCAAGCCCTTTTCCACCGCCGGGAAGAAGTTCTTCGGCACGCTTCCGCCGAAAATCTTCTCCTCGAACAGCACAGGCTCACCGTCATACGGCTCGAACTCTATCTTTACATGTCCGTACTGACCATGACCGCCGGACTGCTTCTTGTACTTGCTCTCGATGGTGACCTTCTTGCGTATCGCCTCGCGGTAAGCTATCTTCGGCTCGGACATCTTGACGTCCATGCCGAACTTGGCTTTCAGCTTAGCCGCGGCAACGTCAAGGTGCTGCTCGCCCAGACCGCCGATAATGCGCTGGTGGGTTTCGTGGTTATGGACGTATTTCAGTGTGGGGTCTTCTTCAAGCAGGCGTCTTATCGCGGTGGACAGCTTGCCCTCGTCGCCGTTTCCTGCGAGAGTTACCGCGCGGAAATAGCAAGCCTCGGGGAACTTTGTTGCAGCCAGCGCTGCAACCGCTTCGGGAGCGCATATCGTGTCGTTTGTGGCAGCTTCCAGCTTGGTGACTGCGACGATATCGCCGGCAAACGCCTCGGGAACTTCCTCCTGCTTCTTGCCGACCAGCTTAAGCAGCTTGCCGAATTTCAGCGCTTCGCCGGAGGTGGCGTTGACTGCGGACGCGCCTGCGGTCAGCTTGCCCTGAACCACCTTGAGCACGCTTATCTTGCCAACGAACGGGTCAGCAACGGTCTTGAACACGAATGCCTTGAGCGGCTTGTTCTCGTCGTAATCCAGCACCTCTCCGTCCAGAGCTTCCAGCTTTCTCTCGTTCGGGGAGGGCAGCATGGTGACTACCGCGTCCAGCAGCATATCAACGCCGGACAGGGTGTCGTTCGCGCAGCACACCAGCGGTGTTATCGCGCCGCTTGCAACTCCGTCGTGGATACCCTTGACCAGCTCGTCATGGGTGAATTCCTCACCGGCGAAGAACTTCTCCATGAACTCCTCGTTGGTTTCGGCGACAGCCTCCGCCATTGCCGCCCGCAGACCCGCGATACGGTTCTCGGACGCAGGCATGGGCACTTCGGTGGGAACGCCCTTGGTATCGTACTTGTACGCCTTCATGGTGAGCAGATTTATGTACGCTTCGACCGGGCCGTTCTTGTCGTAGGGAACAACTATCGGGCATACGGACGGGCCGAAAACGGTTTTAAGCTGGGTGTGTACCTTATAGAAGTCGGAGTTCTCAACCTCCATGCAGGTAACGGCGAGCATACGCGCCTTGTTCTGGTTCGCAGCGAGCTTGTATGCCTTTATCGTACCGGGGCATACCCCGTCCTTGCCGTTGACGGTGATGACCACCGACTCCGCCGCACGCATACCCTCGTACATGCCGCCGATGAAGTCGAACTGACCGGGTGCGTCAATGATATTTATTCTGGTGTCCTGCCATACGGTAGAAGCCAGCGCGGAATTTATCGAAATCTTGCGGCGTATCTCCTCCGGGTCGAAGTCGCACACGGTGCTGCCCTCGTTGGTGCTTCCCATGCGCTCCGTCAGTCCGGACTTGAACAGCATAGCTTCAGCTAACGCTGTTTTTCCGCTGCCGCCGTGTCCGGCGAGTAATACGTTTCTTATCTTGTCAGCAGTGAATGCTTTCATCGGGTGACCTCCAGAATGATTATTTGGCTGTAAATAAGGCTTGCTTATAAACTCCATATTCTTATTATATAGTAAACTTGTATAAAAATCAACCGTTTTTGTGGATTATTTTTGATATCCCGGTTACAAATTTTGGGGCAGGTTTTGTGCAAGTTCAACAAATCCGCAGCAAAATTCTAGGTTGAATATGGCAATACGATAGTGTATAATTTATGTAAATCGTAATTTAGGCGGGTACGCCCGCCGGCGATTCCGCCTTTTAAACCCATGCAATTTGCCATAGGTAGACTAACGGCGGGGTTATTATGTGGCACAAAATCAAAAATGAAAGCACGTTATTTGTTTATTATCACACCCGTAGGGGAGGGGCTTGCCCCTCCCGCCTATACAAATCGCGTTTTACGGGAGGGGCAAGCCCCTCCCCTACGGGTATGTCGCTAAACGAACAATGTTATGCTAAATTACAATTTATACTACTCCCCCAACGAAAGGAGCACCCCATGACCCTCCCCCTTATCTGCCCGGTATGCGGCGAAAAAAACGTACACACTCCCCTGCTGCTGACTGACGGAAAGACCCTGCGCTGCCCCAAAAACCACAGCTTCGACATCTCCGCAAAGGGGTACGTGAACCTGCTGCTGACACAGCACAAGAACGTCAAAGACCCCGGCGACAGCAAGGAGATGGTGGCGGCACGGCGGCTGTTCCTCGACAGCGGGGCATACTCCGGGCTGCGGGACGAACTTTGCGCCTGCGCCGCGAAATACTCCGCCGATATGCGCGAACCGCTGCTCCTCGACTGCGGCTGCGGCGAGGGGTACTATACCGTAGGAATGTACGAGGCTATCGCCCATGACGGCGGTCGGGTGGTCGGTGTGGACATCTCAAAGAACGCGCTGGCGGCGGCGCATTCCCGCATAAACGCGGGCGGGGTGAAGCGCGACATCTTCTGTGCGGCGGCGAGCGTGTTCCGGCTTCCGTTCGAGGACTGCAGCTTCGACATGGCGGCGGTGATTTTCGCGCCGTTCCAGCGGGAGGAACTGCTGCGGGTGATGAAGCCGGGCGGTGTGGTCATCACCGCGATACCCGGCGAACGTCACCTGTTCGGGCTGAAATCCCTGCTCTACGACCAGCCCCGGCTTAACGAGGTCAAACCCTACGACGTCCCGGGCATGGAGCTGCTTGAAAAGCGTGAGGTACACGGGGAACTGCGGCTCACCAGTCAGGAAATGCTGAACGCGCTGTTCACCATGACCCCCTACTACTACAAGACCTCACCCCACGACAGCGACCGTCTGTACGGTTGGTTCGGAACATCTGACATATTTGAAACTGAAATAGATTTCCAGATACTCTGCTACCGCGTGAAATAAATAAAGCCGCTTCGGATAATGCCCGGAGCGGCTGTTTTATACTAATAACCGTTTGAACGAAGGAAAAGATTTGCAGAAAGACAGTGCCGATATCTAGGAAAAGAAACGCAGGCGTACTTTTTGTACGTCAAGTTTCTTTGACGACGATAGCGGTGCTGGATTTCTGTAAAGATTTCCTGAGTTTAAATGGTTATTAGTATTATGCAGTTTACTGGCGCTTCTTGCGCGAGAACACCGGCTCGCTGCGGCGGTGCTTCAGTGCGCGCTCGGAGCGCTCGGCGGCGGCTTTGCGCTCGCGTTCCGCTTTCATTTCTTCCAGCCGCTGCTTGCTCTTTTCCGCCATGTCAAGCAGCATCAGCTTGTTGTTGAAGCTGGGCTTGTCAAGCACCATCTCGAACAGCGCGTTCAGAAGCTGCTCCGCTTCCTGCTCGGTGCTTACCAGACGGCGCTCCATAAGCTCCCGCGAGGTTATTGCAAGCTGACGGATATTGTAGCACTCTCCCCCGTCCAGTATCTCCCGCAGCGCCGTTGCAGAAGCCCTAAGCCGCTGCACGTCCGGGGTATCGGGGTCGAGTTTTTTCGCGCGGCAGTCGGCTATCTCGCACTGTATCAGCCTGCGCAGGTCCTCTGCGCCGAGCAGGTCAAGCAGCCGTTTCAGCTCGCTGCGTTCCTCCGGGATATCCTTGTCGTGGTAGAACACCAGCCAGCTTACCTCGCCGGAAAGCCCCGCCGGGAACTCCAGCCGCCGCATTATGCGCTCCGCGAGAAGCCGCCCGCGCTCGCCGTGACCCTTGAAATGCCCGTGCCCCTTTGCGTCAATGGCGCAGCAGTCCGGCTTGCCGAGGTCGTGAAACAGCATAGCGAACCGCACCGGCAGCTCCGGCACGGCATATCCCACCGACTTCGCGATGTGCGTCCACACCGGGAAATCGTGGTAAACGGAGTGCTGGTCGAAGTCGATACAAGGCTCTATCTCGGGTATCAGGAACTTCAGGATATCCGCGTACTGCTCCAGCACCCGCGCTGCGTACTTGCCCATGACGATGCGGGAAAGCTCATTGAACAGCTTGTCCTTCTCCGCGTACTCAAAGCAGCTGACGTTCGCACGGATAGCCTCCCGCGTCCTGTCCTCAATGACGTACTCCCCCTCGGCACAGTAGCGTATCGCTTCCAGTATCCTTGCCGGGTCAGAGGTGAAGCAGCGGGACATGTCGTACCACGTTTCGGTGACAGCCTTGCCGTTCTCCTTTGTGGTGCGTGACTGCATCTCGCCTATCGCGATAACTCTGGCGGGAAGCCGGGTCACCCCGGTGCGGCGTGGGTTGAGCAGAGAGCATGCTTCAGGACTAAGCTCCTGCGGCTCCTGGAACTCGCCGCGCTGCCCGCGTTCCTCCTCGGCGACAGAACCCGGGTCGGGGCGCAGCGAAGCCCTGCCCCCGAACGGGTCTATAAGCCCGGAACGCGGACTGTACGCCATTGCGTTCATGGTGAAGCCACGGCGGAAAAGGTCGGTTTCAAGGTCCTCGGCGTACACCACGCGGTTGCCCACCACCTCGCGGCGGTAGGGGGACACCTGTATTATCATTCCGACCACCGTCACGAGAACTTCCCCCCGCTTCATTCCCTCGTCGGAAATGCGATAATCCCGGAATGCGAACAGAATGTCGTTTATCCCGGCGTTTGTCACAATGTCGTAGTCCTGCGGATTGTTGCCGAGAAGCAGCTCCCGCACGCACTCCCCCACGATATATGCGTCATAGCCGGCGTTTTCCAGCACCTCTATTGCTTTTGTCACCTGTTCCGGCAGAATAATCATCAAATCACCCCAGTATCAATATCTGATACTATTATATAACATATTCTGCAAAAAATCAAGAGTTATCTCCCCATAACTGCCGCCACCGTCAGCCCGGCGACTATCCATGCGGTGCAGTCGGCGGTCAGCGCCGCAGGAACTGCGTAGCGGGTCTTGCGTATCTTCACCGTGGAGAAATACACCGCAATTGTGTAAAAGGTCGTTTCAGACGAGCCGAGGAGCACTGCCGCCACCCGCCCGGCGAAGCTGTCCGCGCCGCATTCCGCCGCGATATTGTCGTACACCGCGATAGCCCCGCTGCCGGAAAACGGGCGCAGCAATACCATCTGCATACATTCCGGCGGGAAGCCCACCGCACCGCACACCGGGGTCAGCAGCCCGGTCAGCAGCTCCACCGCGCCGCTCGCCTGGAGCATTCCCACGCTTATCAGCAGCAGTATCAGCGCCGGGAGAATGTCCGCGGTGGTTTTAAGCCCCTCGGCTGCGCCATCGCAAAACACCGCGAACACGTCCACCTTCCTCGCGCAGCCGCAAATCAGTATCCCAGCAAACAGCACCGGTACTATGAAGTCAGTTATCTGCACGCCGCTCCCTCCGTTTCCGTCTTACCCGGGCAAGCCACCCCAGCAGCTTCGCCGCCCCCACCGCCACCGCAAGCGAATACGCCGACACTATCCACACGCAGGGCAGAATGTCCATGGGGCGCTGTGCTCCGTGCGCCGCCCGCATTGCCGCCGCTGTCGCGGGTATCACCTGAAGGCTGGCGGTGTTGAGTACGGTCAGCATTATCATGTTGTCGGAGGCTTCCCCGGCGTGGGGGTGGGCTTCTTCCTCCGCTATCGCCTCCATGGCGCGGATACCGAGTGGCGTTGTGGCATTGCCAAGCCCGAGAATGTTCGCGGAGAGGTTGGTGCAGATAAGCTGCATTGCCCTGCCGCCCTTTTCCAGCCCCCGGAACAGCAGCGACACCACCGGCGACAGCAGCGAGGACAATGCCCTCACCGCGCCGGCTTCCTCCGCGACCCTCATCAGCCCGCTCCACAGGCACATTACACCGCACAGCGTTATCGCAAGTGCGACCGCCTCCCCCGCTTTTTCCAGCACCGCCGCGGACACCTCCGCAAGCCTGCCGGTGAAAAGTCCGCAGATTATCGCCGCCGCGGGCAGCGCTGCAAGTATCGCCTTCAAGATATGACCCCCTGTCGTATATTCGCTCCCAATTCACCTTTTTTGTTCCTAGAAACCTAAAATTCTTCCAGAAAGAGCACCAATCATTTCCCAAGCCGTTTTTCAGCATAGCAATGCGGTTTGTAACCGATATAAACCAGGCGTTTTATTATACTGTGACACTTTTATTTACTATAATTGTATGGTTTTGAACTAAAAAATGACAAAATCACTCATATTTCAAATTGACAACGCTTCCAAAACATGTTATAATATGCAGGAAATCAGCACATAGCTGAAAATTGTAGAATATGGAAGATCGCCGTTACAGCGGCGGGAATATTGGAGGAAGAAACAATGGTAAAGTCAACAGGTATTGTCAGAAAAGTAGACGAGCTGGGAAGAATAGTTATTCCGATTGAGCTTAGAAGAACTCTCGATATCGGCATCAAGGACAGCCTTGAGATCTACGTTGAGGACGATCAGGTCATTCTGAAGAAGTACACCCCTGCATGTGCTTTCTGCGCAAACGCAAGCGGCATCACCATCTTCAAGGGCAAGAACATCTGCTCAGAGTGTCTGTCTGAACTCAGCAAGCTCAACTGATAAGCGCGTACATAGAAAGCCCCGGTTTCCAGAAGCCGGGGCTTTTTCTGCGCAATAAGCCCGAAACCCTCCCACTGCCATTATATTGCGGGAAGTCCGGGATTATTACAAGGCGGAAGATCGCTCCGCAGGTCGGTCAGCCCGTTGTCTTGCTACATTATTATAATCACTTTAATCAGCGGAACAAGTATCCTCACCGTTTCGCAGGTGAGAAGCCCGAAAAGCTTCCATTTCGTTTTACGTCAAAACAAAATGCAATTCAGCCCTTAAATTCACCTTTTTGGGTGAGTTTAACAAAAAAATCCAAATTTTCCTTGACATTGCATTGTTTTTGGTGTATAATGACAGCGATAGTGGAATAACTATTGTTATATGGGGTTCTCTAAAAACCGGGACACGAGCAGATTTTCGTATATGACTTGTATCAG
>JBJFGA010000112.1:0-3941 GCA_051892275.1 Oscillospiraceae bacterium | reverse complement strand
GCTGGCATACCTTATTGACGCCACCGCTGCGCCTATCTGCATTATCGCCCCGATATCCTCATGGGCGGCAGCAGTAAGCGGCACTGTGGACGGCGTGAACGGCATTCAGCTATTTATCCAGACTATCCCCTACAACCTTTATGCGCTGCTTAGTATCGTCATGGTCATCTTCATCTCGCTCACCGGTTTTGACTACGGATCTATGAAAAAGCATGAGCAGAACGCGCTCAACGGCGACCTCTTCACCACCCGCAACAACATCTATTCCCCGGACGACCAGCCCACCCACACCAAGGGAAAGGTATTCGACCTGATTATCCCGGTCGTAACACTTATCGTGTTCTGCATTTTCGGCATGATATACACCGGCGGATTTTTCTCCGGCGAGAGTTTCATGAACGCATTCGCGAACTGCGACGCTTCCTTCGGTCTGTCCCTCGGCTCAATCGGAGCGCTTCTCTTCATTATCATCTACTTTATTGTTCGCAGAGTGCTGTCCTTTAACGAGTGCATGGACTCCATCGCCGCCGGCTTCAAGCAGATGGTTCCGGCTACACTTATCCTCACCTTCGCGTGGACGCTCAAAACCATGACCTCCCTGCTGGAGGCAGGTCCGTTCGTTTCCGGCATCGTAAGGGACGCCGCCGCGCTTCAGGTGCTGCTGCCGCTTATCCTGTTCGCTGTGGCGATCGGTCTTGCCTTTGCAACCGGCACAAGCTGGGGTACCTTCGGCATACTTATCCCTATCGTCACTGCGGTGTTCAGCAGTGAGCTTGCCGCCGTTGCCGAAACCGGCGAGATACCACAGATGGTCATAATCTGCATTTCCGCCTGCCTTGCGGGTGCAGTATGCGGCGACCACTGCTCGCCCATCTCCGACACAACGATAATGGCTTCCACCGGCGCACAGTGCGACCATGTCAACCACGTTTCCACGCAGCTTCCCTACGCGTTCACTGTCGCGGGTGTGTGCGCGGTCGGCTATATCATCTCCGGCTTTGTGCAGAACGTATTCGTCGTGCTTTGCGTATCGCTGGCGCTGATGATAGGTGTGCTGTTCCTGCTGAAAGCGATTTTCGGAAAATCCGACAGAAAGTAATGCTCACCTCATGGTATTCTGAGTAAAATCGGATATTACGCTTGACATAACTTTTTAATTATGATATTATAATAAATGATCAATAACACTTTCAGGAGGAACCATGAAAACATTCAAGAAGATAACCTGCATTTCAGCGGTAGCTGCAATGCTCCTGGGACTGACCGCCTGCGACGAGTCCCTGCCGGCGGAGAGCACCGCAGCTCCCAGCGCCGTCGCGACCACCTCTGCGACCACCACAACAAAGGACCCGGACGAAAACGCTCCCACTGACGCCGAAATAAAGCAGGTAGGCACAGACTCCTACGCCCCGGACGGCAACAGTGGAAAGATAGTCTGGCTGGGCTATTACGACCTTGAAACAGACGGAAGCGCCTCCGAGCAGTATAAGATATTCACCAGCGAGCTTTACGGCGGCGAGATAGAATATGTATCCTGCCAGAGCGGGTCTGATTACTTCGAGAAGATGAGCATTATGATATCCGCGGACGACTCCCCGGACATCGTGCGGTACGAGTGGAAGTCCTTCCCCAACGGCATGAGCAAGAACCTGTATGAACCGCTGGACGGCGATATCGACATCACCTCCCCGCTGTGGAAGGATATGGCGGACGTAGCCGAGGACTTCGCTTACAACGGCAAGCATTATTACTACCCCTACCGCATAACCACCAACTTTGCTCTGAATTACAGCCGCAAGGCGATAGAGGAATACTCCCTCACCGACCCCTATGACCTGTACATGAACAACAACTGGACATGGGACACCTTCAAGGATCTGCTCATTGAATGGTGCAACGCTGACGAGAACCACATAGGCTATGCCGGCGAGGGCGGAATGAGCTTTATCGCCACCACCGGTACTTCACTGGTCGAGGTTCAGCCGGACGGCTCCGTAAAGAACAACATAAACGACATCAACGTTTCTAGAGCCATGGAGTTCTGCTCCGAACTTTACAGAAACGGTCTTACCTATCAGCGCGAGCTGGGCGACTGGGTTTCCCCGCAGCTGTGGGCTGAGAACTCCGACCGCCTGCTGTTCCTCGGCATGAACCCCGAGTGGACCTACACCGCAGCCGCTTCACAGGTTCAGAACCCGCAGGGCGCCGAGAATGATATCTGCAATACCGTTTCTGACTTCGCGTTCGTTCCGTTCCCGAGAGATCCGCTGTCCGACAAGTACTGCATTGCATACGATACCTTCGGCTACATGGTCGCAAAGGGTGCAAAGAATAAGAAGGGCGCTGTTGACTGGATAAACCTCAACCGCGTGTACGAAACAGACGAGAACATTCTCGCCACTAAGAAGCAGGAAGCCATCTCTCCCGAGCCGGTGTACTACACCAGCGGCAAGTACGAAGGCTACCAGAAGTGGGCGCTGGTATGGGACGAGCGCCAGTATGACCTCTGGCAGGACATGATGGACCCCACCAAATTCAGCTTCTCCTTCGATGACTGCTGGGGCTTCAGCGACGACCTCACCGAGGTGTGCAACACCGTGCTGTTCGACCCGCTGTTCAACGGCGAGAGCTTCACAAAGCTCAGCTCCGAGTATGCGCCGGTGATAGATTCCCTCATTAATCTCTGATCAGCTTCAATGTGCCGCAGTTTTTTCGCTGCGGCACTTGCATTTTACACATAAGTATGATATAATAAATTAGTCCGGTATTAACCGATTATTAAGCACATTTAATCCTAAAATTTAATCGACTTATAGACAATGAGGAAATTAAGATGAAGAAAAAAGTTACCCTGACAGATATCGCAAAAGCGTGTAATACCAGCAATGTCACCATCTCCAAAGCGCTTGCGGGGAAAAGCGGCGTGAGCGAGGAGCTTCGTGCAAAGATAATCTCCACCGCCGAGGAGCTTGGATATGTTTCCTCAAAGCTGTCCGTTTCCGCCGGCGGCAATATCGGCATACTTATACCGGAGAAGTTCATCAACCCCAACGGCTCGTTTTACTGGGCGCTTTACAACAATCTCGTACACCGTTTCAAGCAGAAGAACATCTCCTGCGTCCAGGAGAACATAACCTCCGATGAGGAAGGCTCGCTGACCATGCCAAAGCTGCTGACCGGGCACAACACCGTCGGAATAATCTCCCTCGGTCAGCTGAATTCCGAATATATCAGCAGGCTGATGGAGCTGAAACCTAATATCCTACTGCTTGATTATTACCTACCGGGTATTGACGCAGACTGTATCGTTACAAATGGTTTCTTCGGCGGTTACAAGCTTACAACATACCTTATTTCGCAGGGTCACACTGAGATCGGCTACGTTGGAACGCGGCTTGCCACTAGCAGTATTTTCGACAGATACATGGGCTACATGAAAGCAATGATGGAACATGGACTTTCTATTCGGGACGAGTGGATAATCGATGACCGCGAAAGGAACAACGAGCTTTTTCCGCACATCACCTTCCCCGACAGGCTTCCAACGGCACTGGTGTGCAACTGCGACGAAACCGCATTCAAGGTGATACGCGACCTTAAGTCAAGGGGGATATCTGTTCCCGACGATGTGTCGGTAGTGGGCTACGACAACTACCTCATTTCCGAGATTTCCGATCCTCCAATCACAACGATAAATGTTAATGCTGTGGAAATGGCAGACCTTGCTGTATCCACGATATTGGAGAGAATAAGCAATCCTGGACTACCTACACGTATCCAGAACATTGATGGAAAGCCTGTTTACAAAGGCTCAGTGAAGAAGATAAACTGACAGACAAACGCAGTATCAGAAATGGTACTGCGTTTTTTTGCCAGAAGCTGTACACTTTATTTGAAATAAAAAGCGCAGTACAAAACTGCACTGCGCGGAAGCAAAACAA
>JBJFGA010000111.1:0-3953 GCA_051892275.1 Oscillospiraceae bacterium | reverse complement strand
CCTGCTTCGTCAAACCTCCTCGTAAGGCATACAGCCTTACTTCGTCGGCTTTCCTTGCATTCGGTGCACTCTACCCATTTTCCCTTTTCAAACCGGTTTTTAGAGGTTCCCTATATTTTATCATGAATTGCTCGTTTTTTCAAGCAGGTTATTGATTTTGCCGCAATTTTGTGCTATAATCATATAAAATCAAATCCGCAAAGGAGAATGACAATGATAGACACGCTTACCCTGAAAAAAGACTTTGACGAATACCTGTCCGGGCTTTGCGGCTCGGAGAAGCCGACTGCGCCCCAGCTTCACGACGCGCTTTCCCGCGCTGTAATGAAGCAGGCTGCCCCGCTGATGGAAAAGTCCGCCCCCAAAGGACGCTCCGCAAGCTACCTCTCCGCGGAATTCCTAGTTGGCCGCGCAGTCTACAATAACCTGCTCTGCCTTGGCATACATGACGTGGCGGAAGAGATACTGAACACCGCCGGCGCGTCCCTCTGCGACTTAGAGGAGATAGAGGACGCGGCGCTCGGCAACGGCGGTCTTGGCAGACTTGCTGCATGCTTCCTGGACAGCGCCGCTTCCATGAAACTCCCGCTGACCGGCTACGGCATACGCTACAAGTACGGTCTGTTCAAGCAGTCCATAGTTGACGGCTTCCAGCGCGAAGCAGCGGACGACTGGACTAAGTTCGGCGACCCGTGGAGCAAGCGCGTTCCCTCGGACGCTGTAAGAGTACACTTCGCCACCGGCGACGTTATGGCAGTACCCTACGATATGCCCATTTTCGGCTACAAAAACGACTTCGCCGAAACTCTCCGCCTGTGGCAGGCAGAGCCGATAAACGAGTTCGACTTTGACGCATTCAACCGTCAGGACTACATGGCGGCATGCCGCGAGCAGATAGAAGCGGAGAACATCTCCCGCACCCTCTACCCCAACGACGACGCGCGTCCCGGCAAACTTCTGCGCCTGAAGCAGCAGTACTTCTTCTGCGCCGCTTCTATCCGCGACCTCATCAGAAAGCACCTCCGCGCCGGACGTAAGATAGAGGATTTCGCGGAATACAACTCCATTCAGCTGAACGACACCCACCCCACCATCTCCATTCCGGAGCTTATCCGCGTGCTTACCACCGAGTACGGCGTGTCCTTTGAGGACGCTATGACGATAGCGCAGAAGACCTTCAACTACACCAACCACACCATCATGGCGGAGGCTCTCGAAAAGTGGGGAATTGACCTCATGCAGGAGCTTCTCCCGGAGGTTTACAACATTATCCTGCGCATAAACGAATACTTCATCGCCGACATGTACCGCCACGATATGCCCAAGGACAAAATCGCCCTGATGAAGCCGGTTTCCGGCGGTGTTGTCCACATGGCGAAAATGGCGATATACTGCTCCAGCTACACCAACGGCGTGGCTCAGATACACACCGAGATACTCAAGCACAATGCCCTGCCGGAGTGGTACGAACTGTACCCCGAGCGCTTCCAGAACAAGACCAACGGCATAACCCCCCGCCGCTGGATAGCCCTCTGCAACCCGGAGCTTTCCGCCCAGATAACCGAACTTCTCGGCGGCGAGGGTTGGATAACCGACCTCGCCCAGCTGAAATCCCTCGAAAAGTACGCGGACGACCCCGCCCAGCTGGAGCGCTTCGCCAAGATAAAGTCCGGGAAGAAAGCCGCCCTCGCAGAGTACATTGCACAGCACGAGCATACCACCGTTGACCCGGACAGCATTTTCGATATCCAGATAAAGCGCCTGCATGAGTACAAGCGCCAGCTGCTGAACGCATTCTCGATAATGTACATCTATTTCGGCATAAAGGACGGCAGCATTAAGGACTTCTACCCCACCACATTCATTTTCGGCGCTAAATCCGCACCCGGCTACGCCCGCGCCAAGGCGATAATCAAGTACATCAACGAAATCGCCGCACTTGTGAACTCCGACCCCGACACCAAGGGACTTATAAACGTAGTATTCGTGCAGAACTACAACGTTTCCTATGCCGAGAAGCTGGTCACCGCCGCCGACATCTCCGAGCAGATATCCACCGCCGGAACAGAGGCAAGCGGCACCGGCAACATGAAGTTCATGCTCAACGGTACAGTGACCCTCGGCACCTATGACGGCGCGAACGTCGAGATCGCCGAGGAAGCCGGAATTGAGAACAACTACATCTTCGGCGCGCGGGTTGAGGAGCTTGAAAAGATTATGCCGACCTACGACCCGAGAAAAATCTATGCCGAGAACAAGAAGATCGCCCGCGTCCTCAACACGCTGATAGACGGAACCTTCTCCGACGGCGGCAGCGGCTCTTTCCGCGAGCTGTACTACGCGCTGCTTGACGGCGCAAGCTGGCATGTTCCGGATCACTACTATCTGCTCGGCGACCTTGAAAGCTACGTTGAAGCGAAGCTGAAGTCCAACGCCGACTACCGCGACCACAGGAACGAATTCACCCGCAAGTGCTGGATAAACATGGCGAATGCCGGAAAGTTCAGTTCCGACCGCACCATTGCAGAATATGCGCGGGATATCTGGAAGATAACCCCGGACAAGTAAAAGAGAGTCCGCACGGAAACAGTTCCGTGCGGATTTTTCGCCAAAACCCGAAAAAAGTCCCTTGAAAGCCCTTGACAAAGGGGAATATTTCTGATATAATGATGTAGTTAAGGCTAAAAAAGCCTTTAACCCCTTTCTCGTGTAATACCGCACGGGATATATATCCATAAGGAGGTGCTATACAAATGGCAAAGTTATCTGAAAAGTATGAGGCGATAATCGTTTTCTCTCTGAAGAAGACCGAGGACGAGATCAAGGCTCTGGTAGCTAAGTTCGCTGACCTCATCAAGGCAAACGGAACACTCACCAACACTGATGAGTGGGGCAAGAAGAAGCTCGCTTACGAGATCAACTACGAGGGTGAGGGCTACTATGTACTCTACAACTTCGAGTCCAAGCCCGATTTCCCGACAGAGTTGGAGCGTATCATCAACATCACTGACGGCGTTCTGCGTTCCATCGTAGTTCTTGCACCGGGTCAGGAATAATTTCCGCTGAAAAGTCTGTAATATCGAATCGGAGGTGTGTTCATGTATAACAAGGTTATTATGATGGGACGTGTCGTAAACGATCCCGAATTAAAGACCACTCCGCAGGGAGTAAACGTATGCTCTTTCCGTATTGCGGTAGACCGCCGCTTCACCCCCAAGGGCGAGGAGAGAAAGTCCGATTTCTTCAATGTTGTCGCATGGCGTCAGCAGGCTGAGTTCGTGAACCGCTATTTCAGCAAGGGTCGTATGATACTTGTTGAAGGCGAGATGACCACAAGAAACTACACCGACAAGAACGGAAATCCGTCCACTTGGTACGAGATAGTTGCAGACCGTATTTCATTCACCGGAGAAAAATCGCAGGGCGGCGCGTATAACGACTATGCCGCGTCTGCACCGTCCGCAGCGCCTGCTCCCGCACCGGCTGCTCCGCAGTCCCCGGCGAGCGATTTCAGTTCCGCTGCGTCCGACGACGATTACCCGTTCTAAAATCCGTTTAACCTGAATAATAAAGGAGGTTCAGTATCATGGCTGAAAAGTTTGATAGACCGGCTCACGCTGTAAAGCGTCCCAGAAAAAAGGTTTGCCAGTTCTGCGTTGACCGTTCTGAATTCATTGACTACAAGGACGTTGCTAAGCTCAGAAAGTATATGACCGAGCGCGCAAAGATCCTTCCCCGCCGTGTGACCGGCTGCTGCGCATTCCACCAGAGAGCCCTCACCACAGCTATCAAGAGATCCAGACAGATCGCACTCATTCCCTACACTGCTGAATAATTGATCAGTAATACTAATATTTAATCGACTTATAGACAAAGTCTATAAGTCGATGCCGCCAAATCGGCGGCTGTCAAAACCAAGGGTTTTGACAATATTAGTATTGAACGGCTTCTTC
>JBJFGA010000110.1:0-3963 GCA_051892275.1 Oscillospiraceae bacterium | reverse complement strand
GAATGGAGGATATTTTACCATGAAACTGAACGAAAAGCTGGAGCTTCTTCTTGCCAGAAAGCGTATACATAAAAGCACATTTGCGCAGAATGTCGGTATAACCTACCGGGCTCTGGCGAATTACCTGTGCGGCAGCAGAAAGCCTCGGCCCGACCTCCTGGTACGTATCGCAAAGGAGCTGGACGTTCCCGCAGAGTTCCTTCTGGACGATGAGCAGGAGCTGGAGCTCACCATTGAGGAGCGCTTTATTAAGAGAGTACACGCGAGCGACGCGGACAAGGCACAGGCGGCGCAGTTCCTTGCGCAGTCGAGGGGACTATTCGCAGGAAATGCGCTCAGCCCAGACGATAAGGAGGCGCTGCTGACCTGTTTGTCCGAGATCTACGAGGACTCCAGAAACGGCGAAGAATAAGCATGGAACGTATCATCAGCCTAGCCCGTGAGATCCGCCGGGAGTACGGCGGCAGGGACATTTTCGCTACCGCAGAGAACTCCGGTGCGGTTGTCTGGCTGCGTGAGCTGGGCGGACTTAAGGGCTTCTACATCTGCGAGAACGGCAGGCGGTACATTGTTGTGAACCGAGCGCTGAAGCCGCTGCTCCGCCGCACAGTCTGTGCACACGAGCTGGGGCACGACCTGCTCCACCGGGAGCTGTCCGCTGGCGGTATCCGGGAGAACACGCTGTTTCTCTCCACCAACAAGACCGAGCGGGAAGCCAACCTTTTCGCCACAGAAATGCTGCTCACCGACCGGGAGACCCTCTCGGTGCTGGAATACGCCCGGGATATTGATTCCGCAGCGGACGAGCTGGGGGTTCTCCCGGAGATACTCGGCTATAAGCTGGAACTGCTGAACCATAAGGGCTACCACTTTAATACGCAGGATATTTCCAGCGATTTTCTCAAATGAGAATGAAAGGAATGACCTTGAATGAATATCAGATCCACGCTGCGTGACCTCACCGGTGAAACCGGGGTCTCCGGCTGCGAAAACGGCGCTGCGCAGCTTGCGCTGGCGTTGCTGCGGGAGTACGCTCCTGACGCGGAGATAGACCGCTGCGGCAACGTTATAGGGTATATTACCTCCGGCAGGACGGGCGCAAAGACCCTCATGCTGGACGCGCACATAGACCAGATAGGCATGATAGTCACCGACATCGACAGTGACGGCTTTATTAAGGTAGGCTTCTGCGGAGGCGCGGATATGCGGGTGCTTCTGGCGCAGAGCGTCATTATTCACGGCGAAAAAGCGGTCATGGGGGTAGTTTCCACCATGCCGCCGCATGTGTCCTCCGACCACAGCAAGGTGCCGGAAGTTGGCGATATATCGATAGATGTCGGAATGCCGCAGGAGCAGGCGAAGAAGCTGATACGCCTTGGCGACCGTGTGACGATAAGCTCCGATTTCCGGGAGCTTTGCGGTGACGTCATCTCCGCACCGTCTGTGGACGACCGCAGCGGCGTCTGTGCGATACTTGCGGCGCTGGATATGCTTAAAGGAAGGGCGCTGAAATACGACCTCGCGGTGTGCTTCTCCGCGCAGGAGGAAACAGGGGAGCGCGGCGTAAAGGGCGCTGCGTTCAGGCTGGAGCCGGACGAGGCTGTCGCGGTGGACGTGTCCTTCGGGCGCACCCCCGACAGCGTTCCGCACGAAACCGCGGAGCTTGGCAGCGGCGTTATGATAGGTGTTTCCGCAGTACTCGACCGGGGAATGACCGAGCGGCTGCACGAAACTGCTAAGCGCTGCGGAATACCGCACACCACCGAGGTCATGCCTTCCTCTACCGGCACGAACGCGGATTCAGTCGCGGTGAGCCGCGGCGGGGTGAAGTGCTGTACCCTTTCCATTCCGATAAGGTATATGCACACACCAATTGAAACGGTGTCGATTTCTGATATCGAAAGTACTGCAAGGCTGATTTGCGAATATGCCGTAGGGGGTGACGAGAATGAGTGATATTTCTGAACGGCTGATCGAATTAAGCAGCATCGACGGCACCTCCGGGGACGAGGGCGCGGTGCGGGACTACATCGCCGCCCGTATCACCGCAGACAAGGTGTATACCGATAATCTCGGCAATCTCATAGTATTCAAAAAGGGCAGAAAGACCCCGAAAAACAAGCTGATGTTCGCCGCCCACATGGACGAGGTGGGCTTCATGGTGACGGACGTTACGAACGAGGGCTTTCTGCGGTTCGGCGCGGTCGGCGGGGTAGACCCCCGGGTGGTGCTGGGACGTTCACTGCGCTTTAAGAATGGTATCTGCGGCGTTGTGGGCACTAAAGCAGTGCACCAGCAGTCGGCGGAGGAGCGCAAAAAAGCCCCGGACTTCGGCGAAATGCTGATAGATATAGGCGCTTCCGGGCGGGAGCAGGCGGAAAAGTACGTTAAGCGTGGCGACTGTGCGGTGTTCAATTCTGACGCGTTCTGCTTCGGCGAGGGCTTCATAAAGAGCAAGGCGATAGACGACCGCGCCGGCTGTCTTATCATGATGGACATGATAAACGGTACACCGGAATATGACGCGTGGTATGTGTTTACCGTGCAGGAGGAAGTCGGCACCCGGGGCGCAAAGGCGGCTGCTTTCACAATTCAGCCGGACATTGCGGTGGTTCTGGAAACCACCACTGCATGCGACATTTCCGGTGTTTCCGGGGACAAGCGGGTGTGCCGTCTGGGAGAGGGCTGCGTGGTGTCCTTTATGGACAGGGGGACGATATACGACCGCGAGCTGTATCAGCTGGCGCGGAACACCGCCGATTCCCTCGGCATTCCGAATCAGACCAAGACCCTCATCGCCGGCGGCAACGACAGCGGAGCTATCCACGTCAGCGCCGGTGGAGTACGCACCTGTGCGCTTTCGCTGCCATGCCGGTATCTTCACTCGCCCTCCTGTGTAATAAAGGAGAGCGACTACAGCGCTTCGGCGGGGCTTGCGGCGGCAGTCCTGACCGCCTTTGCAGAGCTATGATACAGCGTATTTATGCCCGGGAGCAGCTGGCTGGGCTGCCGCCCGGTGTAGAAACGGGTAAGCTGCTGGCGCTGTTCGATGCTTACGGCGGCGGTTACGACTTCTGCCGCTTCTTCCGGCAGTCCGGAGGGGCTGGGGAAGCGTTCCTCGCGGCGCTGGACGGTTCGTTCGTGCTTGCGGGGGCTGACCGGGCTGACTTCCCGGAGCTGGCGCAGTTCCTCGGTATTCACGGCTTCACAGACCTGTTCTGTTCACTAGAAGCAGGGGAGGGGCTGCGGCGTTATTTGAATGCTGACTTCCATCTTGCGAAGCTCATGGAGTATGTTGGCGAGAAAGGCGGCGAGTTCCCGCCTGAGGTATCTCCCTCGCAGGCATGGGATATCATCGGCAGCCGCTTTGAGATACAGTTCGAGCCGTGGTATCTCGATATGTCCCACCGGGTAAGGCACGGAGTTTCCCGCTGCTTTTCCGACGGCAGGGCGGCGCTTGTATTACAGCACGACATCAACGGCGAAGCGCTGCTGTCGCAGGTCAGCGTGAAGCGCGAGTTCGAGGGTCGGGGCTGCGCCGGGGATTTGCTCAAAGCTGTTTGCAGAGCCGTTCCAGGCAGAGTTCATGTTATCTGTGATGACAAACTTGCTGGATTTTACCAGAAATGCAGCTTTGTTCCGGCAGGGGAGAAGTACGCCGTGCTCCGCATCTGATAAATCGACACAAAAACCCCGGAGTTTTTCGCTCCGGGGCATATTTTATACTATTCTTCAATCTTCCTATAGACAAAGTCTATAGGAAGATTACCCCGCAAAGCGGGGTTGCGGCGAAGCCGCAGAAGAAGCCGTTCAATACTAATATTGTCAAACCCAAGGGTTTTGACAGCCGCCGCTTCGGCGGCATCGACTTATAGACTTTGTCTATAAGTCGATTAAATATTAGTATTATACTAATAACCGTTTGAAAGAAGGAAAAGATTTGCTGAAAGACAGTACCGATAT
>JBJFGA010000109.1:0-3977 GCA_051892275.1 Oscillospiraceae bacterium | reverse complement strand
ATGTTCCAGATCATACTGATTTTCTACTTTGGGACGCAGTCAGGCAAGGCAGAGGGTAGTGCTACCAAGTCTGATTAATCAGTACATACTCTTTTTTAATCCGGATTTTATCAGTGTAAAAATGTGATTTAAATGAAATTTCAGACCGATTGAGAAAACCATATAGATTTGTGCAAATCTCACAAACCATTAGCTGTTTTTCAACAGGCAGAGTGATTGTGGTTGAAAAATGTGGTTTTTTGTGAACTGGATATAGAAAAATGGCTGTATAAAGCCATTTTAACTAATGTTTTAGCCGCCGATTCCAAAAGTTTCGGCGGCTATTTTTTTGTAATTCGCTTGTCAGTTTTTTGCGTTTTGCGTGGCAGACCACACAAAGAAAAGATTATTACAGATAATCCGCTAGATGATATTGTCCTCTCCAGAACCGAGATATATGTAATTATCCCTATCATTATCGAGGAAACTATAAGCGAAATGGAAACAAACCCGATAAGTCCGTAGGATACTGCGTCAATCATTGTGGTAACTCCTGACATTAGCAGCGCAACATAATCGGTGTAGGAAATCCTGTCCTCCTCGGCTGCGGAATCGTTGTATGCCTTTATCAGACCGTCAATATACTCTTTGTCCTCAAAGGACTCTGCATAGATATATCGGAAACGTATTTGTACATTTCCGTTGTGCTTGTTTCCGGGTTCATCTCACGGTCTATCCACTCCTTGAATGCAGTAAGATTGTTCTGGATATCCTCGCCGGTGAACGCTGCATTGAACATATCATACATTCTGTCGTTGGAATAAACTGCGTCCAACTCGTGACGTTCTTCGTCATTCATTATTCCTTTCCGACTTGAAAGCAGCGTTGTAATGCCGGATTCCTGCTCCTTTACCGAGATAGGGTAGGAAGAAAGCGTATCACGCTGTATGCTGATTACATAAGTCTGTATTCCCGTAGAAATCGAGAGGATAAGCGCAATTCCGATTATTCCTATCGACCCCGCAAACGAAGTGAGTAGGGTGCGTCCTTTTTTAGTCCGCAGGTTATTGAAGCTGAGAGAAAGGGCGGTCAGAAATGACATGGATATCCTTTTGCGCTTTTTCGGCTCGGCGGACTCGCCTGTATGGTCGTATGGGTTGGTGTCGCCGATGATTTTACCGTCCTTCAGCTTTACTATACGGGTGGAGTATTCCTCGGCAAGTTCAGGATTGTGCGTTACCATAATAACGAGTTTGTCCTTTGCAATCTCCTTGAGAAGCTCCATTATCTGTATGCTGGTTTCGGAATCAAGAGCGCCTGTTGGCTCGTCCGCAAGAAGAATATCCGGGTTGTTTATCAGCGCACGGGCAATTGCCACACGCTGCATCTGACCGCATGACATCTGGTTCGGCTTTTTGTGGATATGGTCTCCTAACCCCACCTTTTTCAGGACTTCAATCGCCCTTTTCCGCCGTTCCTTTTTCGATATTCCTGCAAGGGTCAGCGCTAATTCCGCGTTTGCAAGCACGCTCTGGTGCGGGATAAGGTTGTAGCTCTGGAATACAAAGCCGATAGAATTGTTGCGGTAGAAATCCCAGTCGGCATCACGGTATTTCTTGGTGGAAACCCCGTTAATTATCAGGTCGCCGCTCGTGTAGCGGTCAAGTCCTCCGATGATGTTCCGCATGGTGGTTTTTCCCGAACCGCTTTGCCCGAGAATTGATACAAATTCGTTCTCGCGGAAGCTGATGCTTACCTCCTTGAGAGCGTCCTGCTTCAAATCTCCCGTGACATAAGTCTTTACAATGTTTTTCAGTTCAAGCATAAGTATTATCCGTCCTTTCCCCCAGAGCATAACACACAAATATAAACTCAAGGAAAGTTCAGAATAAACTGAAAATAAACTTTTGCGGAAAAGTTTATCTTGACGTATAAAAGCGTGATATAATATAATGTAGAAAAGGGGGAATACCTATGTTCAACATTCTTGTTGCAGAAGATGACGAAGATATGCGCGAGCTGTTCTGTACCGTGCTTTCAGACAGCGGCTACAACGCTGTTCCCGCCGCTGACGGAGCGGAGGCGCTGGAAATCATGGATAGGGAATACATCGACCTGATAGTTGCCGATATCATGATGCCGAACATGGACGGATACGAGCTGACAAAATCGCTCCGTGACGCGAAATACGACCTGCCTGTGCTCATGGTAACGGCGAAAGACCAGTTTGACGATATGCAGAAAGGCTTCCGCATGGGAACTGACGACTACATGATAAAGCCGATAAACGTAAAGGAGCTTGTGCTGCGGGTAGAGGCTCTGCTGCGCCGCGCAAGGATTTACAGCGAAAAGAAGCTCACTGTCGGGAACACCACCCTTGATTACGACGCGCTGACAGTGACGCTCCACGGCAAAGAAACCATATTCCCGCAAAAGGAATTTTACCTGCTGTACAAGCTGCTGTCCTATCCGAATAAGATATTCACACGCCAGCAGCTCATGGACGAAATATGGGGAATGTTCTCCGAAACCGACGAGCGCACCGTGAATACCCACATCAACCGGCTGCGGGACAAGTTCTCGGACTGCGAGGATTTCGAGATAGTGACGGTTCGGGGGCTTGGCTACAAGGCGGTGAAAAAGGGTGAATAAAAAGCGCCATTCCAGACTGTGGCTGTATTTTTCGGCGGTGGTTTTCTCGACTATCGTTATAGTGTTCCTGCTTATCGCGGAGATATGGTTTCTTCTGTTTGAACTGAACGTCATAGAAAGCGACCCGCATACCAGAAAAATTCCGATTGTTCTGTTCCTGCTGGGAAGTCTGGTTCTTGGAACTATCGTTGCGCTGTTTGTCGGCAGGCTGATAATCCGTCCGGTTCAGGAGATAAGCAACGCCTTTGACGAGCTTTCAAGAGGGAATTTCAACGTAAAGGTTTCCGAAGACAAAGGTATTGACGAGATACGGGAAATGGCACGCCGGTTCAATTCTATGACCTACGACCTTTCGCATATCGAAACGCTGCGGAACGATTTTGTAGCGAATGTTTCTCACGAATTCAAAACCCCTATCGCTTCGATTGAGGGATATGCAACGCTTTTGCAAGACTGTCGACTCACTCCCGAAAAGCAAAGCAGATATGTCGGCAAGATACTGGATAATTCACGCAGGCTGTCAACGCTGTGCAGCAGTATCCTAATGCTGTCCAAGCTGGAAAATCAGGAGATAATACCAGACAAAAAGGAATACCGCATTGATGAGCAGATACGCCGGTCTATCCTTACGCTTGAAAGCAGGTGGTCTGCAAAGAATATCGAGTTCGGGCTAGAGCTGCCGCGGCTGACCTATTTCGGCAACGAGCAGCTTATCGGACAGATTTGGACAAACATAATCGACAACGCCGTGAAGCATTCCCCTGAGGGAAGCACCATCGAAATTACCCTGCGGCAGAACAGCGGCGCGCTGGAGGTCGCCATAACCGACCACGGCGAGGGTATGACCGAGGACGTGCAGAAGCATATCTTCGAGAAATTCTATCAGGCGGACGCCTCCCGCAAAGCCGAGGGAAACGGTCTGGGGCTTGCGCTGGTGAAACGCATAGTTGACCTGTGTAACGGAGAAATCCATGTAAAAAGCGAACCGGGCAAAGGCTCGGAGTTCAGGGTGTCGCTTCCTTGCGACAATTAAAGAAGAGGATAAATCAACTGTTAAAAAAGCGGCTGTAACGCAAGCCAAAAAGTTTACCGTGAGTTTTTCTTCATGTGATATACTGTGTTCATAAATCGGATTTATGGAGGTAATATCATGGTACTTTATTTCAGCGGAACAGGAAACAGCAGGTATGCAGCCGAAAAAATCGCACAGATTTCCGGCGACGAACTGATTTCCATTAACGAGCGGATAAAAAGCGGAGATCACAGCGGGATAAGCTCTGATAAGCCGCTCGTTTTCGTTGGTCCTGTCTATGCGGGAAGATTCCCTCGGATAATGGACGACTACA
>JBJFGA010000108.1:0-16532 GCA_051892275.1 Oscillospiraceae bacterium | reverse complement strand
ACATTACGTCGCCGTCGTAGTTCTTGCAAGCCCAGATGAAGCCGCCCTCGGAGCGCACAACTCTCGCGATAACGTCGTCGATAAGGGTGTAGAAGTACTCTATCCCAGCCGCCGCAAACTTCTCCTTGTACTCATTCTCAAATATCTCGGCGAAGATGTCCTTGAAGCGGTGGTCGTAGGTCTTGGAGATGGTGTCCTTAGACGCGAACCACAGGTCTTCCTTAGCGTCCAGCGCATAGTTGAAGCAGGCTCTCGCGAAGGACGAAATGGAGTTGTCCAGATTATGTACGCCCTGAATGATGCCGTCGCTGTTCTTGAAGTCGTGGATAAGCGCTCTGGTCTCCTTGCCGTCCTTGTCGGTGACTACCAGCTCCGCCTTGCTTCCCTGCGGAACTTTCAGCTCAGTGTTCTTGTAGATGTCGCCGTATGCGTGACGGGCAATGGTTATCGGCTTAGTCCATGTAGGGATATAGGGAACTATGCCCTTTACCAGTATCGGCTTTCTGAACACGGTGCCGTCCAGAATTGCTCTTATCGTACCGTTCGGGGACTTCCACATCTCCTTGAGGTTGTATTCCTCAACACGCTGTGCGTTCGGGGTGATGGTCGCGCACTTTACCGCAACGCCGTACTTCTTTGTTGCATTTGCGGAGTCGATAGTTACCTGGTCGTTGGTTTCGTTTCTGTGTACCAGACCGAGGTCGTAGTAGTCGGTCTTGAGGTCAATGTAGGGGGTGATGAGAATATCCTTTATCATCTTCCAGATAATTCTGGTCATCTCGTCGCCGTCCATTTCTACAAGCGGGGTGGTCATCTGAATTTTTTCAGCCATTTTCTTTGTTCCTTTCATTATGTGTTATGGGCAGTTCCGCCGCGAACCTTAACGGAGCGGTCAATAGTATTTCCGCAGAACAGATTGCCGCCGCCCTCCAGCCTGCTTCCGATAATAAATCCCAGCAGGAAAGCGGAAACCGCCATAAAAAATGCCGCAGCTTTACTCATATCCGCACCCTTTTCCCTTTTATCTGTCAGCCGTTAGCCTTGGTGTAGTTCAGCAGACCGCCGGCGAGCATCATTCCCTTGCCACGCTCGGAAAGCTCGCACTTCACCTCGAAGCTGAAGCCCTTAGTCTTGTCCTCAACGATTATCTGACCGCCGTTTTCTACGATGGAACGGATATTCGCAATAACCAGCTGGTCGCCCTGCTCGATTTTGTCGTAGTCAGCCTCGTTCACGAACTCCAGCGGCAGAATGCCGTTGTTGATGAGGTTCTGGCGGTGGATACGGGCGAAGCTCTTGCAGATGATAGCCTTAACGCCGAGGTACAGCGGAGCTAATGCCGCATGCTCTCTGGACGAGCCCTGACCGTAGTTCACGCCGCCCACGATGATGGAAGTTCCCGCTTCCTTTGCACGCTTGGGGAAGGTTTCATCGCATACGGTGAAGCAGTACTCCGAGATAGCCGGAATATTGGAACGCAGCGGGAGTATCTTAGCTCCTGCCGGCATGATGTGGTCGGTGGTGATGTTGTCGCCGACTTTGAGCGTTACGCCGGACTCGATGGTTTCAGCCAGCGGCTTGTTCACCGGGAACGGCTTGATGTTCGGACCTCTCAGCACCTCAACAGCTGGAGCTTCCTCCACGCTTGCCGGGGGAACTACCATGTTGTCGTTGATGATGAACTTCTCCGGCATTACATAAGCGGGCATATCGCCGGCAGTCCTCGGGTCGGTGAATACGCCGGTGAGGGCGGAAACTGCAGCGGTTTCAGGAGAAACGAGGTAAATTTCAGCGTCCTTAGTGCCGCTTCTGCCGAGGAAGTTACGGTTGAAGGTACGCAGGGAAACGCCCTTGCTGTTCGGGGACTGACCCATGCCTATGCATGGACCACAGGCGCTTTCGAGTATTCTCGCGCCAGCCGCGATAAGAATGGACAGAGTTCCGTCCTCGGCGATCTGGTTGAACACCTGCTTGGAGCCGGGGGCGATGGCAAGGCTTACATCCGGGTGAACGGTCTTGCCCTTTAAGATGTGAGCCACCTTGCGCATGTCCTGAAGCGAGGAGTTTGTGCAGGAGCCTATGCAAACCTGGTCGATCTTTATCTTGCCGATCTCCTCGACGGACTTCACGTTGTCCGGGCTGTGGGGGCAAGCTGCCAGCGGAACGAGAGCGGACAGGTCGATGTCAACTACCTCGTCATACACAGCGTCCGGGTCAGCGGACATGGGAACATAGTCCTCCTCTCTGCCCTGCGCCTTAAGGAACTGGAGAGTGGTTTCGTCAGAGGGGAATATAGATGTTGTCGCGCCAAGTTCTGCGCCCATGTTGGTGATAGTAGCACGCTCCGGAACAGACAGGCTCTTTACGCCCTCGCCGGTGTACTCCATTACCTTGCCAACGCCGCCCTTAACGGACAGTCTGCGCAGCACTTCCAGGATAACGTCCTTTGCGGAAACCCAGTCGTTCAGCTTGCCGGTAAGGTTTATTTTAACGACCTTAGGCATGGTTATGTAGTAAGCGCCGCCGCCCATTGCAACTGCAACGTCCAGACCGCCTGCGCCCATAGCCAGCATACCGATACCACCGCCGGTGGGAGTGTGGCTGTCCGAGCCGATGAGGGTCTTGCCCGGCTTGCCGAAGCGCTCCAGATGTACCTGATGACAGATACCGTTGCCGGGACGGGAGAACCAGATACCGTGCTTCTTAGCGACAGAGCCGATAAAACGGTGGTCATCGGCGTTCTCAAAGCCGCTCTGGAGGGTGTTGTGGTCGATGTAAGCAACAGAACGCTCCGTCTTTACTCTGTCCACGCCCATAGCCTCGAACTGGAGATACGCCATTGTTCCGGTGGCGTCCTGCGTAAGGGTCTGGTCGATCTTCAGTCCGATCTCGGTTCCCTTTACCATTTCGCCGTCAACAATGTGAGCCTTGATGATCTTCTCGGTTAGTGTAAGTCCCATATCTTTTGCTCCTTTTTATTTTTTCCCGGAGCGCTGCCCCGGTATGCTTGTTCAATATTATTATATACCACTTTTGGCGTTCTGTCAAGAAATTCACAACTATTTAGCGTAATATTGTTGAATTTTCTTTGCGGCACAGGGTAATATATGGGATTTCAGCGATTCATATATGCTCCGATAAACCAAAGCTCCCCCTCAGCATGGGAACTGAGAGGGAAGAATGCTCATTCATCATAAGCGGCACTGCGGCTGCTCTTTCGCACGAAGAGAAGCTTGAACACTGTTCTGACAAAGGGCTGTATAAAAAACAGCTGCGTAAAGAACGCGAACGGGAAATTGAAGCACACAAGCTTCAGCCAATTGGCAAGCAGCGTCCACATACTGAATCCCGCCTGATAATCGTAGTAAAGGAAGGACGCTATGAAACTCATTGCGGGACACATGATACCAACGGTTGCGCAGATTATCGCGGTTTCAAATAGCACAGGGTGTGTGTCCTGCGGGTCAAATACCTTAGACGCCAGCTTGAATGACAGCGGCGAACCTACCAAAACCTCCAGCATGTAGGCACAGACGAACTCGATAAGTACAACCGCCCATATAGGCACCGGAGAGCCGAAAACGTATACTCCCCCCAACTTGTCTATCGCCGCAAGCAACCCGGTTTCCCCGGTCATCTCCATGAACATGCCGCCGTTTATCACATAGAGGCTGTAGAACACATAGGCATGCACGGTTATCACCACCGTGATGAGGGCGAACATCATTCTCTGAAATTGGTTTTTTGGCATAGTAATTCTCCTTTTCTTCTGACAAAACAAAAACGCATGCCTGAAATCGGTCCTTCCGGGCATGCGTCATAATACAAAAAACACATGTCCCTGATCCGTCCCGTGATCAGATTTACGCACCGGAGTGCAACATGTGTCGTTGATCGTCTGTTTGGTTTTTCAGCGCTGAGAAAGCCTCGGCTTTGGCGCTGTATGATTATTATAGCACACTTTTCCGGAAAAATCAAGTGCTTTGCTGCAAACAAAAATCCTGCCGCCGAAAATGACAGCAGGAAAATTGCATCGTGACTGCAAAGCAGCAAATCAATCCTTGTCAGCGTTGTCCTCGATGAACTTAACGATATCGCCAACGGTCTTGATATTCTCAACCTGATCCTCGGGGATCTCAACGCCGAACTCGTCCTCAATAGCCATTACGAGGTCAACGATGTCCAGGGAGTCTGCACCCAGATCGTCCTGAATGGAAGAATCCTCGGTAATGTCGTCTGCCTTAACATCGAGCTGTTCAGAAATAAGATCCTTTACCTTGTCAAATACCATTTTTATACCCTCCAAATAATAATCATTTCCGTCTGGAAACATTTCATGTTATATTATATAACATACTTTGCAAATAATCAAGCCCCGTAAAGAAATTTTTGCAGAGAATTTTCTACAAATTTATTCAGTAAACATGCCGATTTTTCTAAATTTCTCATAACGGCGGTCAAGAAGCTGCGGTATTTCAGTGTTTTTCAGCCGGTAAACCGCGTCCACGAGGTATTCGTAGATGTTGTCCGCCGTCTGCTCCTTGCTCACCTGCGCGCCGCCGGTAGGCTCGGGGATTATCCTGTCGCATACGCCGAAGGACATCAGATCCTCCGCGGTTATTTTCAGTACCTCGCAGGCTTCCTTTTCCTTTGTGCCGTCCTTCCAGAGTATGGAAGCTGCACCACGGGGGCTGATGACCGAATACAGCGCGTTTTCCAACATCGCAAGCTCATCGCATACCGCCATAGCCAGCGCACCGCCGGAGCCGCCCTCGCCGAGAACGACCGAGATGACCGGGGTCTTCAGCGTCATAAATTCGTACAGGTTACGTGCGATAGCCTCTCCCTGACCGCGCTGCTCCGCTTCAATGCCGCAGAACGCGCCGGGGGTGTCCACAAGGCATATCACCGGACGATGGAACTTCTCTGCCTGCTTTGCAAGACGGAGAGCCTTGCGATAACCCTCCGGGTGCGGCATAGCGAAATTAGAGCGCTTGTTTTCATCGAGATTGCGCCCCTTTACCTGCGCCAGAACCGTCACCGGTGTGTCGCTGAGGTAGCCGATACCGCCGATTATCGCTGCGTCGTCGCCGTAAAGCCGGTCGCCGTGAAACTCCATGAACCGGGTGAACATCGCCGGTATATAATCGTTCACCGTGGGTCTGTCCTTGTGGCGGATAAGTTCAAGCCTTTCACAGGCTGTTAAATTGCTCATCTGCTGTAAGCCTCCTTCGGGAAGCCGTGAAGCTTCAGAATATTCGAGATACGCTTGCGCAGCATACCGCGCTCAACGATCATATCAACAAAACCGCATTCCTGCTGAAACTCCGCCGACTGGAAGTCGTCCGGCAGCCGCTGGCGGATAGTATCCTGTATAACTCTGCGCCCCGCAAAACCGATAAGCACCTTCGGCTCGGCAAGGATAATGTCGCCAAGGCTGGCAAAGGACGCGGTCACGCCGCCGGTAGTGGGGTCGGTCATTACCGTGATGTAAAGCCCGCCTGCGTCGCTGTGGCGCTTGACTGCGCCGCTGGTCTTTGCCATCTGCATGAGGGAGATTATGCCCTCCTGCATTCTCGCGCCGCCGGAGGCAGTGAACATAACCACCGGCAGCCCATGCTCGGTGGCGTACTCAAACGCACGCGCGATCTTCTCGCCTACAACGCTGCCCATGCTCGCCATCATGAAATGGGAGTCCATAATGCCAATAACAGTGCGGTAGCCGCGGATCGTGCATACGCCGGTCTTTATCGCGTCGTTCATGTCGCACTGCTGCTGCATTCTTGCGACCTTTTCCTCATACTTCGGGAAGCCGATAGGGTTCACCGATTTAAGGTCTGCGTCAAGCTCCGCGAAGCTGCCCTTGTCGGCGGTGAGGTCAAGACGCTCCTGCCATGTCAGCCGCGCGTGGTAGTTGCACTTAGGGCATACCTTCATTGCCGCGGTGAACTCGCGGTTGTAAACCACCGCGCCGCAGCGGGGGCATTTGAACAGTAAATCCTGCGGTATCTCGACGTCGGAATCCACAACGGGAGCCGCCGGCTGGTCGCTTACAAAGCGCTCTTTGACGATTTTGAACAGATCCTCTATTGCCATTCAGCTCACTCCCCCATTACATTTTTGCGGTTAAGAAAACCGATATCGAAATTGCCCTTCTCAAAATCCTCGTCCTTCAGCAGACAAAGCTGGAAATCAATGTTCGTTTCAACACCCTCGATTATCATTTCAGACAGCGCCACGCGCATTTTCATGATGGCTTCCTCTCTTGTGGGAGCTTTAACCAGCATTTTCGCTATCATGCTGTCGTAGTAAGGCGGTATCTCGTAGCCGGCATACACCGCGCTGTCTATTCTCACATTGAAGCCGCCGGGTACATGCAGCGACTTTATCTTCCCCGGGCAGGGGCGGAAGTTGTGCCGCGGGTCTTCCGCGTTTATACGGCACTCTATCGCGTGTCCGGTGAGGTGAACATCGTCCTGGGTAAACCACAGCGGTTCGCCTGCCGCAACGCGTATCTGCGCCTTTACGAGGTCGATGCCGGTGACAAGCTCGGTGACCGGGTGTTCCACTTGGATACGTGTGTTCATCTCCATGAAGTAGAAGTTTCTGTCCTTGTCTACAAGGAACTCTATCGTTCCGGCGTTCTGGTAGCCGCTCACCTTTGCCGCAGCTACCGCCGCTTTTCCCATGCGTTCGCGCAGGTCGTCGGTCATGATAGGGCTGGGGCTTTCCTCAAGCACCTTCTGATTATGCCGCTGGAGGGAGCACTCGCGCTCGCCCAGATGCACTACATTGCCGTGGTTATCTGCAAGAAGCTGTATCTCCACGTGGCGCGGGTTCACGATGAACTTCTCAATGTATACGTCCCCGTTGCCGAAGCAAGTCAGAGCCTCCTGCTGTGCCGCGATGTACTGCTGCTCCAGCTGCTCCTCCCGCTCAGCAAGACGGATACCGCGCCCGCCGCCGCCTGCGGTAGCCTTTATCATCACCGGGTAGCCTATCTCGGCGGCTATCTTCTTCGCTTCCTCGACCGTAGGGACGATACCGTCCGAGCCGGGAACTACCGGCACTCCCGCGGATATCATGGTCTGCTTTGCAGAAGCCTTGTCGCCCATGGCGTCCATGACTTCTGGTGAAGGTCCAATGAAAGTAATACCGCAAGTGCGGCACAGACGTGCGAAGTCCGCATTCTCCGACAGGAAGCCGAAGCCCGGGTGTATAGCCTGCGCGTGGGTGATCTCACACGCGGCGATTATCGCCTTAGTGTTGAGGTAGCTGTCACGGGAGGGGGCAGGACCTATGCACACCGCTTCATCAGCTATCTGGGCATGGAGCGCCGAGCGGTCTGCCTCAGAGTAAACCGCGACGGTCTTTATTCCCAGCTCGCGGCAGGCGCGCATGATACGAATAGCTATCTCGCCCCGGTTCGCAATAAGTATCTTGTTAAACATTCTGTCAGCTCCAGATAAATTATTCAGCCTTGGGGGCGGGGTCTGCCACTGCAAAGGAAATCTCCGCGGTGACTACCTTCTTGCCGTTGACGGTGGCAACTGCGTCGCCGAAGCCTATCGGCCCCTTCTTCTTGGTCATGGTGACGTGCAGCTCCAACGTATCTCCGGGGTTTACAGTACCACGGAAGCGAGCCTTGTCGATACCCGCAAAGAAAGCTATCTTGCCCTTGTTCTCCGGCAGGCAGAGTGCGCACACTGCGCCTGCCTGAGCCAGCATTTCTATCATCAGCACGCCCGGCTGCACCGGCTGTCCGGGGAAGTGTCCCTTGAACCAGTACTCGTCCGGCTTGAGGTACTTCTTCGCAGTAACGCTGACGCCGGGTTCAAGCTCTGTTACCTCGTCTATCAGCAGGAACGGGTCGCGGTGGGGGATTATTTCCTTTATCTGTTCAAGATCAAGCGTCATTTTCTGCTCCTTACTCTATTCTCATAAGCTTCTGACCGAATTCTACCGGCTCGCCGTTCTTTGCGTATATCTCTGCTACTCTGCCGGTGAAATCGCTGTTTATCTCGTTCATCAGCTTCATGCTCTCGATAATGCAGACCACGTCGCCGGCGTTCACGTTGTCGCCGACCTTTACGAACGGAGGCTTATCAGGAGAGGGGGAAGCGTAGAATGTTCCCACGATGGGCGAGGTAATGATGTTGCCGCTCACCTGCTCTGCGGGCTTGGCAGCAGCCTCTGCCGCCGGAGCTGCCACGGACGCTGCCGGAACTCCAGCCATGATAGGCATGGGAGCGGGTGCGGGCATGGGAGGCGGGCAGCGCTTGCCCTCTATCACGATGTCAATATCCTCGGTGCTGATTTTTATTTTCCCGAGGTCGTTTTTCTTTACGATCTCTGCCAGCGCTTCGATACACTCGATGGTGTCCTCGATGGGTCTTGGCTCGTTGTTCTTGTTTGTCATGGTATAATTCCTTTCATACAAAGGGATAATTAAGATTTTCCATAAGGGTGGCGAGATGCCCTCAGATCCTAGGAACCGTAATAACGGCTAGGCTTTGTGCCTGCCGTTATTGCGGTGACGACGGAGATGAGGGTATATCGCCAGCCTTACTCAGTCCTCAACGGGACGCATACAGATACAGCCGTTATGTCCGCCGAAGCCAAGAGAATTGCTGAGCGCTCCGGTGATCTTCATATCCCTTGCGCCCTCTGTTACATAGTCAAGGTCGCACTCCGGGTCAGGCACTTTGTAGCCCAGCGTGGTGTGTACCTTGCTGTTCTTGATGGACAGCGCAGTAACTACCGCTTCAACGCCGCCGGCTGCGCCCAGAAGATGTCCGGTCATTGACTTTGTGGAGTTTATCGCGATGTTCTTTGCATGTTCGCCGAACGCAGTCTTGATAGCCATTGTTTCGGTTTTGTCGTTAATGCTGGTGGAGGTACCGTGAGCGTTGATATAGTTGATATCCTCCGGCTTCATTCCTGCTTCCTGATATGCAAACTCCATTGCCTTCGCGCCGCCCTTGCCCTCGGGGTCGGGGCTGGTTTCGTGGTAAGCGTCGCAGGTGCTGCCGTAGCCGCAAATCTCTGCGTAGATCTTAGCACCGCGCGCCTTTGCGTGCTCGTATTCCTCCAGCACCAGCAGACCGCAGCCGTCACCCAGCACGAAGCCGCTTCTCTCCGCGTCAAACGGGATAGATGCTCTGTCCACGTCAGTGGAGCGGGTAACTGCGTGCATATTGTTGAAGGAAGCGTAGCAGAAACCGATGTCGCTGTGTTCAGTGCCGCCTGCGATCGCCGCGTCAAGGTATCCGTGCTTTATTGCGCGGAACGCCTCACCTATCGACTGCGTGCCGCTCGCACATGCGGTGGTGACGCAGAAGTTGCTGCCCTTGAAACCGGTGCGTATAGCCACTACGCCCGCAGCCATATTGCCGATCATCTTGGTTATAGTGAAAACACCTACGCGCTTGTTGCCCTTGTTGTGGTAGTTCGCGAGCTCCTCCTCGGTGGTGTAGATACCGCCGATACCGCTGCCTATAACCACTCCGACACGGAACGGGTCGAGATCCTTGAGGTCTGTTCCCGCGTCCTTGAGCGCCTGCATTGCGGCATACACTGCGTACTGCACGATGACATCGTTGCGGCGCAGTTCCTTCTTGTCAAAGTACTCTGACGGGTCGAAGTTCTTTACCCTTGCAACGACTGAAAGGCTGTCCGGCTCCTGATCCGGGAACCACGGAGCAAGCTCAAAGCCGTGCTTTCCTGCCATAAGGCTGCTCCACAGTTCTTCCGGCGAATTACCGCAGGGGGTGACAGCGCCCAGTCCGGTTATAACAACTCGTCTTTCCATAAAAGTGTTTATCCTCCAAAAATCTATAAAATAGAAATTTATCCTGAATTACATGCTAAGTCCGCCGCTTATTTCAATTATCTGACCTGTAACATAGGAAGAATCCGGGCTGCACAGGAAGGAAACCACGCCCGCTATCTCCTCTGGCTGACCGTAGCGCTTCATGGCGATCTGAGCCAGCATTGCGTTTCTCTGCTCCTCGGTGAGCTTGTCGGTCATGGGGGTCTGGATAAAGCCCGGTGCTACCGCATTGCAGTTTATGCCGCGGCTGCCAAGCTCTTTGGCGGTTGTCTTTGTCATTGCGATGATAGCGCCCTTTGAAGCGGAGTAGTTCATCTGACCGGGGTTGCCGTAAAGTCCAGCGACGGAAGCCAGATTTACGATCCTGCCGCTGCGCTGACGGATCATCACCTTGCCAACCAGCTTCGTCATGTTGAACACCGACTTCTGATTCACACGGATAACGAGGTCGTAGGTTTCCTCGCTCATCTGCGCCATCAGCCCGTCCCGTGTGATACCCGCGTTGTTTATCAGCACGTCAATGCTGCCGAACTCGTCCTTTGCCCACTTGACAAAAGCCTCGCACTGCGCGTAGTCGGAAACGTCCGCAGCGTAGCACTCTGCCTTGACGCCGAAAGCGCGGCACTCCTCCGCGACTTCCTTTCCGGCTGTATCGATTATCTCCTGGGAAACATCGTTGATAATGATGTTGAAGCCGTCCTTTGCCAGACGCTTCGCGATAGCTGCGCCGATACCGCGGCTGGAGCCGGTGATTATTGCTGTTCCTGCCATAATTCTGATTCCTTTCCAGTATATGTGTCTGTAATTTTATGTCTCAAAAATCAGTGCGCCGTAGGTAAGACCTGCGCCGAAGCCCACAAAGCATATCTTCTGCCCGGGCTTCACTACACCTTTTTCCCTTAGTTCGTCAAGGCATACGGGAATGCAGGCGCTGGAAACATTTCCTATGCGCTCGATGTTGGTGTATACCTTATCTTTATCAATGCCCAGCATTTCGGTCGCCTTGTTGATTATACGCAGATTCGCCTGATGCGGGATAACTATATCGAGTTCGTCAAGGCTGTAGCCGCCCTGCTCTGCAACGTTCTTTACTGCCTTGGTCATGGCATTCACCGCGAATTTGTACACAGCGTGTCCATCGCTCTGGAGGAACTTCTTCTTGGAGGGGGTATCGAAAATGCCGTCCCACTGCTCGCTTTCCTCTGCGTAGAACGGGCAGTTGGGGTCGTAGTTTATCTTGCAGTAAAGCGCCTCGAACTCGTCGCCGTCTGCGCCAAGCATGGAATAGAACGGCTTATCCGACTTACGGTATATCACAGCTCCCGCCGCGTCACCGAATAGTATGCACATAGAACGATCGGTGTAGTCAAGCTGACCGGACAGCCGCTCGCAGGCAACCACAAGTATCGTCTTGTAATGACCGGTTTCGAGGTATTTCTGCGCGATATCCGTTGCGGTGATGAAGCCGGTGCAGGCGCTGTTCACATCAAAAGCCGCGGCATTCACTGCGCCTATCTTCTTCTGGATAAGGCAGGCGGTGCAGGGATAGAAGAAGTCCGGGGTACAGGTGGATACCAGCACAAGATCTATCTCCTCCGGGCTGATACCGGCGTCCGCGATAGCCTTCTGCGCTGCCTGTATGCCCATGTAATAGCCGGGCTTGTCGGTGAGGATATGTCGCTGCTTTATTCCTGTGCGCGGTGTTATCCATTCGTCAGATGTGTCGAGGAACTCTGCGAATTTGTTGTTATCGGCAACGAATTCCGGCACATAGCTGCCGGTACCTATGATCTCAATTCCGCTCATTCAAAATTTCTCCTTGATTTTCTTAGCGTTATATTGTATAATATATGTTATGAGAACGCCAGTTCTCATTGACTGCGTCAGCAGTCAGCCGCGAAGCGGCAACAACATATATTTCAAGGTTCGCTCAGCCGTCCGAATCTTTGATTCGGAGAACGGCGTGCGGTTCTTATAATAAACATAGTGTGTTTATCATTCTCGTATTAAGCCAGAAATATTAATAAAATATGACAGCAAAAATATCTCTGACCATGACATACCATCTTTATTTTACCCTATATCCGCGGATTTGTCAACACTTTTTTCAACAAATCAGTGTAAATCGGCGATTAATATGGTATAATGATACATTCACACTGCATTTGTCCGGCAAAATCACCTGATTTCCCCGCCGGATAAATGCTGACTCATATTCAAAAACGAAGAAAGGAATTACAGATAATGCGAGAAATTCCATCATCAGCCATCACAGAAGCAGTGGCAAAACTCTGCGAGCAGGCGAACCTCAGTCTCCCCTGCGGCATGAAGGAGTGCATTTCCGGCAGCATTGACCGGGAGGAAAGCCCGCTGTGCAAGAGCGTGCTTTCGGACATCGTGAGCAACATAGACTGCGCCGCGGAGCTTGGCGTGCCGATATGCCAGGACACCGGCATGGCGGTGGTCTTCGCCGAGGTGGGGCAGGAAGTCCACATCACCGGCGAAGCGTTTGAGGACGCAGTGAACGCAGGCGTGGCGCAGGGCTACGTTAACGGAAAGCTCCGGCTCAGCATAGTCGGCGACCCGCTGGAGCGCAGGAACACCAACAACAATACCCCCGCCGTTATCCACACCCGGATAGTCCCCGGGGACAAGCTCCACATCATGGCAGCACCCAAGGGCTTCGGCAGCGAGAACATGAGCCGCCTGAAGATGTTCACCCCCTCCGCTTCAAAGCAGGATATCGTGAACTTCGTTACCGAGTGCGTCAGCCTTGCCGGGAGTAATCCCTGTCCGCCTATCGTTGTGGGCGTAGGTATAGGCGGCGACTTCGAGTACTCCGCATACCTCGCGAAAAAGGCGCTCTGCCGCGACCTTGCACAGCGCAACCCCGACCCCGTATATGCGGAAATGGAACAGCAGATGCTGGACAGCATAAACAAGCTGGGCATAGGCTCACAGGGCTTCGGCGGCACAGTTACTGCGCTGTACGTCAACATTGAGAAATCCGCAACTCATATCGCCGGACTTCCGGTTGCGGTGAACATCGGCTGCCACGTTACACGGCATGCGGAAACAACAATATAATACGGAGGAAATATCATTATGAAAACAGTATTTTTATTTTCAGGACAGGGTTCACAGTACCCCGGAATGGGCGGCGAGCTGGCGGAAAAGTCCTCGCAGGGCAGGCTCATTTTGGAGTGCGGCTCGGACATCATGGGGCTTGACCTCGCGAAGGCGCTGGCGGACTCCACCCCGGAGGAGCTGGCGCAGACCAGGCTCTCACAGCCCGCTATCTTCACCACCTCAATGCTGGCGCTGGCTGCGGCTCGTGAGAACGACATAGAGAACGCTGCAGTTGCGGGACATTCCCTCGGCGAGTACGCGGCAATGTACGCTGCGGGAGTTCTCGGCATGGAGGACGCGTTCAGGGCTATCAAGCTGCGCAGCGAGGCAATGGCTAAGGCTGCGGAAGCTACCGGCGGCGCTATGGCAGCGATAATCGGCAGCGACAACGACACCATATTAAAGGTGTGCGGGGAAGTAAACGGCTTCTGCGCTCCCGCTAACTACAACAGCCCGCAGCAGACGGTCATCGCCGGCGAAGCCGCAGCAATCGACGAGGCTATCGCGAAGTTCGCTGATATGGGCAAGCGCGCGGTGAAGCTGGCGGTTTCCGCAGCATTCCACACAAAGCTGATGAACAGCGCAGCCGAGGAATTCAAGACTGCTGTCGCAGGATTCCCGTTTGCTGCGCCCAACTGCGACTTCTACTCCAACCTGTATGGAAAGAAGCTGGACGGCGCTCCCAACGCGGAGTATCTGGCGACGCATATATGCTCTCCGGTAAGATTCACCGACGAGCTTGAGGCAATGAACAATGCCGGAATCGATGCTTATGTGGAACTCGGACCCGGCAAGGTGCTGACCGGACTTGTAAAGAAGACCTTCCGCGGCGCAAACGCAATGCACATTGAGAACGCAGAGACCCTCGAAAAGGCTCTCGCTGCACTTAAAGGCTGATTGGAGAACGACGCTATGAGAAAATTTGGTATACTTGGACACCCGCTGGGTCATTCACTCTCCCCGCAGATACACGAGCGTCTTTTCGCGCTGGACGGCGAGAAGGTGGACTATCAGATGTACGACATCACACCGGAGGACCTGCCGGGGAAGTTTGATTTCCTCGCCGGACTGGACGGCTTCAACATCACTATACCGCACAAGATGGCTATTATGGACTTCTGCGACCGCCTGGACGGGGGCGCACAGCGCTACCGCTCGGTGAACTGCGTAAAATGCGGCGCTGAAAAGGTGGGCTACAACACCGATGTTATCGGCTTCACCAAGTCCATTGAAGCGCTGGGCGCTTCGCTGAACTCCAATGTGCTGCTGATAGGCTGCGGCGGCGTGGGCAGAATGATGGCTATCGAAACGGCTCTGTCCGGCGGTAACCTCACCATTGCCGCACTGAAGTCCGACCAGGCGCTCGCCGAGGAAGTCGTAAAGGAAATAATGGCGCTGAAAGCCGACGCACAGGTGCGTATCGCGTACATCAGCGGCGCTGTACTGGACCGCTGCGACCTGCCCGAGGGTGCAAAGTACGACCTGCTGATGAACGCCTGCCCTGTCGGAATGTACCCAAAGGTGGACAGAATGCCCTGCTCCCCCGAATTACTTGACGGCATAGGCTATGTATTTGACGTGGTGTACAACCCGAAGGTGACGCTGCTTGCAAAGACCGCCCGCGAAAAGGGTGCGAAGGCTATGACCGGCATGGCGATGCTGGTACTCCAGGCGGTGGCGGCGCACGAAATTTGGGACGGCGCTTCCTACAAGACCGATGACATCAACAGTATAATCTCCGACATGGAGGACCTGATATGAGCGCGTCTGTTTATCTCTGCGGCTTTATGGGCTGCGGCAAGAGCCATATCGGACGAATGCTGTCCGACCATCTGAAGAGGGAGCTTGTTGACCTCGACCGGGTGATAGTCGAACGCGAGGGCATGACTATCCCGGACATTTTCGCGCAGTTCGGCGAGCCGCACTTCCGGGAGCTTGAAGCAAGATATATCCGGGAGCTTTCCGGCGGGTATATCGTGGCGACCGGCGGCGGCGCGCTCATCAACGACAACACCGCCGAATTCGCGCGGCAGAGCGGTCTTTCGGTGTACATCAACACCTCGTTCGAGGTCTGCTACGAGCGCATAAAGACCGACCGCAACCGCCCACTGGTGGTGAACAATACCATGGAGCAGCTGCGGGATATCTACATCAAACGTGCGGAGATATATCGCCGCAACAGCATGGTCATGGTGAACGGAAACGCGCGGGACTCCGTTATCTGCGGCGAAATAGCGAAGCTCATCAGCTTTTTTGAGAAAAACGGACACATCTGACTAAAACAGCCGCCGGGGTGATACTCCGGGCGGCTGAATTGTTTGAGGAGTTTTATGGTAGTTACAAACACTAAGATAATTTCAATGGCACAGCGGGACTATGACTGCGGCTTCGTGAGGTATGAGGACGGCGTTTTCACCGAAGTCGGCGATATGACCGCGTTCAAGCCGCTCCCCGGCGAGGACAGCGTTGACGGCAAAGGACTGACCCTCTGCCCCGGCTTTATTGACGCGCACTGCCACATCGGCATGTGGAACGACGCGCTCTGCTTCGAGGGCGAGGACGGCAACGAGGACACCGACCCCTCCACCCCGCACCTCCGCGCGATAGACAGCGTGAACCCCCTCGACCGCTGCTTTTCTGACGCGATAGCGGCGGGAGTCACCACCGTCTGCACCGGTGTCGGAAGCGCCAACCCTATCGGCGGTTCTTTTATAATAATGAAAACCTGGGGCAGCCGCAGGGTGGACAGACTGGCGGTGAAATCCCCGGCGGCGATAAAGTTCGCGCTGGGCGAAAACCCCAAAAACACCTACAACGACCGCGATGAAACCCCGGTCACACGAATGGCGACCGCCGCTGTTATCCGTGAGCAGCTCATCAAAGCGCGCCGCTACCGGGACGACCTCGCGGAATACGAACGACTGAAAGGCACCGAGGACGAGATATCCCTGCCGGACTTCGACATGAAGTGCGAAGCGCTGCTGCCGCTGTTCGATAAGAATGATCCGCTGGAAGCGCACTTCCACTGCCACCGGGCGGACGATATCTTCACCGCCATGCGCATTTCCGAGGAATTCGGGCTGAACTATGTGCTGATACACTGCACAGACGGCGCGCTTATCGCTGACGACCTCGCCGAGGACATGCCAAAGGTCGTGCTTGGTCCGATATTCGGCGACCGGGGCAAGCCGGAGCTGGCAAACCACGATATCTCAACCCCGGCGGAGCTTTCAAAGCGCGGACTGAAATTTGCGCTTTGTACCGACCACCCGGAGACCCCGATACAATACCTGCCGCTCACGGCGGCGCTGGCGGTTCGCGGCGGGCTTTCACATGAGGAAGCGCTGCGTTCCATCACAATGAACCCGGCGCAGGTACTGGGCATTGCCGACCGGCTCGGGTCAATCGAACCCGGCAAGGACGCAGATTTCGCGTTGTTCCCCGGCGACCCGCTGGACATCATGACCACCCCGGTGATGACCGTTTCCGGAGGAAAGACCGCGTTTTGCAAAATTTAGGCAACACCGCACAATTACCGGCTAACGCCTTTGCCGCACGCTTGCTTGCATCT
>JBJFGA010000107.1:0-4015 GCA_051892275.1 Oscillospiraceae bacterium | reverse complement strand
CCTCTGCAAAGGAGAAAGCGAGATAACCGGCGTACTCCAGTGCGAGGACACCGACGCTACCACAGAAGCGCTTGTCGCACTCGGTGCTGAGATACGCACTGAAAACAACGTCACTTATGTCAAGGGAATCGAAAACCCGCCGGAGTACGCGGAGATAAACTGCCGTGAGTCAGGCTCAACGCTTCGGTTCATGATTCCCGTGGCGGCGGCGCTGGGTGTTGAGGCGGTATTCAGCGGCTGCGGCAAGCTTCCCACCCGCCCAATCACGCCTTATCTGGAGGAATTCCCGAAGCATGGTGTGACTTTCGTTTCAGATATTCTTCCCTACCATATAAAAGGAAAGCTCACCGCCGGAGTTTACCCTGTGACCGGGGATATTTCCTCGCAGTTCATCACCGGGCTGATGTTCGCCATGCCGCTTATGGAGGGGAGCAGCACGATTCAGCTCACTTCCCCGCTCCAGTCGAAGCCATACGCTGACATTACGGTCAATTGTATGCGCTCCTTCGGCATTGAAACTCTGGAATGGGGCGGAAACTACAACATCAAAGGCGGTCAGACCTACACCCCGGCAAAATTCACCGTTGAGGGCGACTGCTCTCAGGCGGCATTCTTCGCAGTAGCAAACGAGCTTGGCAGCAATATCGAGCTTGCCGGGATAAACCGGAACAGCGTTCAGGGCGACCGTGCGGTGTTCGACATAATCGACAATGCGATAAAGATAAACGGCAGCTACTCCGGCTTCGACATTGACGCGTCGGATATCCCGGACTTAGTTCCGATACTGACCGTGCTTGCTGCGTTCGCGGAGGGCGATTCCCACATTCGCGGGTGCAGGCGACTGCGCCTGAAGGAAAGCGACAGGCTGGTGTCGATATCCACGGTGCTTAATTCACTCGGCGCTGACGTCCGGGTGGTGAATGACGAACTGGAAATAACCGGCGTGAAGCAGCTTTCCGGCGGCGTCTGCTCCAGCTTCAACGACCACCGTATCGCAATGTCGCTGGCGATAGCATCACAGCGCTGCACCGATACTCTGACCATTACCGGAGCGGAGTGTGTTGCAAAGAGTTACCCCACGTTCTTCGAGGATTTCCGTTCGCTGGGAGGTGAATACGATGTCGTCATTGTTTAACGGCGGTATTTCGGTTTCACTTTTCGGCGAAAGCCACGGCAAAGGTATCGGCGTTGTGCTGGATGGTCTTCCCGCAGGAGCAGAGCTGAACCTTGACGAGATAGCCGCATTCATGGCGCGCAGAGCGCCCAAAAAGGACGGCACCAGCACCATGCGCAGCGAAAAGGATATCCCGGATATCCTGTCCGGCTTCTACGAGGGCAAAACCACCGGCACTCCCCTTGCGGCGGTGATATTCAACACTGACCAGCATTCCAAGGACTACGGGAACATATCCCATATTGCTAGACCCGCACACGCGGACTACACCGGATTTCTTCGCTATAACGGCGCAAACGACCCCCGGGGCGGCGGGCATTTTTCCGGCAGGATAACTGCGCCGCTGGTGTTTGCGGGGGCAGTCTGTGCGCAGATTTTAAAGCAGCACGGAATAACCACCGGTGCGCATATCCGCTCGATAAAGGGCATTTCTGACGAGAGCTTCCACCCGGTGAACCTAACCGCAGAGCAGCTTGAAGCGGTGAAGTCCCGCAGCTTCCCGGTTATATCCGATGAAGCAGAGCAGAAAATGCGCGCGGAAATTCTCGCCGCCCGGGATAACCTCGACAGCGTGGGAGGCATCGTGGAATGCGCCGCTGTGGGCTTCCCAGCGGGGATTGGCTCGCCCATGATGGACGGGCTGGAGAACATTATTTCCCGGCTGGTGTTCGCTATTCCTGCCGTAAAGGGCATTGAGTTCGGCAACGGATTCGGCTGCGCGGATATCTTCGGCAGCGAGAACAACGATGAATTCGCACTTAAAGACGGCAAGGTTGTGACACTCACAAACAATCACGGCGGTATTCTGGGCGGAATCAGTTCCGGTATGCCGATTATCTTCCGCGCGGCGTTCAAGCCTACGCCCTCGATTTCCCGCCCGCAGAACAGCGTGGACTTCAAGGACATGACCGAGCAGGAGCTTATCATCAAGGGCAGGCACGACCCCTGCGTAGTACCGCGGGCTGTTCCCTGCGTTGAAGCGGCTATGAATATCGCGTTGGTTTCCGCGCTTTCCGCAGAGGGAAAGCTGTAAAATAAAACCGCACGGGGAATGCTTTCAAGCATGTGCGCATTAATCTGAAACAGGTGAAAATATGAAAGAAGCACCCAGAATTAGAATCGACGACATAAACAAGATACGCATACTTGTATGCCATATTATCTACAGCCTTGGCTGCCCGCTGAACCGTGAGCAGCTGGTGGAGATAACATCGCTGGAACAGGCGGTGAATTACTTCGACCTTATGGAAGCGCTGGACGGTATCACCGGGCGGCTGTGTACCTCGCAGGAGGTGGACGGCACTATCGTTTATTCCAACACTCCCCTAGGGGACGCGGCTGCGCGGGAATTCGGAAGCGAGCTTCCGCAGTCGGTGCGGGAGAAGATGTTCGAGGAAGCGGTGAAGGTCTACACCCGGGACGAGATAAAGAAGGATTCGCTGGTGTCCGTTCGCTACGCGGAGCATGACAACGGCACCTGCACCATCGGAGTCACGATAAAGTCCGAGAAGACCGGACGGCAGAAGTTCTACCTCACGATCTCCGCCGAGGACAAAAACGAGGCTGACGCGGTAAAGCGCAGGATACAGCGCAGCCCGGAACAGTTCCGACAGTATCTGGAGCGTTTCTTTGACGGGAATACGGAGGACTGAACATGGACGATTTACTGATGCTGGCGCTTATTATAATGGGGTCACTCATTGGTCTGCTGCTGGTGATATGGGGCGTTATGTCGCTGTATTTCCACATCAGGAACAAGAAAAAGCGCCGCGCCGCCGAGGAACGTGAAAAGGCATGGAAAGCTTCACAGGAATCCCGGGAGGAAATCGGGGAAGATACCGGGAAAAAAGAATAGCAAAGCCGGGCTGCCCACTGAATAAATCTGGTGCACATACTGCGAAACGAATTCTGCCGCAGAATAAAGGGGCGGTAGGACGAGCCGCTGGACATAAGGTCCGGCAGAAATACGGGCAGTTCTGAAAAACAAAAAGCGTACACTAGGCCATGTGTACGCTTTTTTCAGTCGCTGCTTTTCACAGCCTGTCGGTAAGCTCCTGCGCAAGCTTTGCTGCGGCTTCGTACTCAAAGTCGTCCGCCGCCCTTTTTATCTCGTCAACGGCGGCGCTAAGCGGCTCGCCATTCACAGAACAGCCCATAAGCCCGGCGCAGAGGTTTTCAGTCTTGTCCGTGTCGAACAAACGGCAGGCTTCCATTATCTGGCTCAGATAATCCTTTGCACTTTCCGCCGTTATTTCAGTAAGCTGTTCCGGCTTTTCGGATTCGGTGGTTCGTGTTTTGGCAAGATACTCATTTCCCATCGCGGCTATCTTTTGGAAAAGGTCAAGAAGCACTGCATTCTTTTCTTCAATAACATCATATTTACCGTCTTTACCCGAAAGCTCAAGCTCCTTTGCCAGCTCGGAAAGAGGCTTTGCGCCGATTGTAAGCGATGAACTTTTCAGCGCGTGTACCTCAATGATATAATTCTTCCAGTCCTTTTTGCTGAAATACTCCGCAATTCTATCCGATATCTCCGGCGCCTTTCTGACATAGACCGAAAGTATCTCTCTGTAAGCCTCTGTATCTCCACCGAGATACTTTGCGGCAGCGACAGGGTCGAAAAGAGCAACTGGCTCGTCAGGCTTTGGCTCAAATGCTTTGGTGTTTTCAGCGGCGATCTTCTCTTCTCTGCACAATCCCTGCGGCAGGTGTCTGAAAAGGCATTTCTCTATATCCGCGCCGGTAAACGGCTTTGAAAGATAATCGTCAAATCCCGCGTCCAGATAAACCTGTTTTGCGCCGTGGATAGCGTTCGCCGTAAGTACGACAAAACATGTATCC
>JBJFGA010000106.1:0-4021 GCA_051892275.1 Oscillospiraceae bacterium | reverse complement strand
CGGGGGTACGTCCGATGACGTCCTTTGCCTCCTGACCGACGTAGCGCACGCACTGGAGCTTCTTGTCCACTGCGACAACAGACGGCTCGCGGATAATAATGCCCTTTCCGCGCATATATACAAGCGTATTCGCTGTTCCTAAGTCAATACCGATGTCCTTGTTGATACCAAACATTGTGCTTCCTCCGTTAATATATTATTTAGTGATTATTACCAGTATGCTTTGTATAAATTGCACATACCTTGTTTGCATAATGCTACGATTATAATTATACCATTATTGTGCGCCTTGTGCAATATATTATTATCATAAAATTTCGCGGTTTCAGCAGTTTTTTTTGGCTATTTTTCGGAAAAACGCGGCTGCGGGGAAGTCGTTACAGTTTTTTTCAAAAAAGTCTTGCAATAACTTCAGAATTAGTTTATAATAAACATATAGATTGATTTCAAATCGTATGAGTACATTGACCATAAATTTTGAGGAAAGGAAAATTTCACCATGCTAAAAGAAAAAGTAACTGTTACTATATGCGGCAAATCCTACAACCTCAGGACCGACAACGCCGCCCAGCTTATCCGGCAGGGCGAGGAGACCGACCGCCGTATCACCGGGTATTGCCGCAGCATGTCCATCGGCAAGGAGGACGCCTGCGTGTTCACTGTGCTCGACCTGCTGGGGGAGCTTGAAGCCACCGCCGCCGAGCGAAACACCCTCGCTAAGTCCAACGCTTCGCTGCGCACCTCCGCCGAGCAGGGGGAGAAAGCGCTGGAGGATAACCGCCGTCTTACCGAGGAGAACAAGTCGCTGTTAAAAGACAGTGAGGCGCTGATGGCGCTTCAGAAGCGGTACTCTGAACTGGAGGGCAAGAACGCGCAGCTTATTGAAACGCTGAACGCTGCTAATGCCCGCGCCGAGGAGAATGCCTCTGCGAAGGAGGAGCTTGCGAAGGCGCAGGAACAGATAAAGTCGCTTGGCGAGAAGAACGAGCAGCTTGCCGGGTCGGTGAAGTCCGAGGGTGAGAAGTGCGACGGGCTTGAACGGAAGATATCCGAGCTTGCCGCCCAGAACGGCGAACTCAAAAAGCAGACCGAGAAGCTGAACAAGATGACCGCTGAGAACGGGGAACTTCGCCGGAAGCTGGAGAAGGCGGCGAACACCGAGGAAGCATTGCGCCGCAGCGAGGAGCGTGCGTCCACCCTCGAGAAGGACCGCGAGAAGCTGAAAGCCGCCGCCGTGGAGCTCGAAGTGGTGAAGAAGGACCTCGCCGCAGAACTGGCGAAGTCTGCGGGGCTTGAAAAGAAGCTTGCGGAAGCGGAAAAGGGCGCGGCTGAACTTAACGAAGTGAAGCAGTCATTGTCCGCGGAAAAGGGCAGGAACTCCGACCTTGAAAAGAAGCTTGCGGAAGCGGAAAAGAGCGCGGCTGAACTTAACGAGGTGAAGCAGTCATTGTCCGCGGAAAAGGGCAGGAACTCCGACCTTGAAAAGAAGCTTGCGGAAGCGGAAAAGAGCGCGGCTGAACTTAACGAGGTGAAGCAGTCATTGTCCGCGGAAAAGGGCAGGAACTCCGACCTTGAAAAGAAGCTTGCGGAAGCGGAAAAGAGCGCGGCTGAACTTATGGAACTGCGGGAAAAGGCGGACAGGTACGAGGAATTGACGGTTCGGTTCTCGCAGGTCGAGAGCGAGAACTCGGCGCTGAAGCTGGCGGCGCAGGAAGCCGTCCCGAACCCGGAGCAGGAGCAGCAGCTTGAAGCGCTGAAAAAGCAGCTTAACGAGGCGCTCGCGGACGTCCGGGAGCTGAAAAAGACCAACGCTTCCCTCAACAAGCAGCTGAATGAAATGCTGGAGGACGGTCAGCTTACATTATGAGTGAGATACTTGCGCCCCTCGGGGGTATTTCAGATTTACCCGCAGCGCTGAACACCGGCGCTGACGCGGTTTATCTCGGTTTGATGAAATTTTCGGCACGCAAAAATGCCGAAAATTTTTCTGTTGAGGATCTGAAAACGGTCTGCACTGAATGTCACCGCCGCGGGGTTAAGGTCTACGCGGCGCTGAACACGCTGGTGTACGACAGCGAACTGCCGGACTACGCGGACTGCGTGAAAAGCGCGGCGGAATGCGGTGTGGACGGGCTTATCATACAAGACCCCGGCGCGGCTTGGCTGGCGCAGCAAATCTGCCCGGAGCTGCCCCGGCACGCTTCAACGCAGCTGTCGCTGAACAGCCTTGCGGGGGTACGTGCGGCGGGTGAACTGGGCTTCTGCCGGGCGGTGGTCGGGCGGGAGCTTTCCCGGGAGGAGATACGGCACATCGCGGAAAATACTGACATCGAGTTAGAGGTGTTCGTGCATGGGGCGCTGTGCGTTTCGATAAGCGGGCAGTGCTACATGAGCAGCATTTTCGGCGGCAGGAGCGGCAACCGTGGTCTTTGCGCACAGCCCTGCCGGCTGGATTTCTCCTGCGGGGAGCGGCACAATGTCATCTCCCTCAAAGACAGCTCGCTGATACCGCACCTGCCGGAGCTGGACGGTCTGGGCATTGCGTCCCTCAAAATCGAGGGGAGAATGAAGCGGCCGGAGTACATCGCCTGCGCGGTGGATTCCTGTTATAAGTCGCTGCACGGTGAGGAGTACGACTACGACCGACTGGCGGGGGTGTTCTCGCGAAGCGGGCTTACCGACGAGTACTTCACCGGGGGAATGCGCGACATGCAGGGCATTCGCAGCCGGGAGGACGTGGAGAACTCCGCAAAGGCGCTGAACGGCATTAAGGCGCTGTACAAGTCGGAATTGCCGCGCATGAGCGTGGATATCCGCACGGAACTTCGCGCCGGGCAGCCGGTGCGCGCCACCGCAAAATGCGGGGAGATAACGGCGCAGGTCAGCGGGGAAGTGCCGCAGCCGGCGCAGAACGCTCCGCTCACCGCCGAAAGCGTCTGCGGGCGCATGTCCAAGCTGGGTGGAACGCAGTTCAAGCCCGGGGACGTCACCGCCGCTGTGGACGAGGGGCTGAATCTCCCGGCGGCGGCGCTGAATTCGCTGCGGCGGGAGCTGGTTTCGGCGCTGGACGGTGCAGTTCTCGCGAAGAACACGCCGCACTACACCCTGAACACACTGCCGCCAAAAAAGCAGCAGACCCGTACCCGAAAGCCGCTGGAATGGCGCTGCGAGGTGTACACCGCCGAACAGCTTGAACAGGCGCTCCTGCTGCCGTTTTCGCTTATCTATGCGCCCATGCGGCTGCTGAACCCGGACACCCTCGGCAGGGAGCGGATAGCGGTTATCCCGCCGTTTGTGCTGGCGGACTGCGAGGAGCAGGTGCGGGCGCGGCTTTCGGAGCTTCGGCGGGCGGGGTTCACCCACGGCATGGCGCAGACTATGGGTCACGCGCTGCTGCTGCGGGAGGAGGGCTACACCCTGCACGGCGGTCACAGAATGAACATCATCAACAGCCTTTCGGCGCAGGTCTGCGGGGAGTTCGGCTTCGCGGATATCACGCTGTCCTTTGAGGGAACTGCGGCGCAGCTGGCGCAGATTGAGTCGCCGGTGCCCACCGGGATAGTCGCCTATGGCAGGCTGCCGCTGATGATAATGCGGCGCTGTCCGGTGTGCGGCGGCAAGCCCTGCGGTCGTGTAAGCCCGCTGGAATGCTCCGGCGCGCCCTGCGGCAAGTCCGTCACCGACCGTCGGGGCAGCGAAATGCCGGTGCTGTGCGGCGGTAATTCGGTGGAGATACTCAACCCCGACCGGCTCATCATGAGCGACCGCGGGCAGACGCTGCGGCAGTTCGACTTCGCGGTGCTGAAATTCACCGACGAGCAGGAGATAAAGCCGGTGCTGGATATGTACTTAAGCGGCGGCAAGCCCTCCGGGGCGCTGACCAGAGGGCTGTACTTCCGGGGCGCGGAGTAAAATATAATGCGTACCATATTCTGACACGCATTTTTAGGCTGTTGAAAAAGTTGCAATTTCATTTTTGATGGCACGATGCCATCAAAAATGTTGGGGGAAAACTCTTGTT
>JBJFGA010000105.1:0-16818 GCA_051892275.1 Oscillospiraceae bacterium | reverse complement strand
TGACCCTCTGCTTGTAAGGCAGATGCTCTCCCAGCTGAGCTAAACTTCCACATTTGAAGCCGCTTTGTTTTCGTTTCTCTTGTTTCTCTCGTCAAGCGACTTCTATATTATACACTCTCAAATCCGATTTGTCAAGCGTTTTTTTAAATTTTTTTTAATTTTTTTGTTCTTTGAGCAGCTTGACTATTTCTGCTGTTGAAAACTCGTACTTCTTATTGCAAAAGTGACAGCAAACTTCAGTGTTTCCGCCTTCATCTGCCAGTTTCTGGAGTTCATCTTTTCCCAGACTTATAAGAATACCCTCGGTTCTCTCCCGGGAACAGTCACAATAATATTGTGCTTCCCACTGATCCAGCACCTCTGCACCCAGTCCTTCCAGAGCATTAAGCGCAAGTTCCTCCGGCTCGAGCCCCTTCTCCAGCATCTGCGTGATACTGTCCAGCTTTTTCAGATTATCCTCAATAACCGCCACCGAACTTTCCTGAACCGGCGGCACCAGCTGAAGCATATACCCTCCCGCCGCCTTTACAGTTGCGTCCTGATCAAAAACAATACCCAGCGCGCACACGGTAGGTATCTGCTCACTTATAGAATAGTAGGCAGTGATATCCTCCGCGATATTGCCTGAAGCAAGCGGTATCTGTCCGACATAAGGCTCTTTCAGCCCCATATCCTTAACGACCGTGAGATAACCGTCAACACCTACACATCCGGGCACGTCAAGCCCGCCGTCCGCCCGGAGCGAAACATTCGCCTGCGCATTTCCTGCACAGCACTTTACGTTACCGCGATAATCCGCCACGACCGTCAGCGTGCCGCAGGGTCCGCCGCCGTTTACCCGCAGAGTAAGAGTATCTCCCTCGTTCTTGAGCAGTGCGCCCATTATCGCACCGGCGGTGCACATTCTTCCAAGCGCCGCAGTTACCACCGGAGTGGCATTATGCAGCCGCTGTATATCCTTCACAACATCAGTTGTATCTATCGCCGAGCACAAAATGCTTCCGTCGGCGGAGAGAGTCCTTACTATTTTTCCCATCTCGTATCTCCATTATATTCATCTTACTATATTTTTGTGAATTTTTCTTGCGCAGAACATTAGCTTCTCGCTGTTTTCCTGCGGCAGGGCATCGGTGAGGTACTCCGTTACCTCCAGCACCTCGAACCCGGCGCTCTCCAGCATTGAAGCCAGCCGCTCCTGCGGAAGCGCTATCTCCCGGAAGCTCTCTTCCATGCGCTCGTAAAGCCCGTCCTCGCACTCCGCGAAGATGTCAAGCTCTATATCCACGCCGTTGTCCCGCGGAACGAAGTGGTTCTGCCACACGCAGTACACCCCGTCCACGTCGTATACAAAAGTATTTTCCGCCAGCACGTTTTTATGCTTATATATAGTGTTCACATCGAACAGGAAAAGCCCGCCTTCCCGCAGGTTCAGCGCGACTGTTTCAAAGCATCGCTGTATTTCTGCGGAGTCAGCCAGATGGTTCACGCTGTCGAGGGTAGAAACGATAACGTCAGCCTCGCCGTAAAGCTCCAGCTCCGTCATAGGCTGGCAAATATACTGCACTCCCTCGTGCGGCTTGTTCATTGCAATAGCAAGCATGTCCGGCGAAGCGTCCGCACCGATAACATCATACCCCAGCCCGGCAAGCCTTGCGGTTAGATTTCCCGTGCCGCAGCCGATATCGGCAAGGAAGTTCCCGCCGCCGTACTGCTTTATTTTACGGTCATAGTATGCCGCGATCTCGTCATAGGGGACATTCTCGGTCAGCTGGTCGTAGACCTGCGCAAAAAGCCCGTAGCCCGCCATTACTTTTCATCTTCCTTCATGCGGTCAAATACTATCTGGTAGCCGCCCGCTGCCTGATAATTCAGCGTTTTGTTCACTCTTGAAATAGTTGCAGTGCTCGCGCCGGTCTGCTTCACTATATCATTATATACGCAGTTGGCGGTGAGAAGCTTCGCAACGTGGAGCCGCTGGGAAATAGCCTTCAGCTCCTGCGGAGTGCACAGGTCCTCAAAAAACGCGTAGCACTCGTCAACTGTTTTAAGAGAAAGCACTGCCTTGAACAGATAGTCCATGTTTTCGTCCTTTTTCATAATTATCCTCCTTGCCGTAAACGGCGCGTTTCAGCGGAATTCACATTGACCGCTTTTTCTCTATTTTAACATATTGAAGTGCAAAAGTCAATACTTTTATCCTCTAAAGTGCAGAATATTCTTCAAACCTGTAATCGATCTGTAACCGAACTGTAATCGTCCTGTAATTGACTTTGATTGCAAATAATGCTATAATCAGTCAAAAAGAACATGTCATACTAATAACCGTTTGAAAGAAGGAAAAGATTTGCTGAAAGACAGTACCGATATCTAGGGAAACACTGAATAAATCACGCCTAACGGCTTGGCACGCATCTTGCTTGCATCTTTTCCGCCATATTGCACAAATTTCGCTTGACGGGCGTTAGCCCGCCTGCGCTCAATTTGTACAATCTGACGAAAAATCTGACGGCGCAATCTGCGCACCAGATTTAATCAGTGCTTCCCTAGGAAAAGAAACGCAGGCGTACTTTTTGTACGTCAAGTTTCTTTGACGACGATAGCGGTGCTGGATTTCTGTAAAGATTTCCTGAGTTTAAATGGTTATTAGTATAATAAATTCAGAAAAAACGAAAGGCGGAAACAGCTTATGTATAAATCAATAACAGCGGAAAACGCACATCTTCTCCCGGGACTTTTCAAGGAACGCGCTGACGTGAACCGGGCGTACCTCATGGAACTTAAAAGTGAAGACCTACTGCAAAATTTCTACCTCGAAGCCGGAATTCGCATCGACCGCGACGTTACAGAAATGCACCTTGGGTGGGAATCGCCGACATGCCAGCTAAGAGGTCATTTCCTGGGGCACTGGCTTTCCGCAGCTTCACTGCTTGTTGCGCAGAACAACGACCGTGAACTGAAGGCTAAGCTGGACATGATCATTGACGAGCTGGAACGCTGCCAGAAGCTGAACGGCGGGAAGTGGATAGGCTCTGTTCCCGAAAAGTACTTCCGGAAGCTGGAGGATAACGAATATATATGGTCGCCGCAGTACACTCTGCACAAGACCTTGCTTGGGCTTTACCACAGCGCAGTGTACGCGAAGAACGAAAAGGCGCTTGTTATCCTCGGAAATGCTGCAGACTGGTACATTGACTGGACAGCAGATATGCAGAACAAAAACCCCCACGCCGTTTACAGCGGCGAGGAGGGCGGAATGCTTGAGGTATGGGCGGGTCTGTATCAGCTGACCGGCGACGAAAGATACCTTACCCTTGCGGAGAGATATTCTCACCCGTCTATCTTCAGAAAACTCGCAGACGGCGGCGACCCGCTGTCCAACTGCCACGCGAATGCAAGCGTTCCTTGGGCGCATGGCGCGGCTAAAATGTACGAGATAACCGGCGACGAAAAGTGGCTGGGTCTGGTAAAGAGCTTCTGGAAGTGCGCAGTAACAGACAGAGAGGCGTTCATCACCGGGGGGCAGAATTCAGGAGAATTCTGGATACCGCCCCGCAAGCTGGGAGTGTTCATAGGCGAGCGCACCCAGGAGTTCTGCACGGTGTACAACATGGTAAGGCTTTCAGATTATCTGTTCCGTTTCACCGGCGGCAGCGAGTACCTCGACTATATCGAGAAGAACCTGTATAACGGTTTCCTTGCGCAGCAGAACAAGTACACCGGTATGCCCGCGTATTTCCTGCCGATGAAGGCGGGAGGGATAAAGAAATGGGGCAGCAAGACCCACGATTTCTGGTGCTGCCACGGGACAACAGTTCAGGCTCACACCATTTATCCGCAGCTCTGCTTTTATGAGGACGGCGAACAGGACCGCCTTATTGTGGCGCAGTATATCAATTCGGAGTACCGGCGCAGCGATAACGTCACTGTGACCCAGAGCGTTGATATGAAGTACTACAACGACGGCGCTGCCTTTGACGAGCATGACGACAGCAGAATGTCCAGATGGTACATCAAGCTGAACGTCCGGGCGGAAAAGCCGGAGCAGTTCACATTGTCGCTGCGCGTTCCCGGGTGGACGCAGGGCGCACCTGTCGTATTCGTAAACGGCGGGGAGATGAAGAACGTTACCGCTGAAAACGGCTTTATCAATATTGACAGGGTATGGGAAAACGACACGATAAATCTCTATTTCCCGGCGGCACTGACCACCGCTTCTCTGCCGGATATGCCGCAGCTTACCGCGTTCGCGGAGGGACCGGTGGTGCTTGCCGGACTTACCGGAAAGGACTGCGGTATCTGCATGGACAACGACGACCCTAAGACCGCGCTTGCTTACACCACCGAGCATACATACAGTACATTCCCGTGGCAGCAGAGTGTTTACCGCACCGTAAACCAGCCGGAGAATTTCGACCTCATTCCGCTTTATGATATCACTGACGAGCAGTATACGATTTACTTCACGAAGAAAAAGTTCAATTGATGTTCTTCCGCCCGAAGGAGCTTTTGAACTGCATTGGCGTGATGCCTTCCAGCTGTTTGAAGACCTTCATGAAATATTTGTCATCAGAGAAGCCGCAGGAAAATGCGGCTTCTTTTATTGAAACGTCATAGTTCGACAGCAGAGTTTTGGCGGTCCTGATCCGCAGCTGATTGGTAAATCTGACGATAGATATCCCCATACTTCGCTTGAACAGTGACGAAAGATAATCCGCGCCGTAACCCACCGCGTCCGCAAGTTCAGTGACGGTAAAGGACTGATAATAATGGTTGCGTATCCATTCGCGCGCCGAGATGATCGCCGCTGGAAGTGCGTCCGCGCTGCGCTGCCTGCGGGAATGCTCCTGCGACAGCTCCATAAGAAGCAAACTGACCGAATAGTCCAGCATTTCCGGCGAATACAGGTGTTCTTCAAGTGAAATATCCATTAGCTGATGGAAAAGCTGCGCTGTCCGCCCTGAGTTGGAAAGCAGCGCGGTTTCCGGCAGATAATAGGAATATCCGCTCCCGCGGTCCGCTGTCTGGAAATCGTGATCCGCATGGAAATGCACCCAAAGGTAGGACAGCCTGCCCTCGGAGGGGCGGTAGCCGTAGTGTTCCTCCCCGGCTTTGAGGAAAATATATTGTCCCGCTGAAAGAGCGTGCGGGGTATCGTTCGCGGTAATATACAGCGTTCCCTGGGTTATTATGATGAGCACGTTCTCATCAAAACTGCGGCGGTGATGAACGAACCCCGAAAGGCTGATAAGCTGTCCGCAAGCCGAAAAGCAGAGCGGCTTTTCAGTATCACAGCCGAAAAATCTAGTTTTGTCTTGATTATTCTCTGGCATTTTTTCCTCCCCCGAAGCAAGGTGTTGTTTTCACTTATTATAACACAACTTCGCAGCATAATCAACGTTCTGCCGCAGCATTTTCTTTGGCAAGATCGTACTAATACTAATAACCATTTAAACTCAGGAAATCTTTACAGAAATCCAGCACCGCTATCGTCGTCAAAGAAACTTGACGTACATACAGTACGCCTGCGTTTCTTTTCCTAGATATCGGCACTGTCTTTCTGCAAATCTTTTCCTTTGTTCAAACGGTTATTAGTATAACAGGCTGTCGTTTACTGCGGCAGCCTGAAATATCTTGGTGCAAGTTTTTTGTTTTCCCCCTTGATTTTTTCCCGAAAAAATGATACAATAAAAAAGTAATTATAAAATGAAGAACATGCTTCATGTTCGCCAGAAAAACCTGATTCCAGAGGAGCAGAAATATGACAATAAAAACGTTCAACATCAATTCCGACAAGACCGCATTCGTCAAGGCTTATCTGCCCGACCCAATCGCCGGACTTCCGTTCTGTGAAAAGCGCCCGTCTGTGGTCATCTTCCCAGGCGGCGGGTACACTCACTGCTCCGACCGCGAGGGCGAGCCTATCGCATTTCAGTATCTCGCGCTTGGCTATGCGGCGTTCGTTGTGACCTACGCATGCAACGAGAAGTTTCCCGAACCGCTGATGAATGCGGCTTACATATTCTACAAGATACGCATGAGGGCTGAGGAATTCAGCATCGACCCGCAAAAAATGGCGGTTCTCGGCTGTTCTGCCGGCGGACATCTCGCAGGCTGCCTTGCGACCATGTGGAGCGATATCATGCTCACAAAGACCATCGGCTGCGAGCCGGAGGATCTGCGCCCGAACGCGGCGATACTCTGCTATCCGGTTATCAGCGGAGTTACCGCGCCCCATGAGGGCAGCTTTAAGGTGCTTCTGGGTGAGGACGCTTCCCGCTCTGACCTGAGCCGCCTGTCGCTGGAAAACCGCGTCACTCCCAAGACGCCGCCGGTATTCATCTGGGCGACTGCAAATGACGACTGTGTTTCCGCGCATAATTCTCTGGTAATGGCGAAGGCTTGCGTTTCCAACAAGGTGCCGGTGGAGCTTCACCTGTTCGACGAAGGCCCCCACGGGATATCCACCTGCGACAAGGCTACCGGCTGGAACGAGGCGTTCTATCTCGATAATGTGCGCCGCTGGATAGGCTTGTCTGCTGAATTCCTTGCAAAGTACATGAATGTGTAATGGGGTGTATTTATGGCAATTCCCGACAAGGTGCGCTTTTCCAGAGGCGAAAAGGCTGCGGAAATAGTTGGCGGCATAATGCTGGCGGTATTTTCGGCGGTAAGTATCCTGCTGATGGCGCTTGGTGCTACCGGCGGCGAGAATATCATTCTGCTTGTAGTTATGCTGGTTGGGTATGGCATACTCTCGATATGCTCTACATATCCGCAAGGGTCAAACGTGCTAAGTCACCCGGAAAATGCCACCGATAAAGTTTTTCACCGGGTAAGGTGGGGCTGCATTATCGCAAAGTATGTTATTTCCACGGTGATATTTGTGCTTTCGCTGCCGATTCTTCCTGCTTAGGGTCAGAGGTAGAGTTATGAGTGATATAGAGTGGATATTCCTGGACATGGGCGGGACTTTCGTTGACGAAACCGCCGCGTGGGAGGACAGGATAAGGCGAACCGCCGCGGCGAACGAGATCCCGATACTTGTTGACGGAACGCTCATCTACGGCACTAATGACGAGGTGCGTAAATCGGAGCGTTTCCGTGAGGAAATGGAACGCGCCGCCGCCGAGAATCTGCCGGAGTACCCCACCGCAATGCAGAGGTTCGGAATACGTTATAAGGAACGCTGGAACCACGAGCTGGAGCGGCTGTACGCGGGAGCGGAGGACGTGCTGCAAAGGCTTCACGAGCGGTACAGGCTGGGTGTTATCGCGAACCAGCCGAAGAACGCACGGGAAAGGCTGGAGCAGTTCGGGGTGCTGAAATACTTCGACCACTTGACCATTTCCGGGGAAATAGGCTTCTCAAAGCCGTCGCTCACGATATTCCGTGAAACGCTGCGTATGACGGGTACTACCGCTGACAAATGCTTCATGGTAGGCGACAGGCTCACCAACGATATCGCCCCGGCGAAGGAGCAGGGTTTCCGCACCGTCTGGGTGAAGCAGGAGTACGGCGGAATGAACAGTATAACCGACGATAGCATGAAGCCGGACTTCATGGTTGAGAGTATTTCCGCGCTGCCGGAAATTTTTCTCAAATAACCTATTGACAAACTGGGATTTGTGTGATATTATATAGATAGTTAGGATAGACTAACGCAAAGAAAGGAGCAAAAGAAAATGAAAACACCATTTGTTACCAAGGAGCAGATCGAAGAGATAGCACAGACCTATCCCACCCCGTTCCACATCTACGACGAAAAGGGCATTCGAGAGACCGCCCGCGCCCTGTACAAGGCTTTCTCATGGAACAAGGGCTTCAAGGAGTATTTTGCGGTAAAGGCGACTCCGAACCCGTTCATCATGAACGTGCTGAGGAGCGAGGGCTGCGGCTTTGACTGCTCCAGCTACACTGAGCTTCTGCTGAGCGACCAGGTGGGCGCAAAGCAGCATGAGATCATGTTCAGCTCCAACGCTACCCCGGACGAGGACTTCAAGCTGGCGTACAAGCTGGGCGCGGTCATCAATCTGGACGACTTCACCCACATTGACGTGCTGGATAAGCTGACCGGTATCCCGGAGACTATCTCCTGCCGCTACAACCCCGGCGGAGAGTTCAAGACCGACGGCAGCCCGAACGTAATGGACACCCCGAAGGACGCAAAGTACGGCTTCACCCACGAGCAGCTTATCGAGGGCTACCGCATTCTCAAGGAGAAGGGCGCGAAGAAGTTCGGTATGCACGCGTTCCTTGCCAGCAACACGCTGACCAACGACTACTACCCCACTCTGGCGGGAATACTGTTCCGTACCGCTGTGGAGATAAAGGAAAAGACCGGCGTTGAGCTTAGCTTCATCAACCTGTCCGGCGGCGTGGGAATACCCTACCGCCCCGACCAGCCCGCGAACGACATCGCGATAATCGGCGAGAAGGTTCGCGAGCAGTTCGAGAAGATACTCGTTCCGGCTGGGCTTGGCAACGTTTCGCTTTGCACCGAGCTTGGACGTTTCATGCTTGCACCGAACGGAATGCTCGTGGCAAAGGCTATCCGCGAGAAGCACACCTACAAGGAGTACATCGGGCTTGACGCCTGCGCTGCGAACCTCATGCGCCCGGCTATCTACGGCGCTTACCACCACATCACAGTACTCGGCAAGGAAGACCAGCCCTGCGACCACAAGTACGACATCACCGGAGGTTTGTGCGAGAACAACGACAAGTTCGCCATCGACAGAATGCTGCCGAAGATAGACCTCGGGGACTATCTCGCGATACATGACGCGGGTGCGCACGGCTTTTCTATGGGCTACAACTACAACGGCAAGCTGAGAAGCGCCGAGCTGCTGCTCCGGGAGGACGGCTCAGTGAAGCTCATTCGCCGCGCTGAAACAGCTGCGGACTACTTCGCAACGTTTGATTTTGCGAATTTCAACTACGACCTGTAATTGAATAGAAAAAACCACCGCCGTGCGGTAAAGCTGTACGGCGGCGGTATTTATTTGAGGTAATGTTATGCGAATGAGAAAAAAGAAGCATCTGGAAGAGCGGCTGGAAGCCTGCGCACCGGTGATGCTGGTAATGCAGAACCAGAACGAACATGCCAACGACCCGCTGGACGAGTCGCTGTTCTTCGACAGTGAAAAGATATTCGGGAACAACAATCCACTTCATCTGGAGGTGGGCTGCGGCAAGGGAAGCTTCATTCTGGAGCTGGCAAGGCGCAATCCCGACATCAACTACGTTGCGGTGGAAAAGACCCCGAACGTGCTTGTCACCGGCGCTGAAGCGCTGATGAACAGCGACATCAAAAATGTGCGGTTCTGTCTGGGTCAGGCAGAGTATCTGGAGCACCTGTTCCACCCGCATACGGTGGAGCGGCTGTACCTGAATTTCAGCTGCCCGTTCCCGAAGGAGACCTACGCCCGGCACAGGCTTACCCACACCCGGTTTCTTGACATCTACAAGCAGATAATGAAGCCCGGCGCGGAAATTCACCAGAAAACCGACAACCAGCGTCTGTTCGAGTTCTCGATAGAGCATTTCTCCCACAACGGCTTCGCTATGAAGAACGTTTCCCTTGACCTGCATAACAGCGGCTTTGAGGGGAATATTATGACCGAGTACGAAAAGCGTTTCACCGAGCTGGGACAGCCTATCTACCGTCTTGAAGCGGTCGTTCCGGAGTAAGGTGGACTTGTTGCGGAGGGGCTTATGAGGAAAATAACCGGAACATTCCCGAGCACGACCGGGCTTTGCCGCTGCCGTTATTACATGTATATACCGGAGAAGCCGAGGGCAGTTGTTATGGTATCCCACGGCATGTGCGAGTATATCCAGCGCTACCGGGCTTTTGCGCAGTTCCTGTGCGATAACGGGATAGCGCTGTGCGGAAACGACCACGTCGGGCATGGAAATTCCGTCACCGACCCGGATATGCTGGGGTATTTCGGGGAATCCGGCGGTTATATGTGCATGGTGAAAGACCTGCATCGAATGAAGCAGGTCATGGAGAAGAAGTTCCCTGGTATACCGCATTTCCTTATCGGGCACAGCATGGGCAGCTTCCTTGCGAGAATATACCTGTCGCGTTATCCTGACCGCTGGGACGGCGCGGTGATCATGGGCACTGCCGGGGGAGTCACCGGCACCGCGCCGCTTCGCAGTGTTCTTGAAGCGATGTGCCATGCAAAGGACAGCCGCTACCGTCCGGAGTTCAGCAGCCGGCTCGCATTCGGCGTTTTCAACCTCAGGACAGAGAACCACCGCACCAAAAACGACTGGCTCTCGCGGGTGGACGAGAACGTTGACAAATTCAACGCCGACCCGCTGTGCAATTTCACTTTCACGGTGGCGGGGTACAAGGACATGCTGAACGCGCTGATGTGCGCGAATTCCCGCAGCGTGATAGAAAATACCCCCACAGACCTGCCGATACTGTTCCTGTCCGGGTCAATGGATCCGGTGGGTGAGTACGGCGCGGGCGTGAGGGCGGCTTGTATGAAGTATCTGGAGCACGGCTGCATGGTTAATATCAGGATCTACCCCGGTGCACGGCACGAGCTTCTGTTCGAGCTTAACCGGGATGAGGTGATGGGGGACATTCTCAACTTTTTTGATAAGCATATATCGGGGAAGTAATAATTCGGAATTCGGAATGCGGAATTCGGAATTGTCGGTGCGCCTTCGGCGCGGTTCAAAAATTGCTTCAAGCCGGAAGATGCAACTGATCCAGAAAATGGGACAATATATTTTTATTTCTGCGAAATCAGCCGCAGAACGATTATTGCGACAAAGGAAACTCCGCAGATTATCCAGTTGAATATTACCTGCCGGTGGAGCTTGTCGTTGTCTTTTTTGCGCTTGTCGTCTTTTTTTGCCATGAGTACCTCCGGTGTGTGGTCGTAATTATCATCTATATTTTAGCATTGTTATCCCGCTTTGTCAAGTTAAAAACAAAAAGTCAGGAAAGGGTTATGTAATGAAATTAGTTATCGCCGAAAAGCCCTCCGTGGGCAGCTCTATCGCCAAAATAATCGGCGCGAACCGCCGCAGGGAGGAGGGCTACACCGAGGGCAACGGGTACATAGTAAGCTGGTGCTTCGGGCATCTTGTGGCGCTTTCTTCGCCGGAGGAGTACGACAAGAGCTACGCAAAGCCGTGGAAGCTCTCCAACCTGCCGATAATCCCGCAGGAGTTCCGCTGGACCGTCGCCGAAAGCACCGCGCCGCAGTTTGAGAAGCTGAAGGAATTGATGTCGCGCCCGGACGTGGACGAGATAATCTGCGCCACCGACGCAGGCCGCGAGGGTGAATGCGTGTTCCGGTATGTATACTATCAGGCTGGCTGCACCAAACCGTTCAGCCGACTCTGGATAAGCTCCATGACGGACGAGGCTATCCGGGAGGGTTTTCAGAACCTGAAGCCGGGCAGCGATTATGACGCACTCTACCGCAGCGGACTTGCCCGCAACAAGGCGGACTGGATAGTCGGCATGAACGCGACCCAGCTGTTCACCGTGAAGTACCGCAGCCTGCTGTCCGTGGGAAGAGTACAGACCCCCACGCTTGCCATGCTGGTGGAGCGGGAGAAGAAGATACAGCAGTTCGCGTCCGCGAAGTACTACACGCTGGAGCTGAACCTTGGAAAGTTCACCGCCGAAAGCGACCAGATAGAGCCGCTTGAGGTGGAAAAAGCGCAGACCGACTGTGGCAGTACCGCCGTAGTGAAGTCGTTGGTTCGTGAGCAGAAGAACGCGAACCCGCCGAAGCTGTACGACCTCACCACCCTCCAGAGGGACGCGAACAAGCTGTACGGCTATACCGCGCAGCAGACCCTCGACTGCGCTCAGAAGCTGTACGAAAGCAAGCTCATCACCTACCCGAGAACCGACAGCTGCTACATAACTGACGACATGGAGCAGACCGCCGCGGACATGGTGGAGCGCACCGCGAAGGCGTTCAGGTTCGGCGCGGACTTCGAGGCGCAGGGCTGCGTCCCGGACATAAAGCGGCTGATAAACAATGACAAGGTGAGCGACCACCACGCACTTCTTCCCACAAAGGAAATATCCCGCTGCGATTTCAGCGGGCTTTCCGAGGAGTGCTGGAACGTGCTGTCGCTGATTGCGATACGTCTGCTGCTGGCGGTATCTCCGGTGAACACCTGCGACACCGTCACTGCGAAACTGGACTGCGGCGGCAGAGAATTCACCGCCCGTGGCAAAACGGTGGTGAACGGCGGCTGGAAGCAGCTTGAAGCCACGATAAAGGCTGGTCTGAAAGGATTAGTGCCGGACGAGGAAGCCGACGAGGACAGCGCAAAGACGCTCCCGCCGCTGAACGAGGGCGCAGAGCTTCCAGTGAAGTCGGTAAAGCAGCTGGAACACAAGACAACACCGCCCAAGCGCTACACCGAGGACATGCTTCTGTCCGCTATGGAGAACGCCGGGCGCGAGGACTACGGCGACGATGACGATGTTGAGAAGAAGGGTCTGGGAACTCCCGCAACCAGAGCGGCGATAATCGAAACGCTGGTGAAGCGTCAGTATGTCGAGCGCAAGGGCAAGCAGCTGATACCTACCGACAAAGGAATACGGGTGATAGACGTCGTACCGGAAAAGGTGAAGTCCGCCGCCATGACTGCCGAGTGGGAAAGCACCCTGCAAAAGATAGCCCGGGGTCAGGCGGACGACCAGCAGTTCCTTGACGAGATAATCGACTTTACAAAGCAGCTGATAAAGGACAACGCCGGGGAAACTTCCCGGGAGAACAACCCGTTCAGGTTCTCGCGGCTGCCGGTGGTGGGGAAGTGCCCCAACTGCGGCAAAAACGTCTACGAGTTTCAGAAATCCTACTCCTGCGAGGACAGCCGGGGCAAGTGCGGGTTCTTCTTCATGAAGGAAATGTGGGGCAAGGAAGTCACCCCCACACAGGCGAAGAGAGTGATTGAAAAGGGCAGCTCCATCACGCTGAAGGGCTTCCTTGACCGGCAGGGAAACCCGCATTCCGGTAAGCTGGTGCTGGTTGACGGCAGAGTCCGGGTGGAACTCGAAAAATAATTTAAATGTGCCATCTGACGGCGGTTATAAAAACGATGCGATTTAAATTGTGAAACTTCTGTATGTTATAGGTATTATATACAATTTCACATTTGGGTTTACAGTCAATAAATTATGTCCGCGAAGCGGACACCAAAATTCCGCATTCTGAATTCCGCATTCCGAATTAGCTATTGGGGGTGAGTTTATGAAGATAGGCGTTTCCAGTGCGTCGCTTTATCCGCTTCACGCGGAGGACGCATTCCGGGAGCTGGCAGCGCTGGGGATAAAGACCACGGAGTTGTTCGCGAACAGCACCTGCGAAGCGCAGGACCCGGTGGTGTCCGATATTGAAGCCACTATTCGAGAAAACGGCATGGAACTTTTGAGCTTCCACCCGTTTTCCTCGCCGATGGAGTCGGTGTTCCTGTTTTCGACCTACGACCGGCGGATCGATGAAATGCTGGACATGTACAGCGGCTTCTTCAGGACTATGCAGCGAATCGGCGCGAAGATATTCGTGCTTCACGGCGCGATACTTTCCAGCAAATGCCCTCCGGAGCATTATATAAAGCAGTTCCGGCTGCTGGCGGAGATAGCCCGGGAGCACGGCGTGACCGTGGCGCAGGAGAACGTCAGCTACTGCCTGTCCGGCGACCTGGAGTTTTTGAAAATGATGAAGCGGGAGCTTGGCGACTACGCGAGGTTCGTGCTTGACTTAAAGCAGGCTCGCCGCAGTCACACCGACGCTTTTGAGTACGTCCGGGCGTTGTGGGACAGCATAATCCATCTGCACATCAGCGATGGCGACGGTGAACGTGACTGCCTGCCGGTGGGGCAGGGTAGTTTCGATTTCCGGCGGCTCATGCTGGAGATGTCCGCGATGGGCTATGACGGCGCTTATATCGTGGAACTGTACCGCGAGAACTACGACAGCTTCGACCGCCTGCGGGAGTCAGTGGACAGGCTCACGGACATTGCCTGCGGGTGCGGGCTGATGTGAACCGAAACGACATCTGGTGCAAGAGTCTTGGCTTAGAAGAAAGGACAACACATGGAAAAGCTGAACGAAACCACCGCCCAAATCCTGCAAGACCGCTTCGGAAAGGACAGCCTTATAGCTCTCGCCACCTGCTCGGATAACATGCCCCATGTGCGCACAGTGGACGCATATTACGATGGAGGAGCGTTCTACATAATCACCCACGCACTCTCCGGGAAGATGAAGCAGCTTGCGGAAAATCCCGCTGCGGCGGTGTCGGGGGAGTGGTTCACCGGGCATGGCGTTGGCGAGAACCTCGGGTATTTCGGAAAGCCGGAGAACGCCGCTATCGCAGAGAAGCTCCGCGCCGCTTTTGACGCGTGGATAGACAACGGTCACAACGACTTCTCCGACCAGAACACCATTGTCCTGCGGATAAGGCTGACGGACGGAGTGCTGTACTCCAACGGCAGCAGGTATGAGATTGACTTTACATAACATAAAGCCTGGGAGTTACGCGCTCCCAGGCTTTGTTTTTTATTCGGTAGTTGAAGCATCGTTCTCGTCCCGGAGCTTCTTTTCCTCCTTTTTAGCACGGCGCTTGGCAAGGCTGCGGTGGTTTGTTTCACGTATCGCAGACACCGCCGGGATACTTCTGAACATTTGCACCGCGTCGGTCATTCGGCTTATGCCGGAGAAGAAGTCCTGCTGAAGGTCGGTCTCCTGGTTGCTGGTCTTTCCGTCACGGCAGTTGGCGATTATCTCGCCGTAGCGCGCGTAAGCGTTCTTTACAGAGTCCTCCCAGGACATGTAGACCTCGTTCATTGCGTGGTCGCCCATCTGGTGTACCTCGTCAAGGTGGGAGGCGGCGTATTCCAGCTCCGCGGCGATGGAGGCGGGGTCGTCCTCGGTGAGTATACCTGTGCGGTAGTGTGTGATGCCCTCGGCGGCACAGCTGCCCTTTATAAGCACGGAGGGTACTCCGCAGGCGGCGGCTTCACGCACAACAATGCCGTTGGTGTCGTACAGCGAGGGGAACACGAACAGGTCGCCGGCGGTGTAGTACACCCGCAGCTCTTCGCGGTCGTAGATGGCCCCGGTGAACACGCACTTGTCGGTGAGCTTCAGCTGCTCGGTGTATGCCACTATCTCCTCGCGGTCGGCACCGTCGCCCACGAACATCATTCGGAAGTCTATCCCACGCTCGTCCAGTATCTTCAGGCTTTCAAGAATATGCTTTATGCCCTTGTACCACAGCAGTCTGCCCACGAACAGGAACACCGGGTGTCCGGTAAGTCCCAGCTCTGACCGCAGGAACTCCACATCGTCGGGGTTCGCTCTGCCCCTCGGGAAGTCCACTCCGTTTTCCATAATGCGGATCTGCCGCCCCTCTGTCTCCTCGTAGCCTATGCTAAGCAGGTTCTGCCGTGCGCCCTCGCTCACCGTCCAGACTTCGTCCGCGGCGGAGATGTTCGCCACCAGCATTTTTATCGCCTGATCCTGCATCAGCTTTGTGGGAAGCGCCCGGCGAATGTCGATATCGAACTTGGTGTGGTAGGTCAGCACGATAGGAAGCCGCGTCTTGATACGCAGCACCCTCGCCATTACCAGTGAAGAAAAGGGGCAGTGGCTGTGGATTATGTCAAAGCCGCTGCTGGTGAGGGAGTCCAGCGTCCTGGCGGAAAAGGGATAGCCCATGCGGTAATTGCATATTTTCTCGGTAATGGACATGCTGGTATATCTAACCACCGGGAACGGGAAATTGTCCTGCACACCGGGGTATTCCGGGGTAACGACAGTCGCGCTTCCAAGCTCGCTGTTGATTATCTCTGCATAATTGAGCATCGTGTTTGCCACTCCGTCGATAACAGGCGGGAACGAATCGTTCATCAGGCAAATATTCAGCTTGTCTTTTTTGTCTGACATTTGTATCTCCTTGATTTATGCCATTTATGCTTATCTTATTATATTTTATATTATATATCACTCCGCGGATAAAATCAAGTGCTTTTTACCCGAAAATCATGTACACTTTTGTGACTGATGTCGAAAAAGTCATTAAGAACCTGTCCACATAGGCGTATACGTACGTCTTTTCGGCAAATTTTGCCACAGACTGCGTTAAAAATGCTTGACGGGCAACAGCCCGCCTGCGCATTTTTGCCTTGTCTGCAACAAAATTATGCTCGAAAATCCGCACACATATCCTATGTGGACAGGTTCTAAATACTCAAATGTCGAGAAAAATGTGCTGTCAGTTGTGGTCGCAGCAATGCGGGTCGTCCGGGATACCGTCGCCGTCCAGGTCTTCCATGTGTGCGGAGGCACCCATCATATCCCTGCCACGGACGCTGTACTTGTCGCGCTGAGCCTGGACAGCCTCGTCCAGCAGGCGCTTTACTTCCCGGGGGCGCTTTACGGATTGCAGAACCTTTGAGGGTGTGTCGCTGTCCTTTGAGAGCAGGGTGATAGTGCCGCAGCCGACGATACGCTGTCCGAACGGCAGTTTCATGGACTTGTCGTAAACGCGGTACAGCTCGATCTCGTCCTCTTTTAGGTTGAGCAGTCCGACCCGGGAGATGAGCTTTGTTTCGGTCAGAATGTACCGGGTGAAGGATATCGGCAGCCCGATAATGCACTTCTTTCCGGTCCAGATTATCTCGCCGTAGTCGCGGGTGAGTTTTTTCATGTTTGCCATGGTGGTAGTTCCTTTCTGTAGAATGAATTGGGGGGGATAAACAATAATTTAGGCGGGTACGCCCGCCGGCGATTCCGCCTTGTAATCCCATGCAATTTG